>JAILZF010000066.1 GCA_023512635.1 Alicyclobacillus sp. | reverse complement strand
GGTCAACAAAGCGAGTTACGACACTGCACTCTGCTGCTGTTCTGACCAGTCAGGCACCGAGCTGATGCGGACGCGCGACAAGACCACCGTCACCATGGCGAGCAGGGCCATCACGGCAAACGCCAGCATATAGCCTTCTAACGAGAGGTTGTAACGTACCAGCCAACCCACCACCACTGGGCCAAAAATCGAGCCAAACCGGCCAATGCCCGCGTTCCACCCAATGCCTGTGGCACGGACGTTGGTTGGGTAGACGTGCGCCAGGATGGTGTTGATGCCTGCCTGAACTGCGGTGAACAAACCTACCAGCACACTGAAGACGTAAATGTACGCGTCTGAAGACCCCAGACCAAAAAGAACCACGCTCACAGCCAACAAGAGGAAGTACACAATGGTCACCCGCTTCGGGCCGTACTGGTCCATGAACGCTCCCATCAACAGGTTTCCAATCACTTGGGCAATATCAACCACAAGACTAAAACTGAAACTGCGGACCAACCCGTGCCCCGACTTGACCATCAGCGACGGCAGCCAAGAGGCATAGCCAAACATAAACAAGAGGGTAAAAAACGTACCCAGCCAGAGCAGCACGGTGGTGGCGCCGAGTCCGCCCTGGAACAGCAAGCGGACGTTCGCCAGGCTGTGTTGCTCTTCCACTTGATCCAGCAAGAACGTGTACTGACCGCGCTGAAAAGTGCCATAGCCGAGCTCCACCAACGTTTGCCGAATCCGGTCAAAACGCTGTTTTTTCGCCAAGATTTGCAACGACTCCGGCAAATACTTGAACATGGCCAGGCTGTACACCACCGGCAACAAGCCAACCAGGAACATCCCTTTCCAGCCAAACGCCGGCACCATGAAGATGGCCACCACCGCAGCCAAGGCCCAACCGGTGACAAACCCGGCGTACACCGCCGACACCCACAACCCGCGGCGCTGTGGCGGCGCGTACTCTGCCGCGATGGAAGCTGAGATGGGCATGACCCCGCCAATGCCAAAGCCGGATAACACGCGGAACACCGCAAAACTGGCGTAACCGGAGGCCAGAATGGTCAACCCCGTAAACACGGAAAACCAAAGAAGTCCAAAAATCACCACCGGGCGGCGGCCCATCCGGTCAGCCAACGGTCCGAGAATCATGGCGCCCAACAGCAAACCGATAAAGCCGTAAGAGCTCAAGGACCCTAACTCCACGGGCGACAGGTGCCATACGTGCTCCAGTTGTGGCATCACGTACGGGATGACCATGGTGTCATAGCCTTCAAATACCATGACCAGAGCCACAAGCAGCAATACCCCGTAACGGCGCGGCGTCATGGGTTGGTCTCGCAACAAACTTGAGATGGGTAGCGCTTGTGAAGATTGCACGGATTCTCCCCCTTCCAGAATATAAATAACCATTGCCCACAATTAAAATTTTCATAGAATAGATAACCGAGCAAGCATGAGTTGCGCTATGCGAAATATAATTTTTGGCAGCCGTCTGTGACTGCAGGTTTGCCCCTCTTGTCACCGACTGCCTGCTCCCGATACAATGAACATGGCTTGTGGTTCCGTATCCCATATACGGCTGGGGCGCGGCCTTCGTAACCAAGGAGAGAACGGACGGGTGAACAAGACGAAAGGCTGGATGGAGGCAGAAATCAGCAAGGCCCTTACGAAATGGGAGAAGGATTACCTGGGCCGCGGTTCGGTGTCGGTTAAAACCGACATCCTGCGCGATTTAATCATCGTCTCCCTGCAGGGCATCTTAAGTGCTGCAGAGTATGCTTTGTGCGAAACGATGGAAGGCTTGCTATCGGTCAAACGCAATCGTACAAGCTTGGTAGAATCTGGGGTCGAAGACCTGAAGGCCATCATCCAAGAAATTACGGGTGAACAGGTCAAGAATTTTTACACCGACCTCAGCACGCGCACCGGAGAACGCATCATGGTGTTTCGTTTGTGTGACGACTTGGAGAAAAAATGGGCCAACAGTGAACCACAGACTTAAGTTTTGTGATATAATGCAAACGCTATGAAACATGGGCCGCTTGCGTGGGGCGGTCGGGCAAAGCGCCATCCTCGGCGAGTTGCCAGAACGTCCGCTGCAAGCACCGTTCGGGAGCTGTTCAGAACATCCTTTGCGATGCGCTGAAGAGAGACCGGCGTTGCCCTTCCTCTGTAAGGGAATGATCTTCCCAAACGGACGGAAGGGCCAGCGCCGGTCTCTTTTTCTTTGCTTGCTATGTCACGGGAGGAGGAACAGGCATGCACTACAGCGGGTGGGATGTTGCGTGGGCGATGGCCTGGCTGGCTGTCCTGCTCAACGGGACATGGCTCGGGCTGTTTCCTCCGGCCACCCCGCGCTTCCAGGCCCGGTTGGTGCGCCTGCATACCGGCCTGCTCTGGCTGCCGGTGACCATATCTCTGGCCGGATGGGTCTTTGCCGCACCGCTGACCGCCTGGGGCCCCTGGCGCTTAGACCGGTTGGGCTGGTTCATGTCTCTGTACATCAGCCTGCTCAACCTGCTCATCCAAACCTTTTCTGTCCGTTATCTACAAGGCGACCGCGCCTATCCTCGCTACTTTGGCGGACTGACTTGGCTGACTGCTGCCGCCGCGGCGACGTGGATGAGCGGCCACTTGGCACTGCTGGCCGTAGGCTGGACAGCCATGGGGCTGGCACTCACCGCGCTGGTCTCACTCAAGCGCGAGTGGGCCCCCGCTCGCGCCGTCGCGCGGCTCTGCGGGAAAACCTTTTTCGCCAGCTCCACAGCCGTCGCGGTGGCCGTTGTTTGGCTCGCTCATGTCAGCGGGTCTTGGCAGGTCGACCGTGCCCTCGCCCAGGTCTCGACTTTTGCACCAGGGGCGCGGTATGGCATCTGTGGACTGCTGCTGTTGGCCGCCCTCCTACAGGCAGGCGGCTGGCCGTTTCAGCGCTGGTTGCTGGAATCGGCTGTCACCCCCACCCCCGTGTCCGCTGTGATGCATGCCGGCTTGGTCAACGCGGGCGGGTTGTTGTTAACACGCATGTCCCCTCTATTGGACCAAAGCGGGGTTGGCCCTCACCTGGTCCTGCTGCTCCTAGCCTGGCTGTCCGTCGTACTTGGTACGGGGGTGATGTTGGTCCAAACGGATTACAAGCGGCAGTTGGTCGCCTCTACCATGGCACAAATGGGCCTGATGTTGACCCAGTGTGCACTCGGTGCCTACGACGCGGCCGTGGTGCACCTGGTGCTGCACGGCTTGTTCAAAGCCACCCTGTTCTTGCGGGCAGGCTCGGTGGTGCCGCGGCCGGAGCGGGCCTCGCTGGGCCCTGCGGCCAGCCTACCCTCTGCAGCAGACAGACGCCTACACGTCGGCCTGCTGCTCGCCTGCTTGCTAGGTGCGGCCTACTGGCTCATCGCCCCCGCCGAGCCAGCCCGTGCACTTAGCGGCCTCTTCCTGGGCGCTGGATGGGTCTTAACCTGGAGACAACTGGCCACCGTACGTGAGGGACGGTGGCTGGGGCTGGGCGGCATGGTCTTCGCTGTGCTCGTGGCCGAAGGGCTGCGTATGCGGTTGTCCGCCTTGGTGCAGGCCGCACTCCAGACAAGCCACCCAACCCAGCCCGGATGGCCCGTTTCACCTGACCCGGCTGCGGCTCATGTACTGGTAGGCGTGAGCGGCGGGCCGGCGGGGTTCCCCGGGCTGGTCCTGGCCGCCACCGCATGGCTGCTGTACGCCTGCGGCGCAGGGGTGTTTGCCTGGTGCCTCGCCCGGCCAACGTCCCCTTGCTCGATTCGCTTATACCTTGGGTTGGTACACCTGGGTGAACCGCGCCCACAGGCGTTGGAAGCCCACCCCCGCTATTTGGCGAACTACGCGGAGGAGGCGACGTTGTCATGAGCAGAGTGCAGACCGTCGGCCGGCTTCAACCCACCCCTGGCTTGGCGGACGATCCCCAGGCTTTGCCCGTTCACGCGTGGGTGGAACAAGCGGCGGACGGCATCGCCCCTGTCTGGCCGATTGCCTCGTTCATCGCCCGTCATCCGTGGCCCGCGTTGGAACACCTGCCTTTTGCGGAAGCGGCGGCACGCCTGCGCGCAGCCCAAGGCATCCGCCTGCATCCATCCCCTCGTTTCATCCAAGCGGCGTTGGACCGTGGCGAGCTGGCCCCGCACCACCTGTTGCGCTGCCTGCAGCGCTGGCTGGACGGCCAGGCCCTGCCGTTGCCGCGAGCTCAGGTGCTGCAGGCCTGTCAGGCTTGGCTCTGGTCGTTTGCTGCCCATGACCCCGCCACCGTCGACGAGCAGGTGCTGCGGCTTGCGGCTGCGGCTGTCGATCACGGGGTCCGACTCACGCCGCCCGAGCCGTGGTGTGTGCTCACGGTGAGCCAGCGGATCGACCAACACAAGGCTACCCGTGCGCACACCGGCAAGAACACCGTGTCCCTGGCGCAACGCCTGGATGCCTGCACCATCCGTTGGTGCAAACTGTACCTGGATACAGGCCAAGCCGCCTGGCCTTTGCCCTGGCGCCACACTGGCCTGTACGCCGCCTGGCACCGATTGGCCCAGGCGGACCCCGCGTTGTCCAAAGCAGAACGTCGGCGCTTGTCCGACTGGCCCCAAACGGCAGAGGCTGCCTTGCTGCAAGCGCTCGGCCGTTTGGGGGTCCGTGCCGAAGAACGCATACCATATTTACGCGCCCATCTTTTGGCTCTGCCCGGTTGGGCCGGCATGCTGCTTTGGACATCGCGGGAAACTAGCGGTGGATGGTCACTCTTGGTGGAATACCTGGCGGTACGGCTGTCGCTGGAATGGGCGTTGTGCGCCGGCGACCTGCCCCTTATCCGGGACACAGACGCCGCGTCCGATACGGCATCGTCTATGGCGCTGGACCATGAGCTACAGCAAATCGCACAACTGTTGGACGCCTGGTTCCAATCAGGTGGTCTGACACCCGAGGCGTGGTGCAGCCTGACACCGTCTGCCCAGCAGGCGTGTTTAAGTTGGCTGCAGCGATTTTTGGACACGGATCGCTGGCTTGTGTGGCTGGCAGCCTGGGAAGACACGTACGCCGAAACCTTGCGCCAGACGTTGGCGCAAGTACGCCAGCGCCACCCCCAAGCGGAGGGGAATGAAGAACGGCCGCTGGCGCAACTGCTCTTTTGCATTGACGTCCGATCCGCTGAATTCCGCCGCCAGCTGGAGGCGCTGGGGCCATATGCCACTTATGGCTGCGCCGGTTTCTTTAATCTGCCCATTCGCACCCGTGCGCTCGACAGCGCCCACACGCACCCGTCTTGTCCGGCCATTGTGCAGCCGGTGGCGGAGGTGCCTGAGGTGTTGTCCGCCGCGTCCCATCCAGGTGCTGGCCGCTCCTACCGGCAACGGCGCAACGGCTTGCGCCTGCCGGGAGAGGTTTTTAAAAAGGCGAAGCAGCACTGGTTGGCCAGCCTCGCCTTGCCCGAATGGAGTGGTCCGTGGCTGGGTCTGCACACGTTTCTGCGTACCCTGTTACCCTCGGCCAGTCGCGGGTGGCTGCGCCTGACCGAGGTGGCAGAACGGACACCGCCTACCGCGTTGGCTGTCCGGCGTGACGCCAGCACCCACGGTCTGTCAGGCTTGCCGTTAGGGTTAACCCTGGAGCAAATGGCGGACATGGCAGGCGGACTGCTGCGCAGTCTGGGCATCACCACGTTTGCACCGCTGGTGGTGGTATGCGGTCATGAAGCTCAGACGGTCAATAACCCGCACGCCGCCGCCCTGGACTGCGGGGCGTGCGGTGGCGCAGCCGGGCGGTTCAACGCCCGTGCGTTGGCCACCATCTGCAACTTGCCAGAGGTGCGATCCCAGCTCGCGCGCAGCGGCTTGCGCATTCCGCCCGAGACGGTGTTTGTCGCGGCTGAGCACATCACGACCACGGATGAACTGCGTTGGCTGGAGGTTCCCCCCCTCTCCGCAGACGCACTGACAGCGCTCAACGCCCTGGAGCATGTTTTGCCACAAGTCCAGCGGGCAGTGAGTGCTGAACGGGTCGCGGAGCGCAGCCGACGCGCCACCGATTGGAGCGAGGTACGTCCAGAATGGGGCTTGGCGGGCAACGCTGCCTTTATTGTCGGCCGCCGCCAGCTCACGGCGAACGCGCCGCTGGGCGGACGCGTGTTCTTGCACAACTACGACTGGCGTTTGGACCCAGACGGGGAGCGCCTGGCGGCCATCGTTGCAGGTCCAGTCACGGTGGCACAGTGGATCAACCTGCAGTACCTGGCTTCCACAGTGGCGCCGCACCTTCACGGCAGCGGCAACAAGACGACCCAGACGGTGACCTGCGGCCTCGGCGTGATGCAGGGCAACGGCAGCGACCTTCTCCCCGGGCTGCCCTGGCAATCTGTCGCCGTGTCGGATGACACCTTGTACCACCGGCCATTGCGCCTGCTGGTGGTGTTGGAAGCCCCAGTCGACACCGTCTCGCGCCTCTTGCAGCGCGACGCCGCTTTTCGAAAAAAGGTGGAAAACGGCTGGCTGCGCCTGGCCTCCGTGGACCCTGGCAGTGGCGTCTGGCATACCTGGGACGGGGCCAAGCTGGCCCAGCCTGTGACCGTTGTGGGATAATAGGTGAGGTATGAGGGACGGTTGGGCCGGGGGGCACAGGCTTGGCGAGCGCTGTTTCGCAGCCCGCGTTTGCAGCCACGGCAGACCCAACTCGGCCTGCGCTGGCCCCCCAGCCCGCGTTTGCGGCCGCTGCGGACGCAATTCGGCCTGCGCTGGCCCCTCTGTTCCAGCCGGAAACTCTGATCACGCTATCAAGGGGACATCCCAATGATTGACCACCCAACAAACCCGAAGGTGGATGAATTCCTCGACAGAGTTCATCAATGGAAGGAAGAAATGACCGAGTTAAGAAGAATCATCTTAGAAACGCCGCTCCAAGAGGAGTTTAAATGGGGGGCTCCGTGTTACACATATCGGCAAAAGAACATTGTTCTGATTCAAGGGTTTAAAGAATACTGTGCCCTGTTGTTTTTTAAAGGGGCACTCTTGCCAGACCCGTACAACCTGTTGATTCGCCAAACGGAACATGTTCAGTCTGCCCGGCAGGTTAGGTTTACGAGTGTACAAGCCGTCTTGAAAACAGAAACCCTTTTAAAGGAGTATTTATTTCAGTCCATTGAAATTGAGAAAGCCGGTTTGAAAGTACCTAGACAAACCGAGCTAAGCCTGCCGCCAGAGCTGCAGCAAAAATTTGCAGAAATACCTGCTTTGGCATCAGCATTTTATACGTTGACACCAGGCCGGCAAAGGGCGTACCTGCTC
>JAILZF010000065.1 GCA_023512635.1 Alicyclobacillus sp. | reverse complement strand
CGAGAAGTGGTGCAGCTGGGCGTCCAGATGGCCATTGTGGTTGGGGGGGGCAATATCTGGCGCGGCATCTCTGGTAGCGCACGCGGGATGGACCGCGCGACGGCCGATTACATGGGGATGTTGGCGACCGTTCTCAATGCCTTGGCACTGCAGGATGCTTTGGAAAAAATCGGCGTAGACACGCGTGTCCAAACCTCAGTCGAGATGCGTCAGGTGGCAGAACCGTACATTCGCCGCAAGGCCATACGCCACTTGGAAAAAAACCGAGTGGTGATTTTTGCAGGCGGGACCGGCAATCCCTTTTTCTCCACCGACACGACAGCCGCCTTGCGCGCTGCGGAGATTGAAGCGGAAGTTATCTTAATGGCGAAAAACGGGGTGGATGGCGTCTATAGCGCAGACCCGCAAAAAGACCCGGAAGCTGTGAAATACGAGGAGCTTGGGTTTTTTGATGTGTTAAGTCAGGGCTTAGGCGTCATGGACTACACGGCGACATCCCTGTGTATGGACAACGACATTCCGCTGCTGGTGTTTGCCATCAACGAACCCGGTAACATCCGCCGAGCTGTGCTCGGCGAAGCGATAGGAACCATGGTAGGGAGGAAAGCGCGTGCTGAACGAGGTCATTCGCTCCGCTGAAGAGCGGATGGAAAAAGCGGTGCAAGTGTTCAAACGCGACTTGGCAACCGTTCGGGCAGGCCGAGCTGCACCCAACATGCTCGACAAAGTGACCGTAGAGTACTATGGGACCCCCATGCCAGTTAACCAAGTGGCCACGGTCACCACGCCGGAACCGCGGCAATTGCTGATTACGCCGTGGGATAAGGGAATGTTGAGTGAAATTGAGCGAGCCATTCAGAAATCAGACCTGGGTCTGAACCCGATGAACGACGGATCGACCATTCGTTTGGTGATCCCACCCCTGACTGAGGAGCGGCGCCAGGAGCTGGTCCGGGTTGTGCGTAAAATGGCGGAGGAGGCGCGGGTGGCGTTGCGCAACGTGCGGCGCGACGCCAATGACGACTTAAAAAAGCGGGAAAAGTCGGGCGAGGCCTCTGCGGATGACGTACGCCGGGCCACAGAAAAAGTCCAGTCGTTAACAGACAAGTACGTCGGTGAAATCGACAAACTGGCAGCCACAAAGGAACAGGAGATCCTCGAGGTCTAAACGAGGAGAGGACCGAGGTTTGGATGGCCTTACAGCCGGCTGGTGGTCTCGCCGGTGAGGCCACCCACATGGGATCAAACAGGACCGGTAGTGCCCGAGGCTTGGCAGCCGGGGCGTAGCGGCGAGGGGGCTGGGCGAGTGCTGGAGTGGTTCCTGGGGAGGTGGCGGGCGACCAGCAGGAAGATACCGGCGTCCCCGCCTGCGTCTGTGTCCCCCTTGGCTCCTGAAACGCCCGGATGGCCGGCGCACGTGGCCATCATCATGGACGGTAATGGCCGCTGGGCCAATCAACGAGGGTTACCGCGCGTTGCAGGCCACCGCGCGGGTATGACCAGGGTGCGCGAAGTGATTCAAGCGTGTCATGAGTGGGGCATTCCATGTCTGACCCTGTTTGCCTTCTCAACAGAAAACTGGAAGCGACCGCCGCATGAGGTTGAGTTTCTGATGCGGCTGCCTGAAGAGTTTTTTCGCAGTGAAATTGATGAACTGGTAGAGCGCGACGTGCGCGTACGGTTTATTGGCGATACGCACCGCTTGCCACCGCATACGCAAGCGATTGTCTCGCGCACCTTGGAACGAACCCAGGGCAATCGCGGCCTGGTGGTGAACTTTGCGCTGAATTACGGCGGGCGGGCTGACATCGTGGAAGCCGTGAAGGCGTATGCGGCGGAAGTGGCAGCTGGCCACGCCAACTGGGATGAACTGAATGAAGAGCGGATCGGCCAGCGCCTCTCGACGGCCGGCTTGCCTGACCCGGACCTGGTCATTCGCACCAGCGGGGAGCTGCGCCTGAGCAATTTTCTTATCTGGCAAGCGGCGTATGCTGAGCTGTGGTTTACGGATGTGCTGTGGCCGGACTTCACCCGCGAACACCTGGCTCAGGCCATTGCCGATTACCAGCGCCGGAAGCGCCGGTTTGGCGGTATAAAGTAGGTGGGGACATGTTGCGGCAACGGGTCATCACGGCGGCGTTGGCGCTGATCGTGGTGTTGGCGGTCATCCTCTGGGGGCCGCTGCCTTGGAAAGGCTTGATTACCCTTGGGTCGCTGCTGTGTATGTGGGAGTTTGCCATACTGGCTGGGGTACGTTGGGCGTCGCCGGCCGCCTTGTGGCACGCGGCGGTGATGCTGGTGGTGTTATGGCGCCCGGCTGGTTGGGGATTATCAGCGCTACCCTGGGCTGCCGGCGCCGCGTTTGTCTGGCCCGTGGTCTTACGCAATCACGTCACCCTGCCGCAGTCGTCTACGCTGCTTGCGGGCGCCCTGTACATTGGTGCAGGCGGACGGGCATTGGTGGACTTGCGCAGTTTGCCACACGGCCTGGGTTGGCTGTTGCTGCTCTTGGTGTGTATTTGGCTGACCGATACGGCAGCGTTTTTTGGCGGAGCCTTTTTCCGCGGGCCCAAGCTATGGCCGTCCATCAGTCCAAACAAAACACTCAGCGGCGCCGTGACCGGGTTGGCCGGCGGAGTGATAGGGGCTTGTGCAGTGGGGGCTGCTCTGCTGCCTGGCGTGTCTCTGGGGCAATGTGCTCTGATTGGCGCTGCGGCCTCCGTGGCTGGCCAGTTGGGCGACTTGGCCGAGTCCGCCTACAAGCGCTCAGCAGGAGTGAAAGACTCCGGGGTCTTGTTACCTGGCCACGGTGGCGCCTTGGACCGCGTCGATAGCCTGCTGTTGGCCGCACCTGTGGCTTGGGCGGTGATCAGCTGTGTGTTGGACAAAGGACCCTGAATAGGTTAGGTGATGCGCATGCCGACAGCGGTGACGGTGCTCGGTTCTACGGGCGTGGTGGGCCGCCACACGCTCGAGGTGATTCAGCTGTTTCCAGACGCTTTTGAGGTTGTGGCGCTGGCTGCGGGGAGAAACGTCGACGTACTAGCAGAGCAGGTGCGGACGTTTGCTCCCCGCTATGTCTCTGTGCAGGACGCGGCAGCCGCCGCAGCGTTGCGGGAACGACTGGCCGGCTGGACGCCGCAACCGGAGATTGGCGTCGGCGAACAAGGACTGCGCGAAGCCGCCGCGGTGCCTGCACCGCTCGTGGTGTCGGCGGTGGTTGGTGCGCGTGGGTTGATTCCCGCTTGGGCTGCGTTGGCGCGCGGGGCCACGTTGGCCTTGGCCAACAAAGAGACGCTGGTGGCCGCGGGCGACCTGGTGATGCGTTGGGCTGCCGCACGGGGCGGGCGACTGATCCCGGTGGACAGTGAACACTCGGCTATTTTCCAGTGTCTGCAGGGACAAGACCGGCGCGACCTGCGCAAGGTGGTGTTGACCGCCTCCGGCGGCCCGTTTCGCGACTGGCCGGCTGAGCGTTTGACATGCGCTACACCTGCTGAGGCTTTGCGTCACCCAAACTGGGCCATGGGGCCGAAAATCACTGTCGACTCGGCAACCTTGATGAACAAGGGGCTGGAGGTGATTGAAGCGCATCACCTCTTCCAGTTGTCGTACGATGCGATTGAAGTCGTGGTGCATCCGCAAAGCGCGGTGCACGGGCTGGCCGAGTTTGCCGATGGCGCGGTGCTCGCGCAGTTAGGTCCGCCGGATATGCGCCTGCCGATTGAGTACGCGCTGTTTTACCCGCGCCGTCCTGCCAATCCATGGCCGCGGCTGAACCTTTTGCAGCTGCAGGCGTTGACCTTTGAAGCCCCGGATGTCAGCCGCTTTCCCTGTCTGCGCTTGGCTTATGAAGCGGGGCGTGCTGGCGGCTTTGCGCCTTGCGTGCTCAACGCCGCCAACGAAGTCGCCGTCGCCGCCTTCCTGGCGGGGCGCATCCGCTTTACAGCCATCCCGCACGTGGTGGAGTCGGCGTTGGCGGCAGACATATCTGGACAGCCCGATGAATTAGATGAAATTGTGGAAATGGACGGCTGGGCACGGCGCACAGCCCAGTTGGCCGTAGAGAAAGGCAGGTGGGGGGCGTGACCTGGGCGGTTCTGGCGGGCGTGCTGAAAGCGGCCGTCGCCGTGGTGGCCGTGTTTGTGGTCAGTATTGTCGTACACGAGTTTGGCCACTTTGCACTGGCTCGTCGCTATGGGGTTGCGGTGCCGGCGTTTGCCATTGGTTTCGGTCCAAAACTGGTGCGCTGGATGCGCGGGGGCACTGAGTTTTCGATACGTTTGTTTCCCCTTGGCGGTCTGGTGCAGCTGGCCGGTGAAATCCCGCAGGACGCCCTGTTTCGTATAGGCGAGCCGCTGGCGGTTGTGTTGGATGCGCAAGGCCGCATTTGCCGCTTAGGTGAACCTGCCGATGTGCCAGATGGCCGTACTGGGATTTTGCGCGCCCTCGACTTGACAGACCGGATGGAAATGACCATCGCCTTTGCTGATCAAGTAGAGACGTTTCCTGTCGCGCCCCGCGCTCAGTTGGTTACAGGGCCACGCAGCTCCTTGCCCTTAGTGGAACGGCGCGAACAGGTGTTAGGCAAGCCGCTAGGACAGCGAGCGGCCATTATCCTGGCGGGTCCCGTGATGAATTTCCTGCTTGCGGGCGTGTTGTTTTCGTGTGTGTTTGCGCATACAGGCGTCCCTTTAAACAGCACGACCGTCGGGGGAGTCCTGCCGGGGTCTCCGGCCCAAGCAGCCGGTTTGCGTGCTGGCGACAAGGTGTTGGCGGTGGACGGCCAACCTGTCCATAATTGGAATGAGTTTGTTCAGGCGGTTCAGCGCGACGCCAGCCGGCCACCGGTGCCCTTGCAGTTGCAAGTTGAGCGGGGCACGAGTGTGCACATGGTGGCTGTGACACCTCGCTGGACTGCACAAAACCTGCCACAGCTGGGCGTGACGCGCGAGTTGTCACGCAATCCCCTGCGCGTGATGGGGACCGGGTTTGCCACCGTGTATTACGGCTCTGTCAACGCCCTGCAGTTATACGGTCAAGTCATTGCGCAGCACCGGCTGAACGATTTGGCGGGGCCCGTGGGGATTGCGGACGCCATTGGCCAACAGGCCCAGACCGGATTTTGGAACGTTGTGGCGATTGCCGGTTTGTTGAGCTTAAACCTGGGTTTGTTTAATCTATTGCCGATTCCGGCGTTGGACGGCGGTCGACTGTTGTTCATGCTGGTGGAGATGGTGCGCGGGCGGGCACTTGACCCGCGTAAAGAAGGCTTGGTGCACTTCGTGGGATTTGCTCTGTTGATGCTGTTTGCCGTGGTGATTACGTACCGCGACGTGTTGCGCCTTTTTTAGCACCGGGAATGTGCCAGTGGCACGGGCACAGGGACCGGCTTGAGGGGTGGAAACCGATGGCCTGGGGGTGGGGGAATGGCGTTGGCTGAGCATCGAGCGGATGTGACCGTGTCAGACTGGCCGGCGCAGGCAGTTCCGGAGCTGGTGGAACGTGTGCGCGTGTGGCCTGGCTCCGGCCGCGTCGAAGTGACCTTGCGACTGCCTTGGACCGCCCGGGTGGATGCGGATGCGGCGGCGGAGTACCTGCAGACCGTGCGTCAGCTCCAACAGGCCTGTGCACAGCGGTTCCCAGACGTGCTGTGGTCTTGGCTGCCACCGCAGTGGCCGCACCAGCCTACGCAGCCAGAGGTCGCGGCTGTATTGACGGCGTTACTGGACGACTTTGCGCGTCATGAACCGCTGGCTGGCCAGTGGTTACGGCTGGCTGAGCGGTTGGTCAGCCGGATTTCCGCTCCGCCTTCGTTGGCGGCCGAGGAGCCGGTTTGGTTGGCGGTCTTGCACCTGCCGTCGGAACCCCAGCGGGCGGCGTTGGCGCGTAAAGCGGCCGACCGCTGGTTGCAGGCGGAAGCGGCCAGTGCGTTCGGCCTGCAGGTGGAGGTGCGGATGCAGGTTGCTGCCCTGGACGAGCAAGCGGATCGCCTGCGCCAAGCCTTGGCTGACCTAGAGCGGCAAGAGGTGGCCCAGGTTTTAGAGCAGCGTGCCCGGGCGGAAACACAGGCCGGGGCGGCTGGCCAGCCTGGCCGCGGTGAACTTGTGGACAAGCCAGACGGAGCCTCGTCGGAAGGCTGGCGGAGCCGACGGGAGAAGCCACACAGTGAACCGGTCGAGCCCCTTACGTTGGGTCGGGGGATTACCGAACCATTGACCCCGCTGCGGGAAATTGTCGACGAAATGCGGCGCGTCGCCGTGGAGGGGCGGGTGTTTGGCGTGGAGTCGCGCACCCTGCCGAGCGGTCGGCGCTTGGTGCAGTTTTACCTGACCGATGAGACCGACTCGATCACGGCTAAGGTGTTTGTCCAAGGGGAACGCCAACAACAAGCCCTGGAACCGTTGACAGACGGGGTGTACGTACGCATTCAGGGGCAGGTGCAGTTCGACGCGTATGCGAAGGAACTGGTGTTCTTGGTGTCGGACATGCAACCTGCGCAAGCGCCAGAGCGTCTCGACACGGCAGCGGAAAAACGCGTGGAACTGCACCTGCACACGACGCTGTCTGCGCTCGACGCAGTCACGCCCGTGGCGGACTACATCAAGCAAGCGGCGCGCTGGGGACACAAGGCGTTGGCGGTGACAGACCACGGCGTGGTCCAAGCCTTCCCGGAGGCTTATCAGGCGGGCAGAAAACATGGGGTGAAAATCCTCTATGGGGTGGAAGCGTACGTCGTCGACGATGGCACTCCGCTGGTCTATCGGCCAGCGGATGTCAGCTTAGAGGACGCAGAGTTTGTCGTCTTCGATACAGAGACGACAGGGTTGAACGCACGTGAAGACACGCTGATTGAGCTGGCTGCCGTGCGTGTACGCGGGGGTGAACTGGTCGATACGTTTGCTACATTGATTGACCCGGAACGGCCCTTGCCAGCAAAAATCAGCGAATTGACAGGGATCACCCAGGATATGGTGGACGGTCAACCGAAGCTGGTGGAAGCGCTGGAGCGGTTCCGGGCGCTGTTCGCGGACCGGCAGCCGTCATTGCCCGCGCGGCAGGAGCCGGCCGGTGAGCCCGACGCTCATCGCGCGCGCGAAGCGCTGGCCACGCTCGCCTCTGAGGCTCCGACGGCGCCGCCGGGGCTCGTGAAAGCCGTCGAGCGCGAGCTCGAGACAGGGGCGCGGCCCGTCGTCAGGCTCCCGCGGCCTCCTGCGATCGCGCTGGCGACGCTGGGGGCGACGGCAGCGGGTTTCGCCATCGCGGTCGGCCTGCTCGCCGCGTCGGACGCGGCCCGCGAGTGGCTCCGTGT
>JAILZF010000064.1 GCA_023512635.1 Alicyclobacillus sp. | reverse complement strand
ATGAAATTTCAAGGGAAATAGCGTAGGATCATGCCATCCAAACAACCTAATTTAATGGTATCAGGCAACTCCCAAATCTGGCTGGTGACCGGGGAGTTGCCTGATTATTTTTTACGGGATACACCGACTGCCCCATGCATCCGCCTATCCTGTACCCTGCCTTCCCCGCATACCTTACGCTCCAATCGCCACCATCCGCGCCAGGGCCAAGCGGGCACGCGCGGCCACCTCCGGCTCGACCCGCACCTCGTATTGCAGGTGTTCCAGAGCGGCAGCCACCTTGGCCAAGGTAATCTTCTTCATGAACGGACAGACCGCCTCTGCGCTGGCCGGAATAAACCGCTTGCCTGGTTGCTGCTGCTGCATTCGATGCAAAATCCCTACTTCCGTGGCGACAATAAACGCATCTGCCGCCGACGTGGCTGCATGGGTCAACATGCCACTCGTCGAAAGGACATGGGTTCGCTGCGCAGGCAAGCCGCCTTCCGCCCAGACTGCCAGATGAGGCGTTGAGCAGCCGCACTCCGGATGTACCAACAACTCCGCATCGGGGTATTCATCCAACGCTTGGCGCAAAGCCCACGGGCGAATGGCGGCGTGCACATGGCACTCGCCCATCCACACACGCAGGTTCGACCGGCCTGTTTGCCGCTGTACATAGTGTCCCAAAAACCAATCGGGCAAAAACAGGACCTCTTGATCTGCCGGGATGGCCTGGACCACTTCGACCGCGTTGGCCGAGGTACAGCAGTAATCGCTTTCCGCTTTGATTTCAGCCGAGGTATTCACATACGACACCACCACCGCCCCCGGGTGCTCCGCCTTCCAGGCCCGAAGTTGCTCGACCGTGATGCTGTCCGCCAGCGAACACCCGGCAGCCAGGTCAGGAAGCAGCACGCGCTTGTCCGGGTTGAGGATGGCTGCGGTTTCCGCCATAAAGTGTACCCCGCACAACACAATCACGTCCGCCTGAACCCGTTGTGCGGCCCTCGCCAAAGCCAGTGAATCTCCCACCACGTCGGCCACATCTTGCACCTCTGGCAACTGGTAGTTGTGCGCCAGAATGACCGCACGCCGATCCCGCTTTAGCTCCGCAATCCGCTGTTGCAGCTCTGCGCTGCTGCCCGTAGAGGTTGCAGCGCCGCCCATCGCTCCCATCCGCGTTCCCCCATCTTGTGGTATTCTGCTTGGTACCTTCGCGTCCCGTCAGACCCGTCACACCGGCCCACCCTGCAGTGGATCACCGCGAAAGGTCCTCGCAGGCCGTCCAACCGCCACCACCCGAGGCCCACACCGGCGGTTCCAACCAAGCCGGTACAGCGACCTACAGCTCCACATCGAGGCTGATGTCTGCGCTCCGTACACTGTGCGTCAGCGCCCCCATGGAGACGTAATCTATCCCGGTCTCCGCTACAGGCCGCAGCCGTTCAAGGGTCATGTTGCCCGACGCTTCGAGCGGCACCCTGCCTGCCGTCAACTCGACCGCCGCCCGTATCCCGGCCAAATCCATGTTGTCCAACAGAATCCAGTCCGCCCCCGCCGCCAGGGCTTCTTCCAACTGTGCCAGCGACTCCACCTCCACCTCAATCTTGTGCGCCGGGGAAAGGCACGACCGTACCCGCTCCACCGCCGCCGTGATGCTGCCCGCCACCGCAATGTGGTTGTCTTTGATCAACACCATGTCGTCCAAACCAAACCGGTGATTCAACGCCCCACCCAAACGAACCGCATACTTTTCCAATAACCTCCATCCCGGGGTGGTCTTGCGCGTGTCCAACAACCGGCAGCGTGTGCCGGCGAGTTCTGCCACAGCACGTCGGGTCCCGCTGGCCACCCCACTTAAACGCGTGAAAAAGTTAAGCGCGGTCCGCTCTGCCATGAGCAGAGAACGCGCCGGTCCGGTCACCGTCCCCAACACCGTGCCCCGCGCTACATCTTCGCCGTCTTGCACCTCCCAGGTGCAGTGCAGCGCCGTATCCACCTGCGCCAACACCCGCGCCACCACGGGGATGCCCGCTACACGCATCTCCGACTTCGCCAAAAAGCGCGCTTGTGCCCGCGCGCCCGCAGGGATCACCGCTTCGCTGGTGAGATCACCTCTTCCGATGTCTTCCAACAACGCCATACGGATGAGATCGTCCGCGAGTTGGCCTACGTCCATCAGGACTTCCCCCTCTCCTTAGACAATACTACTGTATATACAAATAGGTCTGCAAGAAAAAAACGAGAGATGCTCCAGGCACCTCTCTGCTTTCTATTCGTGTTTGGTTGTCATGCCCTAGAGACCCTCCCTACCTCAGGGTCACCATCTCGTCATGCAACTGTTCATACATGCGCGCCTCAGACAGGGCAATGAACCGGCCTGTCTCGAACATGTCGCGCAACTCGTGCGGCTGCGTAAACTGCTGCAGGATGTCCTTGCACAGCTGGTAGTGCCGGGGCTCGTGCGTGTCTGCGTGCAACTCCCAAAACAACACGTTCACGGACCGATCCCGATTGTACGCTGGATGTTTCAACCCACGGCCTATGGCCCCCATCACGCCGCCGGCAAACAGCTCTGAGCCCAACCCCACGGCCGCCATGGCCTGCAAGGGCGTGGCGCGGTGGAAGAAATCGAGAAACGTCTGGACCGCTTCGGCGACGGCGGGGGACATGGGCTCCCGCGGCATACCCACGTCGTCCAGTTCAACGTGCGGATCGACCGATCGTAAAAACGTCAGGTACAGGTGCTCGTGCGACTGTCCAGGCTGGCCGCGTCCCGCCTCATCCCAAAGGTTGTCAGCCAGCGGCACCCACCACGCCGCCACCGGCGCCATGGCGGCAATGGCGGCGCCCAGGACGCGTGGGAAGTGGCGGCTGTAATACGAGTATTGCAGCGCAAAGTGGCGTACCTGGCGCGGTGTATACAAACCCGCTTGGAGGTGCCGGAGAAACCGCCCTTCATAAAACGCTTGGTGTACCACCTGCAGCATGGCATGTTCTACATCGGCGTACGTCTGCAGCGTATCGGACGTCTGGGCCATGCCCGGCCTCCTTCCCTGCCTGGTTCCCCGAGGCGGCCTGTGTTCCCTGCCCGTTTCGCCCGCCCCGTCCACCGTGCACACGCCGGTTGACCCGCCCGCTCGGCGGTACTCCCTTGAACGCCCCGCCAAGGCAAGCGGCGGACGGAGCCCTGCTCCGCCCGCTCGCCAGCCTGCATCACCGGAAGGTCTCAAGGAGGGCCGCGTAGTCCGCTGCTTGTAAGGCAATGTCCTGACGGACCAACGGCTCTGCCGGATAGCCTCGCAGACTTTCTTCAAAACTTGGCCGGTCCGGGTCTTCATAAATGACCCCGACTAAGATGTTGTTCGCCTCAGCTACGCGCCGCAGTGCAGCCACGCGGTCCCGCGGGTCATAGGTCGGGTCGTCGTCGAGGTTGACCAGGTGTTCTTTGTAAAACTCGTACGTATTCACCTTGTTAAAGGTGACGCAAGGGCTGAACACATTGACAAACGAGAAGCCTTTGTGCTGAATCGCCCGCTCTATCAAGCTCACCAGTTGCTTAATGTTGCCAGAAAACCCTTGCGCCACAAAGCTGCAGTTTTGCGCAAGCGCCAACTGCAGCGGGGCAATTGGCTGCTCCACCGTGCCAGCCGGCGATGTCTTGGTCTTGGCACCGACATCGCTGGTTGGCGAGGCTTGCCCGGTGGTCAAGCCGTAAATGTGGTTGTCCATCACGACGTACGTGATGTCGATGTTGCGGCGCATGGCGTGGATGAAGTGGCCCATGCCAATGCCAAAGCCGTCCCCGTCACCGCCGGCAGCAATCACCGTCAGATGACGGTTGGCCAGTTTGACCGCTTGCGCAGCCGGCAGCGAACGTCCGTGCAATGCGTGCAACCCATACCCGCCAAAGTGTTGTGAAATCTTGCCCGAGCAGCCAATTCCGGAGACTACCACCACCTGCTCCGGTTCCAAGCCAAGGTTTACACACGCCTTTTGCAAAGCGTTCAGCACACCAAAGTCGCCGCAGCCGGGACACCAGGTGGCTTTTTCCGCCTTATAATCTACCATGGTTGCCATTAGTTGAACACCCCCATGGGGAACGTCTGGTAGGCACTGTCGACAATCTCCCGCAAGGAAATGGGGTCACCGTTGAATTTCAAGCAGCTATGCAAGCGGTCATGATAACCCGCCTGTTGCCGAATCAGCTGCTTTAACTGACCGGTAGCATTGAGTTCTGTGACCAGTGCCAACCGTACCCCGTCCATCGCCGCGTGAAATTCAGCTTCCGGAAACGGCCATACGCGGGAGAAGTGAATGTGTTTGACTGTCAAACCCGCCTCAGCCAACGCGGCACGCGCCTCTTCAAGGCCCCCCCAGGTGCTGCCAAAGCCCACCAACGCGTACGGCGCATTGTCTGGCCCCTCCACCGACACCCCAGTGAAGTGTTGGAAGCCAGCAAGTTTGCGTTGACGTTTGCGCATCTGGTTGACGCGCGTCTCCTGGTCCTCGACCTCCAAGCCCGTGCCGTTGTGCTCATTGCCCAGTGCGACATACCGACCGTGTTTCTGACCAGGCAAGGCGCGCGGGGAAATGCCGTCGGCGACAGATGCGTCATAGCGCTGATACCCCGACTTAGCCAGCTGCGCCAGCTCTTCCTCGCTCAGCAGTTTACCGCGGTCATACCGCACCGCCTGCACCGGGAAACCATCAATCGACTGGTATGACATCCCCAGGTATAAATCACTCAAGACGATGACCGGGCACTGGTAGTGGTCCGCCAGGTTAAAAGCCTCAGCGGTCAAAAGAAAACACTCTTCCACTGTGCGTGGCGTCAGGACAATACGCGGAATCTCCCCGTGTGTTCCGTACACCGCCTCGTTCAGGTCGCTCTGTTCCGTCTTCGTCGGCAGACCAGTGGACGGGCCACTGCGCTGCACGTCGACAATGACCACGGGCGTCTCGGACATCCCTGCCAGCCCTAACGCCTCCATCATGAGCGAAAACCCCGGGCCGGAGGTCGACGTCATGGCTCGCACGCCAGAGAAATTGGCGCCAATGGCCATATTGATGGCGGCGATTTCGTCCTCAGCCTGCAACACCACCCCGCCGTACTTAGGAAAGTGTTGCAAGACCCAGTACATGATTTCGGTTGCCGGCGTGATCGGATACGCAGCCAGCAACCGGCATCCCCCCGCCAACGCACCAAAACCAGTGGCCTGGTTGCCTGAGGCGTACAGGTGGTCCTTGCCCTGCAAGTCAGGCTTGGCCGGCAGAGGAAACCGCACACGGGAACGCTCTTGAAAATACGCATAGCCACGCGAGAGCGCGGTCATATTGGCCTCTACCACCTGCTGACCCTTGCGGCCAAACTTGTCTTGTACCACCGGGCGGAACTCCTCAGGAGGCAGTTCGTTAATGGCAGCGCTTACACCGATGGCCACCATGTTTTTCATGATGGGGTTGCCAGCCTCTTTTGCAATTTCTGTAAGCGGTACACCCAGCAAATGAACGTCCCGATCATCCGGTTTTTTGGCTTGGAACGATGAGCTATCGTAAATGACAATCCCGCCGTCCACCAATTCTGGCCAGTTGACGTCAATCGTCGTTTGGTCAAACGCCACTAGCACATGCACATCGTCGCCGTGGTGGCGCAACACATGGTCAGCAGCACGGATTTTATAGTTGGTATGGCCACCTTTGATGAGCGACATAAAGTGCCGGTACGTAAACACGTAATAACCCATGCGGTGCAGTGCAATGGCGTAAATCTCTCCGGTGCTGTCAATTCCTTCACCCTGCTTGCCGCCCACTTTCCACCCGACTTCGCTCCCCATACGCGTACCTCCTTGGTCGTACCTGCAGCTCCGCCAGGCCCCGCGGCATGCGCAGCGCCGGAATTGCCTGTGGGCCGGCCGCGGGTACTCTCATCCATCCCTGCTGTGCATAAAACCACAGGTATTGGCAAAACTACCGTTATGAGCGAAATGTTCCGATACTTCTGCTTGCCCGCATTGGCCGCGCTCGGCATTGCCCTGGCCGGACCCTTGCCGCATGCCAACCCGGTGCGCCCTGCTGTGGCCGCGGCCACCGCTACACCTATCTTACCACAGCTCCATCGTCCTGCCTATAACAGCAGGCGCGGAGAAGTGGATGCTGGCCTGCAAGCAAAGAAAATACACGGTGAACACCGTGTGAGAGCAGAATGGCCTATATGGCACAGTGCCCGTAAGCCAGTAAGTACAGCCGACAATCACGGCCCTTGCAGCGGCTTGTCTGTCACTCCATGGCACACCCACGTCACAGAGCGTGACCCCCGCCCAAGCGGCCGGACAGCGGGTTCCACTCTTGCTCCAGCCAGCCGGACGCCGCACCCCGCCGGGCCGCGCGCAGGCGTGTCCCCGCACACGTCAGCCGCACACCCCCCGGCTGCCGCAGCCCCCGGCCGTCTACGCCCGGTCAGCTTGCCGCTGGCGGTGGCGGTGTTTGAACAGTGGCGACACGCCAATCCGACCCAGTTGTCGCGTACGCGGGTGGGCGAGTTCCTCCTGACTGCGTACGCTGTCAGCCCGGCCTCCACCGGGAAACGGCCGGGATCTCCCGATTACGGTGTGACGTACAGCGGAACGCGCGCCGTTGTTGGCCGGACGGTGGCGGTGGATCCGAAGGTGATTCCGCTAGGCACGCTTCTATATATTGAAGGTATCGGCGTGCGCGTAGCGGAAGACACAGGGGGAGCGGTCAAGGGACGGCATATTGACGTGCTGGTGAACAGTGACCATGCGGCGGAACAGTTTGGCGTGAAACGACACGTCCCCGTCTACGCCTTGTTTCCCCCAGAGGCCGCGGTGCCCGTCGCAACGCATCCTGGGACTCGTCCGGTACCTTACCCGTAAGGGCCTGGCCTGGGTTTTCACACCATACCGTCACGCCCCAGGTACTGGCGCAAGCTGTCCGCGTAAACGTTTAGCAAGGAGGCAGACTGCCGCACCGCGCGCACCACATCTGCCGGCTGTAGGTCAGCGTAACCCCGAACCAGGCGTTCGCGAAAGTGCAAGACGGGTTCAAACTGGTCGAACCAGCTCCAGCTGACCACGCCTTCTTCTGCCAACACCCGGATGATGTCGGCGTACCCCCCGGGGTCGCGCATGACCAGAGCGTCAATCACCGCATTGGCGGCATCGGTCATGCACTCAAGGGCAACGTGCAACGCCCGCTCAGCGGCCCATAACTGCACCACATCCTGTTCCCAGCCGTCGTTATCCACCAGACTTTCCAACCATTGCGCCCGTTCCCCCAGCAGACGCAGGCGTTGTTCCACCATCTCTTTCAGCGCTGGCGTGATAAACAAAGCCCATCCCCCTTGCCC
>JAILZF010000063.1 GCA_023512635.1 Alicyclobacillus sp. | reverse complement strand
CCTTTTGTTATGCTTTGACTGAGGACTTGTGGGTGATTGGCGGGGCGGTCAACAGCGGTGGGATTGTTTTGCAATGGTTGCGCGAGCAACTCGGGGCCCGTCTAGGCCAGGGAAATGGAGAAGACGCCTACACAGCGCTTAGCGAGTTGGCTGCGAGCGTTCCGCCCGGGGCAGATGGCTTACTGTTCCTGCCGTTTTTAATGGGCGAGCGGGCACCCTACTGGAACGAGGATGCACGCGCCGTCTTGTTTGGCTTGGCCATGCACCACAGCCCCCGACACTGGGTACGGGCGGCGCTCGAAGGTGTGATGCTGCAATTGTATAACGTCGCGCTGGTGCTAGAGCAGTTGGCTGGACCGTTTGAGGAGGTCCGGGCGAACGGCGGCTTTACGCGCTCGCTGTTGTGGCGGCAGATTATGGCTGACGTGTTTGGCAAGACGGTGACAGTTCCCGATAACTATGAAAGTTCTTGTTGGGGAGCTGCGGTGTTGGGGCTGTGGAGCCTGGGCGCTGTCGACAGCCTGGCGGCAGCCAAGTCGGCTGTCACGTGTGTAGACCGCCATGTCCCCAACCCCGCAAATTACCACCTGTACCAGGAGCGAATGGCGTTGTTTCAGCGGTTGTACCGCAAACTGACAGAAGAGTTCCGTGTGGTGGCAGCGTGGCAAAAGCAGCAGCAAAAGGCAGGGGACTGTGAGTGAAGGAAACCATCCGCCGGCTGTTGGATCCGATCCCCTTGCCCCGAGGGGTGCGCGTGCGCCAACGTTTTGACGATACGCACTTAGCGGACCCGCAAGCAGCGTTGCGCGCCCAGCTGCACCAGCCTGGTTGCCTGGACGCGGTGCAGCGCGGGCAGCGTGTTGCCGTGGCCGTGGGTAGCCGTGGAATTGCCTGCCTTGCTGAGTTGACGAAAACCCTGGTGGACGCGTTGGTGGAAGTTGGCGCACTGCCGTTTATCGTGCCGAGCATGGGCAGCCACGGCGGTGCAACTGCGGAAGGGCAAAAAGCAGTTTTGGCCCGCCTGGGCATTGATGAAGCGGGCATGGGTGTGCCGGTACGCTCGTCGATGGAGGTCGTAGAAATAGGCCGTTTGGAGAACGGGTTGCCGGTGTATGTCGACCGCCTGGCGGCCACAGAAGCAGACGCGATTGTCGTGATCAACCGGGTCAAACCGCATACTGCTTTTCGCGGGCCGGTTGAAAGCGGACTGCAGAAAATGCTGGCCATCGGCTTGGGCAAACAGCGGGGGGCTGAGGCGTGTCACCAGTTGGGGTTTCAACACATGGCCACACACGTCCCGCAGATGGCCCAAATGATTTTAGCTCGTTTGCCCGTCGTGTTTGGTGTGGCGGTTATCGAAAACGCATATGACCAGGTGTGCCGCGTTGCGGTGGTCCCGGCAAAAGAGATCCCTGCCCGCGAACCTGCGCTGTTGGAAGAGGCACGAATGCGCATGCCACGGTTGCTGTTTGACCCGATTGACGTGCTGGTGATAGATTACATCGGCAAGAACATCAGTGGAGACGGGGCAGACCCCAACATCACCGGCCGTTATCCAACCCCGTATGCGCATGGTGGACCAGAAGTCAACAAGATGGTGGTCCTCGATTTAACCGATGCGTCAGAAGGCAACGCCAACGGGGTGGGCACTGCAGATTTTACCACCCAACGACTGATGGACAAGGCGGATTGGACAGCGACGTACATGAATGGGTTGACCTCCACCGTGGTAGCGCCGACCAAAATCCCGACGGTCTTGGACAACGACCGGTACGCTATTCAAGCGGCCATTAAAACCTGCAACATCTTGGATTACGAGCGTTGCCGGTTGGTACGTATCAGGGACACCCTGCATCTGGGAGAGGTGTGGATTTCTGAGGCGTTGTTGCCGGAGGCGCTGGCACACCCGGCCATCACTGTGCTGGACGAGGTGGCTCCTATGCGCTTTGACGAGGCGGGGTGGCTGGTGCGCGATTGGGATGAGGGGTAAGCGCGGATCCGCCCGTGGTGCAGGGCGGCAGGGAGAAAAGAGGGATGCGGATGCGTTCGGCGTGGGAGAAATACGAACGAGTCCTGACGCAGTTGCGAACGTGGGAGAGCGTGGTGGTGGCGTTTTCGGGCGGGGTAGACAGCACTCTGTTGCTGCAGGCGGCGCTCACCGCCTTAGGGCGGGAACGCGTCCTGGCGGTGACAGCGGTCTCAGAAACCTACCCAGTGCGTGAGTTGGCGGCTGCACGCAGTCTGGCACAGCGTTTGAACTGTGACCACCTGGAGGTGTCGACGCGCGAGTTGGCCATTCCAGGGTATGCTGAAAACCCGCTACAGCGTTGTTATTTTTGTAAGCAAGAACTGTTTTCTCACTTGCTCCCGTTGGCGCATGCACGAGGGTATGCTCAGGTGGTGTTTGGTGCCATTGCGGATGACCTGGGGGAATTCCGGCCGGGGTTGCAAGCCGCCCGGGAGCGGGGGGTACGTGCACCGCTGTTGGAAGCAGGGCTCAGCAAACGAGAGATACGCTTTGTCTCACGGGAACTGGGTTTGCCCACGTGGGATAAGCCGTCACTGGCTTGCTTGTCTTCGCGAATCCCGTATGGACAGCGGATCACCCTGGAGAAGTTATCGCGCATCGACCAGGCCGAGTTTTTTTTACAACAGTTAGGCTTTCGCCAGGTACGTGTACGCCACCATGAACAACTGGCGCGGATTGAAGTGCCGCCGGAAGACTTGCCGCAACTTGTGGACGTTGCGGGCATGGTTGCCGAGAAGCTACGCTCCCTCGGCTTTACTTATGTCACGCTTGACCTGCAGGGGTATCGATCCGGGAGTCTCAACGAAGCCTTAAGGGTTCAACCAGGGTCTGTGCCCGGTGAACAAGTGTAGGCTGGGGTGTTTGATTCTTGGAAGGTGCGCGATGGTGCGCCGAGTTGCCTGCGCGGTGGGTCATGGCACTTCACAGCTCCTTTCGCTATGCTTTCGTCAGGGTAGGTGACCCAGCGGTTGCAGCAGTGGTGAAGGAGGCGAGGCAACACGACGCACGAATACCGTGAGCTGTTGGAAGGCGTACGCAGGGGCTGCGTCTCGGTTGACGAGGCCCTGCAGGCGTTGCGCCAACTGGATACAGAGAACCTGGGCTTCGCTCGTATTGATCACCACCGCGTCTTGCGGAAGGGCTTTCCGGAAGTGGTCTTGTGCGACGGGAAGACACCAGCGCAAGCAGCAGCGATTCTTCTGCGCTTGTACCATGCCGGACAAGGGCCGGTGCTGGGGACGCGGGCGGATGAGCAGGTCTGGCGGCTTGTCCAGGACGAGGTCCCGGAATTCACCTAC
This sequence comes from Alicyclobacillus sp., assembly GCA_023512635.1. GTDB lineage: Bacteria > Bacillota > Bacilli > Alicyclobacillales > Alicyclobacillaceae > JAILZF01. Next base: position 4,055 of record JAILZF010000063.1, on the reverse strand, counting down.
CACCCGTTGGCCCGGGCGGTGTACTTGCGCCGCGGGGTGCCGCCAGCTTGCGGCCGGGTGTTGGTGGTGAGCGCTGGCACGTCTGACCTGCCGGTTGCGGAAGAAGCGGTGTTGACGGCAGAACTGATGGGCGCAGAGGTCGCGCGGCTGTACGACGTCGGTGTGGCCGGGTTGCACCGGCTGTTGGCGGCGCAGGCGGAACTGCAGGCGGCGCGTGTGTTGGTGGTCGTGGCCGGCATGGAGGGCGCGTTGGTCAGCGTGATCGCCGGGTTGGTCGACAAACCGGTGATTGGCGTGCCCACCAGTGTCGGCTATGGGACCCAGTTTGCCGGGGTCACGCCTCTGTTGTCGATGCTGAACGCATGTTCCAGCGGTGTGGCGGTGGTTAACATCGACAACGGTTTTGGGGCAGGCTACTTGGCGGCGCTCATCAACCGGTTGGGGAGTCAGCCGGATACGTGACGAACCTTGCGGTTGTGGAGCCTGGTGGGGGAGGCGGGGCGGTGCGGGCTGCGATGGTCGACTGTACGGCAGGGGTCAGTGGCGACATGTGGCTAGGTGCCTGGTTGGATACCGGGGTGGATGAAGAGGCCTGGCGCCGGTTGCTCAGTTCACTGGGATTGGCGGATGTGCAGGTTACGCTGCGGCGCGTTCTGAAGCAGGGAATCCAGGCGCTCAAAGCAGACGTGCGGGTGGCAGGTCAGCCCGCCGATTCGCCGGCCGCCGCGGCGGCGACTGTCAGCCGGCATCCCCGCGGTTGGCGCGAGTTGTCCGAGCTGGTCATGCGCAGCAACCTGCCTGAACCGGTACGCGCGCACAGTCTTCAGGCGTTTCGCCTGCTGGTGGAGGCAGAAGGGCGCGTACACGGAATTTCGCCGGAGCAAGTGCATTTGCACGAGGCGGGGGCAGACGATGCGTTGATAGACGTGGTGGGTGCCATGGCGGGCTGGTATTTGGCGGGAATGCCTGTGTGTTACGCCTCACCCGTTGAAGTGGGGGGTGGGGTGGTCCATTGTGCGCACGGGGCTTTGCCGGTACCCGCCCCGGCGACAGTCGAGTTGTTGCGGGGGTTTGCCACTTACTCTTCAGGAGCGTGGGGAGAAACGGCGACACCGACGGGAGCGGCCATCTTGCGTGTGCTCTGCCGGCCGGACCCGGCGCCGCCACTGCGGGTCACGGCTGTGGGTTACGGTGCAGGCAGCCGTACCCTGCCCGTGGCCAATGTACTGCGTATCCGGCTAGGGGAAACGGTGGACGGGAAAGCCTCAGGTGCCGTGACAACGCAAGGGGCGGCCAGTGCGGCAGCGGAACCCGGTCCAGAGAGGGACGTTGTGTATCTGGCTGAGGCGTCATGGGGAGAGCATGGCGTTGCGGGGGCGTAGCCGCCCGTGCAACAAGAAGACGTGTATCAGTTGGCGGCCAACGTCGACGACATGCCCGCCGAGTGGGCAGCTTATGCGCTGGACCGGTTGCTGGCGGCCGGCGCCTTGGATGCCTGGATCACGCCTGCGGTGATGAAAAAAGGTCGGCCCGGCTGGGTGGTGCAGGTACTCTGCCGGCCCGGAGAGCAAGAGAGGTTGACTGCATTGCTGCAGCGCGAGACCACTACCTTGGGCGTGCGCGGGTGGGCGCTGACACGTGCGGTCCTGGCCCGCCGCTGGCAATGGGTGGATACCCCATACGGCTCTGTGCGTGTGAAACTGGCGGGGGCGGATGGGCAGGTGTGGAACGCAGCACCCGAGTTTGCCGATTGCCAGACTTGTGCGGAGCGCTGGGGAGTACCTCTGAAAGAGGTGTACCAGGCCGCGGTGGCCGCTTGGCGGGAAGCAAACCGCACCGGAAAGGACGGAGAACCAGATGACCTATGACTTTGACCGGGTGATAGACCGCCGTCATACCGCTTGTTCCAAGTGGGACGCCTTGGCGCAGCGTTTTGGCAGCGCTGACGCGTTGCCGATGTGGGTAGCTGATATGGATTTCCAATCACCTCCTGAAGTGTTGGCTGCACTGCGTGCCCGTGTCGATCACGGGGTGTTTGGTTATACGGTGCGGCCGGCATCTTATCTTCAGGCGATTGCGGATTGGCAGCGGCAACGTCATGGGTGGGACGTACAGCCGGAGTGGATCTGCCACGGCCCGGGGGTGGTACCCGCCTTGGGCATCCTCATTGACGCCTTGACGCAACCGGGGGACCGGGTGGTGGTGCAACCCCCTGTGTATTATCCGTTTTTCCGCTTGTTGCGACAGCGCCAGCGGCAGATTGTGCACAACCCGCTGCGCTGGACGGGGACTCGTTACGAAATGGACCTGGTTGACCTTGAGCGTCATTTGGCGGAAGGGGTGCGGATGCTGATTTTGTGCAGCCCGCACAACCCAGTGGGCCGCGTCTGGACGCGCGACGAGCTGCTGGCGCTGGGTGAGCTTTGTGACCGTTACGATGTACTGGTGGTCTCTGATGAAATTCACGGTGATCTAGTCTATGCACCCCATCGGCATACTCCGTTTGCCTCGTTGTCTGAGCGGCTTGCAGCGCGTACCATAACTTGCGTGGCGCCGAGCAAGACGTTTAACCTGGCCGGATTGCACACGTCGTGTGTCATTGCCAGTGCGCCCGCCTTGCGGCAACGCTATGAAGAGGCATTGCAAACACTGGCGCTCGGGTCTGTCAACGTGTTCGGGCTGACGGCAACCGAGGCTGCTTACCGCCACGGCGCACCTTGGCTCACAGCGTTGCTTCAGTACTTGGAAGGGAATTTGGATTTTTTGCAGGCGTTTTTGCAAGAACGGGTCCCCGAGATACGGATGGTGCGCCCGGAGGGAACGTACCTGGTTTGGCTCGACTGCCGGGGTCTGGGCTTCTCCGACGAGTCGTCTTTGCATCAGTTCTGGCTCAAGGAAGCGCGGCTTGCCCTTGACCCGGGTGATATCTTTGGACCGGGTGGCGAGGGTTTCATGCGGGTGAACATAGGCTGTCCGCGGGCGTTGCTGGAAGAAGCCATGCACCGCTTAGCGGCGGCCGTCGAAACTCGGCGCACGGGACCTTGCCAGCGTATAGGAACGGGTGCTGCGCCGACGCACAGCAGTTCCGAGTGAATCGCATGTCTCGCATGGGAGAACAAGCAGGCGGGCGAAGACACCTGGGGGTTGTCACCGCCCGCCGATTGCGTTAGATTACACCTATCCTGCCAACTCAGAGAGTGGTTGGGGCGGGCGAGGAAGCGGCTGTCAGCCTGCTGAAAGCGCTTTACATCTGTCTTTTTTAGCAGACAGGCAGAGGCGAATCCCTGAGCGTCCCCGTTCGACCCACGGCATACACTGTTCCGTATGAAAGAATGAACCATTTCTCGTGACGCAACAGGGCCATTATACTGGTACACAGACAGTATGGAATTGTCGAACTGGGGCGACAAGGGACAGGCATGGCTGTCATGAAAGCGCCATCTGACCCGGCCGCAGGGCAGGTAGGGTTGCAAGTGGGTCATGAAAAAGTTGGGCAAGGAAAAAAGATGAATGGTAGAAAAGGGGGCATTTGTCGTGCAAGCAAGCAAGGTGAAAGAGAAACAGGGTAAAAAGCGTTGGATGGCGGCGGCAGCCTTGTCCATGGCGGCGCTGATGGCCCCGCTCGCCGGTTGCGGCTCACAAGGCCAAAGCGGCGGCAGCAACACAGGAGGGGCGTCCGGGAACAGCAACAGTGCCGGCAACGCCACCACCAGCACGGCATCGGCGTCATCCGGATACGAATTTTACAAAGGGAAAACGCTGCAGATCATCGTCCCGTATTCGCCAGGTGGCGGGTATGACCAGTGGGCCCGATTGATTGCACCCTATATGCAAAAGTACCTGGGTGTGGCCAAGGTGGAAGTGGTGAACGTGGACGGCGGCGGCGGTTTGGTCGGGACCAACCAGATTTACGCGGCCAAGCCCGACGGCTTGACAATCGGGGATACCAACGCCGGCGGTGACGTGTTTGACCAGATTTCCAAGGCCCCGGGGACCAATTTCGATGTCTCGAAGTTTAGCTGGATTGGCCGGCCAGACGATGACCCGCACATCAT
>JAILZF010000062.1 GCA_023512635.1 Alicyclobacillus sp. | reverse complement strand
TTGTAGCAGGGCCAAGACAGGCAGGGGCAGTGGAACGGGTTGGGTGAACACAGATTGCAGGTGTGGACATTCCCGTGGAGGTGAAAGCGATGGCGGCAGCGAATTTTTTAACACCTGCCGAAATTGCCCAGGCTGCAGCACAGGCGGGTGAGGAGAAGACCAAGTTCAGCGTCGGTAAGCTGCTGGTCTTGGGTTTTTTAGCGGGGGCGTTTATCGCCCTAGGTGCCTTGTTTGACATCCGCGTGACAGCAGGTTTGCCAGACCAGTGGGGGACGCTGAAATCGCTGATTGGCGGTGCTGTGTTTCCCATCGGCCTGATGTTTGTGGTGATGGCAGGGGGAGAGCTATTAACGGGCAATATGATGACCGTCCCCTTGGCATGGCATCACAAGCGCGTGACACTGGGCGGACTCATCTATAACTGGTTTTGGGTTACGGTAGGCAATCTGCTCGGCTCGTTGTTCGTTGCGTATTGCTTTGGCGTTACGGCGCGGATGTTGACAGCCGCTCCGTACGACAAAGCCACTGCGGCGATTGCCGTCTCGAAGGCCACGCTGCCTTTTATCCCAACCATCTTTTCGGCCATTGGTTGCAACTGGCTGGTTTGTTTGGCTGTGTGGCTGGCGATTGGCGCACGCGACTTCATTGGGAAGATTTTTGGGATTTGGTTTCCCATCATGGGGTTTGTGGCCATTGGTTTTCAACACGTGGTGGCCAATATGTTTTTCCTGCCGGCGGGTATCTTTGTCGGCGCTCATGTGACCTGGGGCCAAGCGGTGGTGGAATGGGTGGGTGCCTTCATTGGCAATGCCATCGGCGGTTGGTTGTTTGTGGCCACGGTGTACTGGTACAGCTATCTGCGCCCGCAGGCACAAGCGACCGCAACCCGTACATCGGCGGCGGAGTCCAGCCGGGCTTGACCGGTACTGGAGAGCAGAAAGGGGTCAAAAGAGATGGCGACGCACGAGCGCATGTGGACCGTGACTGTAGACGGCAAGCCGTTGCAGGTTGCGGCGGGGGCGACGGTGCTGACGGCTATTTTAGCGGTGGATGAGGGTTTTCCGCACGTCTGTTACCACCCAGCGCTAGGGGCCATCGAGACGTGTGACACCTGCATCGCGGAAGTGGACGGGCGGCTGGTGCGCGCCTGTGCTACGCCTGCCGCAGACGGGATGGCGGTACGCACCAAAGCAGTGGCAGCCCGCCATGCGCGCCATGAGGCGCTCGACCGATTGTTACGTAACCATGAGTTGTACTGTACGGTGTGTGACAACAACAACGGGAACTGCACGTTGCATAACACGGCGGTGGCCATGCAGATTGACCACCAGCGGTACCCGTTTACGCCAAAACCCTACGCCGTCGACGACTCGAATCCGTTTTACCGCTATGACCCGGACCAGTGCATTCTCTGCGGCCGGTGCGTCGAGGCCTGTCAAAACCTGCAGGTCAGCGAGGTGTTGTCGATTGACTGGGAGCGCGAGCATCCGCGTGTGATTTGGGACCATGACGTGCCCATCAACGAGTCGTCGTGCGTCTCCTGCGGTCACTGCGTGACCGTCTGCCCTTGTAACGCGCTCATGGAGAAGTCGATGCTCGGGGAGGCCGGTTTCCTCACCGGGATCGAGCGCGGTACCCTGACCAAGATGATTGACTTGACCAAGCGGGTGGAACGCGGGTACCAGGGGATTTTCGCTCTGTCGGAGATGGAAGCTGCGATGCGGGAGGCGCGCATTCAAAAGACCAAGACCGTTTGCACTTACTGTGGTGTCGGTTGCAGCTTCGACATTTGGACCAAAGGCCGGAAAATCCTCAAGGTGGAGCCGCAGATGGAAGCGCCAGCCAACCAAATCTCGACCTGCGTTAAAGGTAAGTTTGGCTGGGACTGGGTCAACAGTCCGGACCGCCTGACGCAACCGTTGATTCGCCGAGGGGACGCGTTTTACCCTGTATCGTGGGACGAGGCGCTTGACTACACTGCCCGGCGGCTGCAAGAGATCCGCTCCGCATACGGGGACGACAGCATCGGCCTGATTGCTTCGTCTAAGTGTACCAATGAAGAGAACTACTTAATGCAAAAGCTGGCGCGCGCCGTTTTGCACACCAACAACATTGACAACTGCTCCCGTTATTGTCAGGCTCCCGCCACGGAAGCGTTGCGCCGGACCATGGGATACGGCGGAGACACCGGGTCGATCCGCGATTTAGAGTTGGCTGACCTGGTTGTCATCATTGGTGCCAACCCAGCAGAATCGCATCCAGTCTTGGCAACGCGGATTCGGCGAGCTCACAAAAAACGCGGGCAAAAGTTGTTGGTCTCAGACCTGCGCCGCAACGACCTGGCCAAGCGTGCAGACCTGTTCTTGCATCCGCGGCCTGGCACAGACTTGGTGTGGTTAAACGCGGTAGCCAAGTACGTGATTGACCACGGTGGCCATCATCAAGCCTTTTTGGCACAGCACGTAGAAGGGTTTGACGAGTACCGGGAGGCGTTGGCGCCGTATACCCTGGAGTACGCGGCGCAGTTGACCGGCTTGGCAGAGGCAGATGTGGTGCGCGCCGCAGAGATGATCATGGCGGCCAAGTCGGTGTGCGTGGCCTGGGCTATGGGGGTGACGCAGCAATTAGGGGGGACGGATACCTGCACGGCGATATGCAACCTGTTGCTGCTGACGGGTAACGTTGGCCGTCCAGGCACGGGGGCTTACCCGCTGCGCGGCCACAACAACGTGCAAGGGGCAGGGGATTTCGGCTGTGCCCCAGCTTTCTTTCCAGGCTATGAACGCGTGGCTCATCCAGAGATTCGTGCCAAATACGAGCGCGCTTGGGGGGTGGCTTTGCCGACCAACCCGGGATTCAACAACCACCAAATGGTGGAGGCCATCCACTCTGGCAAGTTAAAGGCCATGTACATCGTCGGCGAGGACATGGCGGTGGTCGATTCAAATGCCAATCACGTCCAGGCAGCGTTTGCCAAACTAGATTTCATGGTCGTACAAGACGTCTTTTTGACACGTACGGCCCAGTTTGCAGACGTCATTCTCCCTGCGTGTCCGAGCCTTGAAAAGGAAGGGACGTTCACCAACACCGAACGCCGCATTCAGCGGTTGTATCCAGCCTTGCCGCCGCTTGGCCAAGCGCGGCCGGACTGGCAGATCATTCAGGACCTGGCCAATCGCTTAGGAGCCGACTGGCACTACGAGCATCCGCGTGAAATCTTTGAAGAGGCTTGCGCCCTGACAGAGCTGATGCAAGGTGCGACGTATGCGCGGTTGGAGGGTTACCGCAGCCTGCAGTGGCCAGTGCGAGCGGACGGTTCAGATACGCCGCTGCTGTACACCGACGGGTTTCCGCTGCCAGGGGGAAAAGCGCGGCTGTACCCGGTACACTGGACTCCGACGATGCAGCTGCCGGAGGAGTACGACATCCACTTAAACAACGGGCGGATGCTAGAGCACTTTCACGAAGGCAATTTAACATACCGGGTACCGGGGATTCAGGCCAAGGTACCATCGGCGTATGTCGAGGTGTCTCAGGAACTGGCTGCAGAACGGGGTCTGCGTGATGGGGCCTTGGTCCGTGTGGTCTCCCCGTTTGGCCAAGTCAAACTGCGGGCCGTGGTGACAGACCGGGTCATAGGCAACGAGATTTACATCCCGATGAATTCTCCCGCAAACGAAGAGGCAGTGAACCATTTGACGAGCAGTGCCAGTGACAAGGACGTAGACACCCCGGCTTACAAAGATATGAAGGTGCGATTGGAGGTTTTAAACGCGACCGGCGCACCCCCGCTCGTCCGCGGCAATTACCGGCTTGCCACGCCCAATCCGCAGCCAGGGGTGCAGGTGCAGAAAAAATGGGCGCGTGCAGATTATACGCCCTTGGTGGAGCAACCTATCCCGTGATGACCAGAGAGGAGGAAGGCCTGTGGCAAAACCGGTGACCACCGTGGTCATGCCGGCCAACGCAGCGGGTGAGCAGCAAGCGGCGCGCTTGGCTGAACTGCGGGCGGAGGCGGCCGCCGGGAGTGACGCCTTACAAGCCGCGCTGCAACTGTTGCAGGCATTGCACGAGCGCGGGGTTTTGGAGCTGTTGACGGCGCTGTTTGCCCGGGGCGACCGTGTCTTGAATAGTTTGGTGGAGTTGTTGAGTCAAGCGGAAACTGTCCGCGCCATGCAGAACCTCCTCACCCTGGCGGCGCAAATCGGGCAGTTGGACCCGCAGAGGTGGGAGCGTTGTCTGGCGGGGGTAGCAGCAGGGTTGCAGGCGGCGGCTGTGACGCCGCCACCTGCCCGGCCGCTGGGCGTGTTTGAGCTGTTGCGTCAGTTGAAGGACCCCGACGTGTCCGCAGGCTTGGCCGCAGGCTTGGCGTTTTTGAAGGCGGTTGGCAAGATAACACGCACTGGTATGCAGGGGTCAGACCGCGTGGAAGAGGGGGCTTCTGCTTCGCCGCCCCAGTCTGCGGCAGGCCTTGCCACGCAGCCAGCTGCCGGGACCACGACGCTAAGCGGGGGTGCGCTGTGAGCACGCCTGAAGGGGCAGGCGGGTTGCCTGTCAGCTCCGACCGGCCCTTGTGGCATTACGACGGTCAGTCTTGGTCAAAGCACACAGATCAGGTAGCGACCGAATATGCCTTGACAGTCTATGTCAACGACCAAGAAATGGCCACCGTGGTTTGCACACCCGAGCACATGGAGGACCTGGTGCTCGGGTTCCTTGCTTCCGAAGGGGTTATCCGCCATCTTGATCAGGTCTTGGATCTCCAAGTCAGCCGCTGGCGCGGGGTTGCGCGTGTGCGCACCCAGGGCAAAGTCAATTTCAACCAGGCGTTTTACAATAAGCGTTATCTTACGTCCTGTTGCGGCAAGGGCCGGCAGATGTTTTATTACTACAACGATGCGCATACGGCCAAGCGCGTGGACGATCCGGTCCGTCTACAGCCCCACCAAGTGGTGCGGTTGATGGACCAAATGGAAGCGGCAGCAGACCTCTGGAAGCAGACAGCCGGGGTCCATACGGCAAGCCTCTGCACACCGGATGAAATCCTGGTGTCGCGTGCCGACATTGGAAGGCATAACGCACTTGACAAGGTGTACGGATACGTGCTGCGCCATCGCTTGCCCTTGGCAGATCGAGTGATTGTGTTCAGTGGACGGTTGTCGTCAGAAGTCTTGCTGAAAGTGGCGAAGATTGGCGTGGGTATGGTCTTGGCCAAGTCGGCACCAACTGCACTTGCGCTGGACATCGCCGAGGTGTTGAACATCACAGCCATCGGTTTTGTAAGACGCGGCAGTTTCCACGTCTACACCCATCCGTGGCGCGTGATCGGGGCAGAGCAGCGCTAACCGCGTTTGCGGTCCCGTTTTCTTGTGTCCAACCCAACGCTCATGATACCCTAGAGAGTAGACTGGTGCGAGGGTGCGCAAACCGGGCAGGACAGGTTTTGCGCGCGCGGGAGGGAAGGGCTTCCAGATGGCGTTGCGACCAGGCCGCGTGCAAAGGTTACACAAACGAGAGGACCGCGGCATTGACCGGAGCAACGAGCCGTTCCGCTTCGACCGGCTGATACGCAGGCCTGGTTGGATTGTGGTGGAACGGCCCTCGTTTGAAAAAGGGTATACGCACCACCTACGGGAGATCTACCCTAGTTGGGGCATTGGGGTGAGTACTTGTTTAAACCAAGGGGTTCCCGTCAAACACCCGCGCTTGCGCTTTGACCATTACGTCGATTTGGTCAAGGTCTGGGAAGATCAAGAATACATTTATATCGAGGACATGTATGTGGATGTTTTGATTTACGAACGGTCGTATTATCATGTGATCGATTTAGAGGAGTTTGGTGAAGCGGTGGCCAACCGTTTGCTGAGCACGGCAGAAGCCAAACGGGTGTTGGAAAATACCCAACGCTTTGTCGACTCCATGAAGCGCAGTCGTTTGTCTTACCAAGTGTGGAAACAAAAATACGGTGCGCACCGCCACAAGTTATAAGGCGAGTGCGCACCGAGTATCGGGAGGCTGTTCCCGTTGCTGACTGTGTGGCACCAGGACGCAACCCGGCCAGACCGTCAGTCGTTCAAGCTCTCCACGACTTCGTGGGCGGCCTTGGCGGCGGCTGCCTCCATGGTATCGCCCGGGTTCAACCGGCTGCGCCGCAGCGCTTCCCATGCCGCAATGCCCAAGCTAGCGCCTAACAACACGGCAGTCATGGTTCCTACCCCGTTGCGGCGACGGGGCATGATGCGGTAGCGAACGCGGTCAGCCACATCGTTGACCATCTCCCACATGGCCAGCACCTCCCGGAGCTAGTGTACCCATCGGCTGCTGGGGGCACTCGCTGGGTTTAGCGGGCGCAGGGAACGGAAATCATGGAAGGAGAGGCAAGCGACTTGGCAAGCTCGGCTCACCCAGCTCATACGTTAGCTGTGTGGTACCAACAGCACCAGCGGCGTCTGCCGTGGCGGCAAACGCGTGACCCGTACGCGATTTGGGTCAGTGAAACCATGCTGCAGCAAACGCGCGTTGAGACGGTGTTGCAGTATTATCCGGCGTTTTTACAGCGCTTTCCTACGGTGGCACAGTTGGCTGCGGCATCCGAATCAGAGGTGTTGAAGGCGTGGGAGGGGTTGGGCTACTACCGCCGGGCGCGCCACTTGCACGCTGCCGCCCGAGCTGTCGTGACCCGGCATGGCGGATGTATTCCGGCCGATCCGGTGCAGTTCCGCGCCCTGCCTGGGGTAGGGCCATACACCACAGGTGCGGTGATGAGCATCGCATTTGACTTGCCCGTTCCGGCAGTTGACGGCAACGTTTTGCGGGTCACTGCCCGTTGGCTAGGATTGGCTGAAACCGCGTCGTCACCGCGACTGCGCCGGCAGGCTGAGGCACTGGCGGCCGCCTGGTTGCGCGAGGAACGTCCTTCCGTGTTAACACAAGCGCTGATGGAGCTGGGTGCCACCGTCTGTACCCCGCGCCAACCGCGGTGTGCGGTGTGCCCCTTGCAGCCTGGGTGTCAAGCTGCGGCGGCCGGCACACCGGCTGCGTACCCGCTGCCAGAGGCGCCGCGGCAACGGCCGCACGTGTGGGTAGGGGCACTGTGGATAGAGACGCCGGCGGGGGTGGTGGTGCAGCGTCGCCCGGAGCGGGGTTTGCTGGCCCGTCTGTGGCAATTGCCTAATATAGAAGGAGAACCGGGTGAGGTACTGGACGAGCGTCGGCGACGGGACCTCTTGCAGACGCTGGGACAACAGGTCTGGGGTGCGAGCGGCGCCACCCAGCCCGGGGATTGGGTCTGCTGCGCGGTTGACCGGCATGAGTTTACGCACCGCATCTGGACTGTGGAAGTCTTTCGGTGGACTCGCCAAGTATCGCTGGCAGGCTTGGATACAGACAAGTATGTGGTGTGCCCG
>JAILZF010000061.1 GCA_023512635.1 Alicyclobacillus sp. | reverse complement strand
CAGCGGTCGTGACCGCCGCCCCGCCTGTGCCGGCATACGCGGCGTACGCCAGCGCGGCGCAGGATGACTCCCAGGCCCTGCCCCTGCTCTCGCCACCCTACCCCGAGTACCCCCGGCTGGCGGTGAGCCGCGGCAATCGCCTGCATCTGGGTCAACGCCATCGCTTCATACGCTTCATATTCAAGGTAGGCTGTACGCCGCTGGCCTGTCCACTCGCGGACGGTACCGCTGAACAAAACCGTGCCGCCGCATTCCGGGCGCACGAGAAAGGCATAAGCGGCTGCAATGTCCAAGGGCTCGGTTTGAACGCGACAGTCATGGTCTGCTTTGGCACCGCCCCCCACCGGGGGGATCAAGGCAATCTCGTCGTCCTCTTGGAGGTGGACCGAGTCTTCCGCGTATCGCAGGTTGACGGCCACCAGCGCCTGCTGCAGTTCTCGCTCCCAGGCAGGCCACCGCGCACGCAACGCCTGGCGCAAAGCGCCCACGGTGGGTGGGTCAGGCAGCGGCACCTGCACTTCCGATTGGCCGGCGGCCTCCGCCAGGCCAGCAAACAGTTTGACCACACACGTCATACAACCACCTCGTAGAGGACTCGCAGATTGTACCCTCACTGTACCAGATTGGCCAGGCAGTGGGAATGTGGGCATGGTATGCTGGGGGAGACAGGAGGGACAGGCATGAACACAGACGTTACATGGACCCATTTCGACAGAGAAGGGCGGCCTCGGATGGTCGACGTAGGTCACAAGCCGGCGACAGAGCGTATGGCCGTAGCCACCGCCGAGGTCCACATGCACCCGCGCACGCGTGCCCTGATTGAGGCGCGCGGTTTGAAAAAAGGTGATGTTCTGACGGTCGCTGAACTCGCTGGGGTGATGGCGGCCAAAAAAACGTCCGACCTCATACCTTTGTGCCACCCGCTCCCCCTTTCCCATGCGCAGGTGCGCTGCCAATGGCGGGAGACCGAGGGTGAGACTGCGGTGCTGCAGTTGATTGCGGAAGTAAAAACCATATACGCCACCGGGGTGGAGATGGAGGCTCTGACCGCCTGCAGCGTGGCCGCTCTTACCGTCTACGACATGTGCAAGGCGGTCGACCGTGAGCTGGTGATTGCCTCTGTCCAACTGGTGTATAAAGCAGGCGGGCGCAGCGGGGTGTACCAACGCCCGGGAGCAGACGAGCTGCTCGGCCCGGCCTCGCCTTAACGAGGAGCCTCGCGGGAGGAGGCATCTGCTGCTTGCCGCCACGGCGTCTGCCGGGTGTCGTCCACTTGCCGGGAGCGCGGTGCGCGGTTGCGCTGCACGGGGCGGCCACGCCAACCTTCGCGCGTCAGCTTGCCGCGCTTTTTGTCCCGGTAATAGACAAAGCCGCCGAGGAACGCGGTCCCCAGTGCCGCCAAAAGCAGGCCGACGATCATCCATAGGGCGTCAACCACCCGGCCATACGCCAACCAGCGTTCAATGGCTGTACGGAACAGGTTTAAGCCTTCGCCGGCAAGTAGAAACACACCCGTCAACACAGCCCATGCGAGCAGTCGTTGCATCGCTCATCCGGCTCCTTTGCGGCTAACCTCATGATTGCAATCATGCTTGCAATAAGTCTCGGTTGATCATACCACAGACACAAGGAGGGTGCTTGTTCTGCACCACAGCAACCGGCCGGTGGGTTCGTTTGGTTTTATGGTTGTTCATGATATGCTTGTACAACGAAAGGACCTGCAGAGCTGCCGCCCGCGGGTGCCTAAGGCAGGCCGAGAGCGGCAAAGGAGGATGGATGTTGCCGGAAGCAACCTACGACTTGGTGGTTATTGGCGGCGGTATTGGTGGCTACGTAGCTGCCGTACGCGCGGCCCAGCTGGGCTGGCGGGTGGCGGTGGTCGAGCGTGCAGAGCTCGGCGGCACCTGCTTGCACCGCGGCTGCATTCCCAGCAAGTCGCTGCTGCGCACAGCCGAGTTGCTGGTGCAGGCGCGCTCCGCGGCCGCGTTTGGGGTGGATCACAGTGCACCTGTGTTAAACCTCACGCGAGCGCATGAGCGAAAAGACAAGACAATTCAGCAGTTGCACCAGGGCGTGCAAGGGCTGCTCAAACGTCATGGTATTGAAATCATCCGCGGGAGCGGCCGCGTGCTTGGACCTTCGATATTTTCACCTCAGGCGGGCGCTGTGGCGGTCGAATTGGCGAACGGGGATCGCATCATGCTCGCACCGCGCTTTACCCTGCTCGCCACAGGGGCAGCGCCGCGCAGTTTGCCCGGATGGACGTTTGACGGAAAGTACGTATTGTCGAGCGACCACGCCTTAAATCAGACAGAGTTGCCACAATCAGCCGTGATTGTTGGTGGTGGTGCCATTGGCGTGGAGTGGGCTTCGCTATGGAGTGATTTTGGCGTGCAGGTTACGCTGGTGGAGGCCCAAGCGCAGATTCTGCCGCAGGAAGACTACGAAGTGGCGGAGGAAGTCGCCCGGGCGCTGCGCCAACGGGGGGTGCGCATCCTGACCCAATGTACGGTTCTGACGGAATCATTGTCAGTGGACGGGGGCGTGGCTTTCTCCGTCAAGAGCGGCGGAACCCAGACAGACCTGCGTGCAGATGTCGTGCTAGTGGCTGTGGGCCGCGCGCCGGTCACCGACGGTCTCGGCTTGGAGGCCACAGAGATACGCCTGAACAGTGATGGAGCGATTGTGGTAGATGAACACTACCGAACCGCTGAACCGTCCGTTTTCGCCGTCGGTGACGTCATTGGCGGGTTGCAGCTGGCGCATGTGGCGGCCCATGAGGCCCTGCACGCCGTAGAAGTGATGGCGGGCAGAACACCCCGCCCGCTTGATTACACCGCGATGCCCCGTTGCACCTACAGCAGGCCGGAAGTCGCCAGCACGGGTTTGACCGAAGCACAAGCGCGTGCCCGCGGCCTGGATGTCCGTGTCGGCAAGTTCTTCTTCCGCGCGAATGGCAAAGCTGTCCTGATGGGTGAGCCGGAGGGATTTGTCAAAGTCGTGGCCGACGCACAAACGGATGACGTGTTGGGCGTGCACATGGTAGGCCCCCGCGTCACAGATCTGATCTCGGAGGCTGTGCTGGCGCGCGTCCTGAACGCCACCCCGTGGGAAGTGGCGCACGCCGTGCACCCGCACCCAACGTTGGCCGAGGTGTTTGGCGAGGCGGCTGGTGCGGTTGACGGGCAGGCGCTGCACGGGTGAACGGTGGTAGCGTAGGTGTTGAGCAAGCCGGCAGGCGTGGCGAGGGAGGAACTGCGATGATGGAGCAGGCGAGACACCGGAGACCAGAGGCGCAATGGCGCGGGTCTGGCGGTGAAGTGCACGAGTTCCACGAGGTGCATCCAGGGGAACCACCGCGGCACCGGGCACTCGGGTTGGACGATGCACAGGCAGTGGAAATGTACCGGTACATGCTGCTGGCCCGTTTGCTGGATGAGCGCATGTGGCTGCTCAACCGTGCGGGAAAAATCCCGTTTGTCGTCTCTTGCCAAGGGCAAGAAGCAGCCCAAGCTGGGGCAGGCTTGGCGCTTGACCGGCAGCATGATTACCTGTTGCCGTACTACCGCGACTTGTGCCTGGTTTTGCTGTGGGGGCATACTCCGCGCGATGAGTTGCTCGCCGCCTTCGCCAAGGCGGCAGACCCGAACAGCGGGGGTCGCCAGATGCCCTGCCACTTTAGTGACCGGAAGCTGCGCATCTTCTCCGGTTCAAGTCCTGTAGGCACGCAGATCCCGCACGCGGTCGGCTTTGCCCTTGCGGCCAAGATGCGGGGCGAAGCGAGTGTGAGTTTTGTCTCTTTTGGTGAGGGGACCAGCAACCAAGGGGACTTTCACGAGGCATTGAACTTTGCGGGTGTTCACAAACTGCCCGTGGTGTTTTTTTGCGAGAACAACAAGTATGCAATCTCTGTGCCAGAGCACAAACAGCTGGCGTGCGCCAACGTCGCGGATCGCGCGGCTGGTTACGGGTTTGAGGGCGTCACGGTGGACGGCACGGACGCACTCGCCGTCTACCAAGTGGTCAAACGCGCCGTTGATAAGGCGCGCCATGGCGGCGGTCCAACCCTCGTGGAAGCCAAGGTCTATCGCCTGGTGCCACACTCCAGCGATGACGACGACCGCTCCTATCGCCCACGTGAAGAGGTTGAAGAGGCTCGTCGGGGCGATCCGCTGGTACGCATGCGCGCTTATCTGACCGAGGTCGGGTTGTGGGATGAGGCCGCGGAAGTCGACTTGCGCCAACGTATTGCCAGCGAATTGGACGAAGCCACTGCGTTTGCCGAGCAGGCTCCTTATCCACCCGAAGAGTCTCTGTACTGGTACGTCTACGGCGAGGAGGAGACCTCCCATGCCGGTTAAACTGTACATCGACGCCGTGCGTGAGGCTTTGTGGGAGGAAATGGAGCGGGACAGCCGAGTGTTGATCCTGGGCGAAGACGTCGGTGTACGTGGGGGCGTGTTTCGCGTGACCGCCGGTCTGTTCGAGCGGTTTGGCGAGGCGCGCGTGATCGATACCCCGTTGGCAGAGTCGGCCATTGTGGGTGTGGCGGTAGGTGCCAGTGCAGCGGGCCTCATCCCTGTGGCAGAGATTCAATTTGCTGATTTTATCTTGCCAGCGGTCAACCAAATCATTTCTGAGGCCGCTAAACTACGCTACCGTTCGAACAACGACTGGCACTGCCCCCTGGTGGTACGTGCTCCATACGGTGGCGGGGTCCACGGGGCTCTCTACCATTCACAATGCTTGGAAGCCTTGTTTACACACGTCCCTGGTCTGAAGGTGGTGGCACCGGCTACGCCACACGACGCCAAAGGGATGCTAAAAGCTGCCATCCGCGACCCGGACCCGGTGCTCTTTTTTGAACACAAGAAACTCTATCGATCGGTGCGTGGCGAGGTGCCTGAGGGTGATTACACGGTACCGCTTGGACAGGCCCAGACGGTGCGCGAAGGCGAGGACGTCACGGTCATTACCTATGGCATGGGGGTACACTGGGCATTGGCGGCCGCAGACCAGGTTGCGGCTGAAGGTATCCGGGTGCACATCCTAGATTTGCGATCCCTACGCCCATTGGACGAGCAGGCGGTGGTGGCGGCTGCACGGCGGACCGGCAAGGTGTTGATTGTCCATGAAGACCATAAGTTTTGCGGCTTTGGCGCTGAACTGGCGGCGTTGATCTGTGAACAGGCGTTGTTCGACTTGGACGCGCCGATTCAACGCCTGGCTGGCCCGGAGGTCCCCGCCATGCCGTTCTGCCCGCCGCTGGAACGCGCGTATCTGTTGAATGCGGACCGCGTGGCGGAGGCCATGCGCCGGTTGGCGCGCTTTTGAACGCTGGCCGGCAGACCACCGCGGAACGGGTGCAGCCGCAGCATAAAGGAGTGGACTGGATGCCAGACGTGAGGATGCCCCAACTCGGTGAAAGCGTGACCGAGGGGACCCTCAGCAAGTGGTTGAAACGCGCGGGAGAACCTGTGGCCCGGTACGAACCGTTGGCTGAGGTCATCACGGACAAAGTAACGGCGGAAGTACCTTCAGATTATGAAGGGGTCTTGGCCGAGGTGTTCGTAACCGAAGGGCAGACGGTGCGCGTGGGTACACCGCTGTGTCGAATTGAAGAAGTGCCTCCCCAAGGCAGCCGGGGCGGGGAGGCGCACCAACCGGCAGACGCTGGCTGGCGGCAGGCTCATCCGCCTGAGTCTGCCCTGGCGCCCGCCCCGGCTGCTGGACCGGGGGGCCGGTATTCACCTGCTGTGAGGCGTTTGGCAGAGGAACACGGAATCGACCTGCAGTGTTTGCGAGGCTCCGGCGAGGGCGGGCGGATTACCCGCAAAGACGTCCTTGCCTATATGGCCGCTCAAGCGAATCAGCAGCCGATGGCACCTCCAGGGCCAGCACCGGCAGTCTCACCTCACCCTGCGCCGTTTTCGGGACCCGAGGGGAAACGCACAGGCCGATTAGACGATGGTCAGCCGCCGCATACCGGGATGATGCCCACCGCCTCGGCGATGCACAACCAAGGGGCGGATGACACAGAGTCCGAGGTGGTGACGCTCAGCCAGGTGCGCCAGGCGGTTGCCCGGCGGATGTTGGAGAGCAAACACAGCGCTCCGCACGCATGGACCATGATGGAGGCGGACGTCACCCAACTTGTGGCTCTGCGCCAGCGGGTGAAGCATGAGTTCAAGCGGCGGGAAGGCATTGATTTGACGTTTTTACCTTTTTTTATTAAGTCGGTGGTCGAGGCACTCAAACGGTATCCGCTGGTCAACGCATCCTGGGACCATGGACGGATTTTGGTGCATAAGCGGATCCACATCTCCATTGCTGTGGCGGCCGACGACGGATTGTACGTGCCTGTCATTCACGATGCAGACCGGCTGAGCATTGCCGGGTTGGCGCACGCCGTCAACGACTTGGCAGCGCGAGCCCGATCCGGTCGTTTGACACCAGCCGATGTGACAGGCGGTACGTTTACGGTGAACAATACAGGCTCTTTTGGTTCAATCTTGTCGCAACCGATTCTCAACCCGCCCCAAGCGGCGCTGCTGTCGTTTGAGGCCATCGTCAAGCGGCCGGTGGTGGTGGCAGACGCCATTGCCATCCGCAGCATGATCCACCTTTGCTTATCGCTCGACCACCGTGTTTTAGACGGTTGGTTGGCGGGCGGGTTCTTGCGAGCAGTCAAAGAACGTCTGGAGTCGTTTGACGAAAACACGGCAGTCTATTAACAGGAGAGGACGGCAGGGGGATGAACCCGCCGGAACCACCGGCTGCCTGCCAAGGGCGGAGCAGCGCAAGAAAGGAGTGAGGCGGTTTGGCAGCAGACCACGAACTGCGGGGCAACCCTGAGCCTGACGGGCGCAGCCCGGCCCGCCGGCGTATAGAGGAGGCCCTGCGGGAACGGGCGGGATCGCGCCCAGAGTGGTTAAAAGTGCAACTGCGGACGGGCCCCAATTACGCGGATCTCAAACGCATCATGCGCGGTCAAGCTTTGCATACCGTTTGCGAGGAAGCCCGTTGCCCCAACATTCACGAATGCTGGGAGCACCGGACGGCGACGTTCATGATTTTAGGCGATGTATGTACGCGTGCTTGCCGGTTTTGTGCAGTCCGCAGCGGCCAACCAAGCACGCTGGACTGGCACGAGCCGCAACGCGTGGCAGATGCGGTGGCTGCGATGGGATTGCAACACGTGGTGGTGACCAGCGTCGCACGCGACGACCTGTCAGATGGAGGAGCTGCGGTGTTTGCCGCCACCATTCGCGCGATTCGGGAACGGGTGCCCGGTTGCGGGGTGGAGGTGTTGATTCCCGATTTTCAGGGTAACTGGCAGGCGCTGCAGGCTGTGCTGGACGCTTCTCCAGACATCCTCAACCACAACGTGGAGACAGTACGCCGCCTCTCCGATCGTGTACGCT
>JAILZF010000060.1 GCA_023512635.1 Alicyclobacillus sp. | reverse complement strand
GCTACGGGTTGTCTGTGGCCACGGGCCGTTTTGGCGCCAGGATGGCGGTCGAGCTGGTCAACGACGGTCCCGTAACCCTGTTGCTGGACAGCCAGCGCCTGTTTTGATTGGGTAGCAAGGAGGAATGGCGATGCCTGTGCAAGCGTTTGTCGTCAGCCCGCTGAGCTCCAACTGTTATGTGTTGTCCCCGCGGGACGTGCCAGGCGCGCCAGCGGTCCTGGTGGACCCGGGGGACGATGCACTCGACCCGGTGTTTCAATACATTGAGGAACACCGTTTCCAAGTACAGGCGGTGTGGTGTACACACGCGCATCTTGACCACGTGTTGGGCGTAGACGTGGTACGCCGCCGCTATCACGTCCCGGCCTGGGTACACGCGGCGGATGTTCCCTTATGGGATTCGCTTCCCTCAGCGGCCGGGAGTTGGCTGCAGCGGACGGTGCCTTCGCTGGCACCTCCAGACCATTTCTGGCAGGACGGGGACCAGGTGAGTGTAGGCGAGTGGACGTTTACCGTATGGCATACGCCGGGCCACTCCCCGGGGAGCGTCTGCCTGGTGGGTGAGGACGTGGCCTTCACCGGCGACACCCTGTTTGCAGGTACTATCGGCCGCACAGATTTACCCCTGTCCAATGCTGCCGAGATGCAGCGTTCTTTGCGGCGCCTGCATACCCTGGACGACGCACTGGTCCTTTACCCCGGGCATATGGGCAGCACCACCATCGGCCGTGAACGGCGCGTCAATCCGTTCTTCCGCATGTAAGGTCCTCCTCAGGAGCGCGCCGGGCGCGCTTTTTTTTTTGCCCCTTTGAGGGTTGTGACGCTGTTGCGTGGGCGGAGTATTTCGGTGGCGAGGAGGGGCGCGCTTTTTTTGCCCCTTTGATGGTGGTGACACCCGACGTCCCCGGACTGGGCAGTGCCAAGCATGTACCTGACAGGAATGTGCCGCTGTGCCCGGGCAAAAAGGCGGCACGGCGCATACGATCCGCTGAGGTGGCGCGGCCGTCGGCGCGTGGTTTCTCGTGGCACGGCGGTTGGGCCGCCAAGGGGTCTACGGCAACCGTCAAGCCACCGGGACTTGGTTGCGGTGATTGGGTGAAAGGAGGGAGCAGGGCTTGAACCTCATCGCCAGGGCGATTGACACGACGGAGACACTTACGCCCGACCAGGTTGCCGCACTCAAGGCGCAAGGCATCGCCGCGGTGGGCCGCTATTTGGGTCGGCAGACGCACGGCTGGAGCAAGGCCATGACCCCAGAAGAGGCACAGGTCATCACCGCTGGCGGGTTGCAGATCTTCAGCATCTGGGAGTCGAACCCGACCTACGCGGGCTACTTTACCCAGGCGCAGGGCGTGCAAGACGGCCAGCAAGCCGTCGCAGAAGCCAAGTGGGTCGGACAACCGGCGGGATCGGCCATTTATTTTACAGTCGACTATGACGCCCAGCCGGGGGACCTGCCGGCCATTGCGGCGTATCTCAACGGGGTGCGGCAAGGCTTGGCTGGTGTTTACCGGCTCGGCGTTTACGGGGGAATCACCGTCATCAACAACGTCCAGGCGGACTACTACTGGCAAACGTTGGCGTGGTCCGCTGGTCAGCTGTCGGGGCGTGTACACCTGTATCAGATTCAGGTGGAAACCACACTCGCCAACTTGGATGTCGATGTGGACAATGTCTATCAACAACCGGGGTGGTGGACCGTGGCGGCTTACCCGCCGATTCGGGCGCAAGTAGAAGGAAAAGACATGGCGGCCATCGTGGTCAATGGCAGCACATACGTGTTGTACACCGCCTTGGACCTGTTAGGCACGCCGTACCAACTGGTGACGCAGAACGGGTCGTACGCTGGGATGTTGAACATCAACGGGGTCAACGTGCAAGGTGTGATTTACCAAGGCAGCACGTACATTCCGTGGACCGCGTTGGCGCCCAACATCCGCGCGGTACCGCTGCCGGGCGGTGGCTGGAACTTCGTTTTGCCGCAAGCACCCGCCCGTGATATCTCCAGCAGCGATCCCGCTGCCGCGGCGGTGGCGTTCGTCTTGCAGCACCACTTGTTGGCCAACGACGCCAACGGCGACTTCAACCCGAACCAGCCGGTGACACGCTTGGAGTTGGCGCAGGCCTTTCTGCAGCTGTACAACCTTTTGAAGTTCGGGGAGTGACAGGCATGGATAGTACAGTGCTCAACGATATCGTGACGATTGTCGGCACCACGCTGACGGTGTTGGCAGGGCTGTTTGGCCTGAATAAAAAGTGGCCGCTGTTGAGCAAAGCCATCGCCTGGTTTGAACAGGACGGGGCCACCTTGATTCAAGACGTCAGCAAGGTGGCGCGCGACTTAGAACAGTCACCGTTTTGGCCAAAACCGCAGCCTCGTGGTGAGGCACCGGCGACGGTGCCGCACCCGCAGTGGTTGCAGACGGAGCTGGGGAGGGTGGCCTTGGTAGGGTTGCACGCCTTTGGTGACACCTTAGACCAACTCTCGGATGACCAGAAGAAAGCCTTGGCGTTTTACATCGCCAGCCGCGTCCCTGGGGTGACCCCGGCACAAATCGACCAAACGTTGGCGGCGATGCAGCGGGAGGCTGATTTGGCAGCCAAGTCCGCCTTGTTTCAAAGCGCCAACGCCTTCACTGAGGCGCAAAAGTCGTTAAACGATTGGAACCAACTCCCGCCGGCGAACACAGGCACAGGTGCGGTATCGGCTGGGACTACACCCATGCCGGCAAGTGCGACAGGAGCTGCGCTGGGAGCGGGTGCTGCGCTGGGAGCGGGTGCTGCGCTGGGAGCGGGTGCTGCGCTGGGAGCGGGTGCTGCGCCGGGAGCGGGTGCTGCGCCGGAAGCGGGTGCTGCGCCGGAAGCGGGTGCTGCGCCGGAAGCGGGTGCTGCGCCGGAAGCGGGTGCTGCGCCGGCCGAGGGGCCTACCACCGGCAGCGCGGTCATCAGCAACGCCAGCCCTAGCAGCCAGGTTCCGACGAGCAGCCGCTCGGCTGCCATCGGCGGCCAGGTTGCGACCGGCAGCTGAGCTGTGTTGGGCACTACGAACGGCGCGAGTTTTGATTGCGTACACGCTGCATACGGTTGACTTGCGAACGGTACGTGCGTTCGTTGGTGGGCGCTTCGTTTTCAATCCGCTCGTAGTACCCTGGAAAGTACAGTCGCTGGACCCAGTGCCACAGGCGTTGGGCCAGCGTCGGTTGAACGGACCGCCGCTGGCGCTCCTGACGTGCCCAGCGCACCTGCTGGGCGCTGTAAGCGATACACCACAGGAGGGTGCCAGCGGCTTCCGGGGCGCGGTTACCAAGCCGGTACAACCATGCCTCGTGCACCATGTGAGCGAGCCACACCGCCAGTGGCAAAGCGGTCCACCAAAGGAGGAAGGTGCGTTGAGGGTACGCTGCAGGATGGGGGGATTGCGGCGGTGAAGGACGTCGCCTGGTGAAAAACAGCATTGTATCCCTGCTCCTTCCTATGCTGCGTCATCTCGGCCGTCTCCAGGCAACTACACACGCGGGTTCCGTCTTCTTTGCACTATCTTCGCGCGAAGAACCAGCTAGTCCCCTACATTCGCCAGGATTCCCCTGTTTTTTCAATCTGATTTCAAACTGCCCGATGCATCATGGCCGTGGCTGGTCGGATGGGACCGAACAAAGCCAAGCAGGGACGGGACAACCGTCATAGGACCTAGGTGAAGGGGGAACGTGCATGAATGGAGGAATGAGGTGGCTGACGTGGGCAGCCGCGGCAAGCATGGTCGCTGTGTGGGTGGCAGGGTGTGGAACAAGCGGCGCAGGCGGTCAGGCTGTTGCGAACAACAGTGCGGCGGCATCGGCCAGCGGATCGGCGGCTGGTACGTCGGCAAGTGGCCATGCGGCGGCGGGCAACGCCACGGCAGGCTCCCCTGTTCACCGCGGCATGGGTGGCGGTATGGGTGGCGGCATGGTGTACAGCGCGGCAGCCAAGGTGTTAAACATGCAGGAAAGCGAGCTGCGCAGCCAGTTGCAGGCGGGACAATCGTTGGCAGAACTGGCCCAGGCGCACGGGAAGACGGAAGCCCAACTGGAGCAGGCGTTGGTGGCAGCTTACAAAAGCCAGTTGGACCAGGGTGTCAGCAACGGCCGCATCAGCGCCGACCAGGAGCAGCAGATGCTGCAGCGCTACCAACAAATGCTGCCGAACCTGCTGGAGCACAAGGGGTTGATGGCACCGCCCAACGGACCGCGCGGACCGCGTGCCGGCAACAACACAGGTCAAGCAAACGGAACCGCGGGGACAGGGGCACCAACCCAGGACAGCGGATCCAACGGGGCAAGTGGGTCCAGCACCTGACCGAATGGGCGGGTACTGGGTCACGCAGGGTGATGGTAGACAGGCAAAACCAACAGGCAAAACCAAAGCGGTCAACCGGACAGAAGGTTGGCCGCTTGAACTTTTGCGGAATGAAAATGCATTCGCAAGATACCTGTTCCGCATATAGGGAACATTGTGTGGCGGTTTGCCTAGATTCTTCGTTACAATGCAGGCAAGCGGTTTCAACAAGCGCTTACATCCGTGTTGTTGTCACAGACCAGACAACGACAACCGGATTTGCAGGGGAGGGGAGAGTATGGCGCACGGAACGCTGCCAGTCTCACAAGAAGTAATGGAAAGTGTGCGCGATAAAATCCGCCGCGGCCTGCTTCCGCAATGGGCGTTTTCGGATCCAGGCATTTACCAGGCGGAACTGGAGAAGATTTTTTATAAAACGTGGCAGTTTTTAGGCCATACCTCAGAGATTCCGAAGTCAGGAGATTTTGTGACTCGGTGGATGGTCCACGACCCGGTGTTGTTGCTGCGCGATACGAACGGTGAGATTCAGGCTTACTTAAACTCCTGTTCCCACCGCGGTGCCCCTGTTTGTATTGAAGACTGTGGCAATCGCAAAACGTTCACGTGTCCCTACCACGGCTGGACGTATGACAGCAAGGGAGAGTTGATTGGCATTGTCGCGGGCAACAAGGTGTACGGGCAGGAGATGGACCGCAGCCAGTGGGCGTTGCGCAAGATCCCGCGCATCGCCTCGTATCACGGCATGATTTTTGGCTGCATGGACCCGGACGCACCTAGCCTGGAGGAGTTCTTGGGCGACTTGAAGTGGTATTTAGACATCCTTTTGGCACGCACCGACGGCGGCATGGAGGTGCGCGGAGTTCCGCACCGCTGGATCATCCCGACAAACTGGAAGATCAGCTCGGACAACTTCGGCGGAGACCCGTACCATACGGCGATGACGCACCGTTCTGCGGTGGAACTGGGGATTGCACCTCAAGACCCGTTGTTTGCCAGCTACGGACACCAGGTGGTGCTGGACCATGGTCACGGGGTGAACATGATCACCGCGGCGCCCGGGTTGAAGATGCCGCCGTACCAAGGACTGCCAGAATCGCTTTGGCCCATGTTTGAGCGCAACCTGACGGCCGAACAGCGGGCTGTATTCAAAAATCTTGTGGTCAGCGTCGGTACGTGTTTTCCCAATCTGTCTTGGGTGAGTCCTATGCACGGCACTGGCGGACCGGGCTCGCCGCTGACGACATTCGTCAACTTCCGGGTTTGGCGGCCGCTGGCAGCGGACAAGATTGAGGTTTGGTCGTGGGTGATGGTGGACAAGGACGCGCCAGAGGAGTTTAAACAGGAATCCTATCTGAGCTACATCGGTTCGTTTGGTCCGGCGGGTACGTTGGAGCAAGACGACTGTGAAATCTGGACGCGTGTGGTCGAGCACAGCCGTGGTTATATGGCGCAAAACAAAGACATCAGCTATAACAACGTACTCAACTACCTGATGGGGTTGGACCGGGTGCAACCGGTGACCGATTGGCCGGGGCCGGGGGTGGCGTACCCCACCTGCTACCTGGATGCTATCTCACGCAGCTTTTACGAGCGATGGGCAGAGATGCTGCTGGCGTGACCCTTGGCTGGCCAGATCAGAGACTGGCGGATGGGAGGAAGGCGTTCGATGAGTACGGTATCTGCGACAAACGTAACCTATGGAGACGTCGTGCGTTTGTTGTTCCAGGAGGCGGCCTGCTTGGATCGGCGCGACCTGGACGGGTGGTTGGCCATGCTGGCAGACGATGTGGTCTACCGCATGCCTTTGCGCATCACCAAAGACCCGCGCACCGGGTCTGACATCGTGGAAGGCATGACGTTTTTTGAAGAGACGAAGGTCAGCCTGCGCACGCGCGTAGAGCGTTTGAAAACAACCTCGGCGTGGGCGGAAATGCCCCCCACGCGGACGCGCCACTTTATTTCGAATATCCTGGTGGACGACGGGCCTGAGCCAGATACCCTGGCGGTGACCAGTTCCTTCCTGGTGTTGCGCAGCCGCCGCGACAGTGAGGCGGTAGAACAGGTGTTTGGTGAGCGCCAAGACGTCTGGCGCAAGTCGGACGAGGGTTGGAAGCTGGTGCGCCGGACCATTTATCCAGATCAGACTACGCTCACCGTTTTGAACCTCAGCATGTTTATCTGATGTTCATGATCTGACCTTTCATCCTGGAAAAAGGTGTCCAAGCGAACTGAGAACATGCAGGCCATCCGACATCGATGGCCTGCTTTTCGTTTGGCGCTAAGGGCGACCTGGTGGGAGGCGGCAGCGGTCGCTGGGCCCTGCTCTCGCCTCCGGTTTGCGACCCTCGAACAACCATATACGGAATTTATTTACATATAATTTCGCTTTTCTGTCCCCTCCTGTTTCAGGATATTGACCACTTGTCATTCCCCTGCAGACGCCACCGGAGACCTCCCCCTACAATGAAAAAGAGGGTGTTCGGAATATTCTAGGGATGTTTCGATGCCCGAATCAAGTGGTTTCATCCGTTTTGGCCTGCGTAAGGAGGATATCGCCCGTGTACACGTTTCGCAGTTGGTTGCAACACCTGGCCGACACCCGGCGTTTAGCTACCGTCGATAAACCGGTGGATCTGCGCTTTGAGTTGGCGGCAGTTGCCAAGTACCTAGACGGCAAACAGCCCGTCCTCTTCAAACGCGTACAAGGTCACGAAGTGCCGGTTGTCTCCGGCATTGCTGGATCGCGGTCGCTATTGGCCGAGGCGCTAGGGTGCTCCGTGGCATGGATTGTCGAACACTTTGCTGCCGCCTGTGCCCATCCGCTGCCGAGTCAAAGGGTCTCCGCGGAGCAAGCACCTGTGCAAGAGCGTGTCATCACTTCCCCTGTCGACCTCATGAAAACGCTTCCTATTCCCGTACACCACGAACACGATGCGGGACCCTACATCACCGCAGGGTTGTTCATTGTCCGCAACCCTGTGACAGGCCAGCAAAATGTCGCGATTCACCGCCTGCAGGTCACAGGTCCCAACCGTCTGGGGGTCTTGCTCTTGCCTCGCCATACGCAGCACCTCTGGCGGCAAGCCGAGGCGGCTGGCAGGCCGCTGGAGTGCGCCATTGTCATTGGCGTGGACCCGGCTACGCTATTAGCCTCCCAAGCCAACGTCCCGTTGGGGGTGGATGAGTTGGCGGTCGCAGGGGCTCTCCGTAATGAACCGTTACGCGTGGTCCGCGGGGTCACCGTCGACGTGGATGTACCAGCAGACGCTGAGATTGTGCTGGAAGGCCGTATCCTGCCGCAGGTGCGTGAGCCAGAAGGACCCTTCGGCGAATTTCCCAAGTACTACGGCCCGCGCAGCGAGAAAGAGGTGGTAGAGGTCACCGCCATCACCAGCCGGACACAACCTTTCTTCCACACCATCCTGCCCGCGGGATGGGAGCATCTGTTGTTGGGTGCGATCCCGCGTGAGGCAAGTCTGCTGGCGGCTGTGCGCCAGACCGTGCCAACCGTGACTGCCGTACACTTGACCCCGGGCGGAACCTGCCGGTTCCACGCCGCCATTGCCATGCGCAAGCAGCATGAGGGGCAAGCCAAAAACGCCATCCTGGCGGCGTTTGCCAACAATTTTGACCTCAAGCACGTCGTGGTGGTGGACGACGACGTAGACATCTTTCAGGCTGAGGAGGTGGAG
>JAILZF010000006.1 GCA_023512635.1 Alicyclobacillus sp. | reverse complement strand
TTTTTAAATAGTGTTGGCGGTTGCGGACCGTGTCTGCCGACGCCGGCAACTTGGAGCCGCCCGCCGGGAGATACAGAAAATGGCCGCCACTGCCGTCTGAACCGAGGTCGAACGAGAGAAAACCGCGCCCCTCAGGGACCGGCCCCACCAGTACGGCGCCAGCCCCATCGCCAAACAACACGCACGTTTTGCGGTCTTCGTAATCGGTGATGCGCGACAGCAAGTCGGCTGCACAGACCAACACATAGCGATAGATTCCAGCCTGAACCAGGCCTGCCGCACACGCCAGACCGTACAAAAAACCGGTGCACGCGGCCGACAAGTCAAACGCCCCAGCATTGACCGCGCCAATCCGGTCTTGCACCAGACAAGCGGTGGCAGGAAACATCATATCCGGCGTGACCGTCGCGCAGATCACCAAATCGACGGCCGCCGCCTCCACCCCCGCCCGGGCCAATGCCTGTTGGCAAGCGGCCGCCGCGTACTCGGACGTCGTCTCGCCAGGTTCAGCAATCCGCCGTTCGCGAATGCCCGTACGCGTGACAATCCACTCGTCATTGGTGTCCACCATCTGTTCTAAGTCCGCGTTCGTCAAGACCCGTTGTGGCAGTGCTGAACCTGTTCCGAGAATCCCCGCCCGAATCATTCCGTCTCCTCCTTATCTCTCCCCAGACAAACCTGCTGACGTGTCAGCCAACCCGCATACGAGTTTACGCAGCATGTCTTGCTCCACAAAGCGCATCGCCTGCCGCAGCGCCGCCCGCCAGGCTCGTTCATCGCTGCTGCCGTGCGCTTTGATACAGCCCCCGTCCACCCCTAAAAACGGAGCCCCGCCGTATTCCTTGTAATCAAAGCGGCGCAACATATCGGACAACTCCGGCTTGAGCACGGCGGCGGCCAGTTTCGCCGTCCAGGCAGAGGTCAAGGCTTCGCGCAATGCCGCAAACAAGCCAGCGCCCACGCCCTCCACCAGCTTGAGGACGACATTCCCCACAAACCCATCGCACACCGCCACGTCCACCTGCCCGTACAGCAGTTCGCGCGCCTCAACGTTGCCCACAAACTGCAACTCCGCCTCTTGCAGCCGAGCGTATGCCGCTTTGCACAGGCTGTTGCCCTTGCCAGCTTCTGTGCCGACGTTGAGCAACCCGACGCGCGGTTGCGCCACGCCCAACACGTACTGCGAGTACGCACTGCCCATGGCTGCAAACTGCAGCAGGTTGTCCGCATCCGCGTCCATCGTGGCGCCAGCGTCCACCAACAACACGCCGCGCCCGTCAAACGTCGGCAACACAGGCGCCAGCGCCGGCCGGTGAATCCCGGGCAGCCGGCCCATCACCAACAGGCCGCTGGCCACCAGCGCCCCTGTGCTGCCCGCGGAGATCATCGCATCCGCCGCTTTGTCCTTGACCATTTGAGCGGCCAACACCAACGAGGCGTCAGGTTTGCGCCGGACCGCCCGTACCGGCTCCTCCTCAGCGCTGATGGCCGTTGCGGTGTGTACGACCTCCACGTTGTCAGGCCAATGAACCCCCGCTGCTGCGGTGCGCAAGTGCGGTTCATCGCCGACCAACAAGAACCGGTGTCCCGGCTGTTCCTGGGCCAGCGTCAACACCGCCTGCACTGGAGCTGCCGGTGCCAAATCCCCGCCCATGGCGTCGATTGCGATCTTCACACATCCACCCCTTCACACCACAGCCAACCCGTACGCTGGTCTAATGATTCGACTCTACAGAGGACCGGTACAAAACGCAAGCCACTGCAACACGCTACAGCAGGGCGGACAGTCCAGGTTATGCACAAAAAAGCCGGCACGCGGCCGGCCTTTTTGCTGCTTACTCTGCACTCAAGACGGTGCGCCCCTTGTACGTGCCACAGTTCCTGCACACGTGGTGAGGCAGCTTGTACTCCCCGCACTGCGGGCAGGTGACCATGCCCGGCAGTTCTAGCTTGAAATGCGTGCGCCGCTTGCGCTTGCGCGTTTTCGATATTCGGTGTTGCGGTACCGCCACGTCTCACACCCCCCTACCTCGGGCAACTGTCGCCCACCATCTTACTTGGAATCTTCACCGGAAAGCAAGTCTTGCAAGGCTGCCAAACGCGGGTCGAGGGATTGAGGCTGACAATCGCACGCGCGAAGGTTACGATTGCCACCACACACCGGACACAAACCCTTACAGTCTTGTGAACATAGTGGATAGGTTTCCAATCTCAGGTTAACCGCCTCTTCAATCAGCGGATCGAGCTCTATCGTCTCCCCTGCCAAGGTATGCTGCTCACCCGCTTGGGCAGGGTCATCCGTAAAGCTCTCGTCAAAGACTGCCTGCAACGGCCGGACAAACCGTTCCAAACAGCGGGAACACCCGTATGTCACATCGGCATGCAGGCGACCGTGCACATGGCTGACACGGCGAACAGCCTCTGCTTCAACGTCGCAGTGCACCGGGCCGAGCGCAGCCACTTGCGGGTTTTCAGCGGCAATGCGCGGCAGTTCAACGTCCTCCTGCACACGTACCGGCCCGCGCGCTTGGCGCAAGTCGCGTACACTGAGTTGCACGGTCAACACCACCTTGTCGCCAAACAGATTCGAGTATACCGCCCGCGATCAAACACTGTCAACCGAGCCCTTGCTGACGGCGTCGGGCAGCCAGCTGTTCCTGCAGAGCCGGCATGGCTGCCAGCGCTGCCCGGTAACCGGCCGCTACCGCTTCTTGACTACGGTGAAACTGCGAGGTCCCGATATCGGCCACGTCCGGCTCAATCCAAAGGTCCGCCAGGTCGGAGCGTACGTGGTTGGCGGCTTGCATAGCATCCAGCGACATGACAATCACGTCCAACACCGTTTCCGGCACATGGGGCCGATGTGCTGCGCCCACGTCGACAGCAATCACCATCTCTGCCCCCAACGCGCGGGCGGCTGCCACCGGGACCCGTTCCATAACCCCGCCGTCGACATACACCCCGTCCGGACGAACAAATGGCACAAATACACCCGGAATCGAGATGCTCGCACGGACCGCATCCGCCACCCGGCCGCTGCGTAGCACCACCAACCGCCGCTGCAACAACTCTGTCGCGGTACAGGCAAACGGCCTGTCTAACTCTTCAAACGACAACCCGCGCGTCAGCAGGCTTAACATTTGATGAATCTTTTCCCCGGCCACCATGCCTACTTTGGGAACCGTCAGGTCAACCCAATGCCGCCACGTCAAAGACGCAGCCAACCGCTGCATGAAAGCTGGGCGCATCCCCGTCACGTACAGCGCCCCCACCAAGCTGCCCATGCTGCAACCTGTCACCACGTGCACAGGCACGTTGTGCTCTTCCAACGCCTGTAAAACCCCAATGTGTGCAAACCCTTTGGCCCCACCCGAACCCAACGCCAGTCCGATCACGGGGTCCATGTCCGCTCACCTCGCCTGCCGCACCCTTGGCGCCAAGGCGCCGGTTTGGTAACCCCAGTATGCGCGCCACCCTGCCCGTTATGCCTAGGGCTGGTTTCTGTCCGCCGCTGACCGCGGCCATTTGGCTTGCAAGGCGGCGGCGACGTGCGGCGGTACCAAACCCGCCAGCGGGCCGCCCAAGCTGGCAACCTGTTTAAGAAGGGAAGAACTGACGTACGAATACTCAGGATTGGCGGGCAGAAAGACCGTTTCGGCCGCTGGATTTAACCGGCGGTTCATCTGCGCCAGCATGGTCTCGGCAGCTACGTCGGACACCCCGCGCACCCCGCGTACCACCGCACGAGCGCCGACCAAGCGGACGTATTCCACAAGCAGCCCAGAAAAACTGTCGACCGTCACGTTCTGTAACCCAGCCTCGGCAACCGCCACTTGGATCAGGCGAACGCGCTCGGCCGTGGTAAAAAGGGGCTGCTTGTCCGGGTTTTCCAGAACCGCCACCACCACTTCATCAAACAGTCGTGCGGCCCGGGCCAAGACGTCCAGATGACCACAGGTGACTGGGTCAAAACTGCCCGGAAACACCGCTTTATGCACGCTTCATCCCCCTTCCAGTCGCCCGTTGAACGCCGGCCTACGGCGAGTACAGGGAGACCGCAACATCCCCGTACGCGCGCTGTTTGGCCAGTCGCAACGACCCTGCCACCGCAGGCAACGACACAGCCGCCGGATGCTCACAAACCACCCCAAACTGAACCGGCACCAGGCTGTCGCCCAACACCTGCAACACCTCTGGCCAGAGACCCAGGGGATAGGGAGGATCGACAAACACCCAACCGACCGGTAAACCTTGTGCACAGACCCGCTGCCAACCGCGCCGCCAATCCACAGCCCACACCTGGCAGACCGCTTCTGCCCGACAGCGTCGTACATTTTCACGAATCGCCGCGAGGCTGGCGCGGTGTACATCCATGAACACCGCCGCGTCCGCACCCCTGCTGAGCGCCTCTAAGCCAAGGGCGCCGGACCCTGCAAACAAATCGATGGCCCAACCCCCCGACCACCCCCAGCCCATTAAATTAAACATCGCTTCTTTAACCCGGTCCGTCGTGGGTCGCGCCACGGTCCCAGCCGGCGCGGTCAGGCGCAAGCCTCGCCACTGGCCAGCAATGATGCGCACGCGCTATCCTCCTCGCTGCCGACACTCCTGGACCCAATGTAACACAACCGGAAAAAAGACGAAAATCTGGTCATCCTCAGGTATAATTCCGATCCGTCTGGACCATATTGATCCCAACAACGGCAGCTGCTGCTGTTGTAGGCAACCGCGGAAGGGCTTAGGTCCCCATAAGCACTTCCTCCGGTTTCTCCTCTCCCAGAAACGCCTGCCTCGGTTCAGCCTGCTGCACCGTGGCAAAGCGGCAGAAACCCACGCGTACCCGGGCGTGGGTTTTCTGCTTTTGCAGTATAATGGGGGCGAGACGCAGCCGGATCAGCTTGCCGTCATCCCCTTGTTCTGTTCACGGCTTACCGCCTGTCACCTTTTGGTGCAAGGAGGATCCCTGGTGAACCCGCACCTCTGGAGCATTGCCAGCCTGCAACAGCAGTTGACTCGCCGCCAGTGTTCAGCCACGGAAATCGTCACGTGGTTCTTGCAGCGCATCCATACATATAATCCCGCTTTGGGTGCGTACCTCTGTATAGCCGCCGACCAGGCCCTGGCTGAAGCCCAAGCGTTGGATGAGCGCCTCGCCCAAGGTCTGCCCGTGGGACCGCTGGCGGGTGTGCCCCTTGCGGTCAAAGACCTGTTGGATACAGCAGACTTGCCCACCACATACGGCGGACGTCAGCACACCTCCCAGCAACCAACAGCCGATGCCACCGCCGTGCAACGGCTGCGCGCCGCTGGTGCCATCCTCCTCGGCAAGACCAACTTACACGAATACGCCTACGGGACCACCAATGAAAACCCCCACTACGGCCCTGCCCGCAACCCGTGGAACCGGACCAAGATTACGGGCGGGTCAAGTGGGGGCAGTGGTGCCGCACTGGCAGCCGGTCTGGCGCTGGCCGCTCTCGGCACAGACACCGGCGGCAGCATCCGCATTCCAGCCGCCCTCTGCGGCCACGTCGGCTTTAAACCGTCTTACGGCTTGGTCAGCAAAGCCGGGGTGTTTCCATTGGCGCCCACGCTCGATCACGTGGGACCCATGACGCAAACGGTCGCGGATGCCGCCGCGCTCATGGCGGTGCTTGCCGGACCCGACCCGCGCGACCCAGACGCAGTCAGCCTGCCTGCGCTGCGTTGGCAGCGTGCGGTGCCCGCACATCCGGTACGCGTCGGCGTACCGCGCTCGTTCTTTTTCGACAAGTGCCACAGCGGGGTGTTACAAACCGTCCAGACCGCGCTCCACAAACTGCAGGACAACGGGTTTGCTTTGGTCGAAGTCGATGTTCCGCTGATCCACGAGGTACCCGAGGCCCAGGCGTGGGTCATCGCCAGCGAAGCCTTGGCGGTGCACGAGCCGTTGCTTAAGCGTTCGCCAGAGCTCTACGGGGCTGATGTGCGACAACGGCTGACCGCGGGTTACGAGATACGCGGCCATCAATACGTCTTGGCAACACAATTCCGCCGCCGCTTCCGTGCTGCCCTGACAGAGTTGTTTACGAACCTTGACGTCTTGGTCACTCCGACGACGCCGTTGACCGCCACGGACATCGGCCAGCAAAAAGCCCACATCCGCGCGCAAGAGGTGTACGTTCGGGCGCACCTCACGCGCTATACCAACCCTTGGAACCTCAGCGGCCTGCCTGCCGTCAGTCTGCCTTGCGGGTTGGCGCCAGACGGACTGCCTGTAGGCCTGCAGTGGATAGGCCCGCCGTTCGCCGATGATACCCTGCTGGCCATTGCTCAAAAGGCGGAAGCGGTCCTCGGCTGGCAACCGGTGGCGCCAGAATACCGGTAATGCCCTTGCCCTTGGTTTTCTTTCACCCGTGAAGGCAAACAAAGCGCAAAAAGCCTGGACGGTCCGCAAGCTGGCCATCCAGGCCTTGTCCTGAATACGCAGGCGTATCCTGCGTACGTGCCTCGTCAGCACTCCCCCTTTAGCGCCACTTTGCCGTGGGCTTGATCACGTGAAAGTCGACGCGGTCCCGGAACCGCTGCGCCGTCTGAATCAGGCCGGCAATCAGCTCGTCAGACAACAAGTGCGGTTTCAGCCCCAGGTCTAACAGCTTGGTGTGAACCGCGTTGTAATAGTGCTCTTCTTTCTCGACACGCGGATTCTCCAAGTGAACAATCCGAGCTTGCAGGCCCATGGATTGCGCCACGCGCTGCACGCGCTGAGCGAGTTCCAGGACAGAAAATTGCTCGGTAAATTGATTAAATACGCGAAACTCCCCGAAGTCGGCCGGGTGCAAGGCGGCCAGTTCGACGCATTGCAGGGTATCGCGGATGTCGAGAAAACCTCGGGTTTGCCCGCCCTTGCCGTACACCGTCAAGTCATAGCCTACCGCCGCTTGGATACAAAAGCGGTTAAGCGCGGTCCCGAACACCCCGTCGTAGTCGATCCGGTTGTACAAGCGCGGGTCGAGTTGCGTCTCGTCCGTCCACAGACCGTAGACCACCCCTTGATTCAGGTCTGTAGCGCGGATGCCCCACGACTTGCAGGCGAACATGATATTGTGACTGTCGTGTACCTTCGAGAGGTGATAGAAGGAAAAGGGTTGTTTGGGATACGGCAAGACGTCCTCGCGTCCCTTATGCTGAATCCGTATGTACCCCTCTTCTATATCAATGTTAGGCGTGCCGTATTCACCCATGGTCCCCAATTTAATCAAGTGGCACTCAGGAACGATGTCTTTGATGGCGTACAGCACGTTCAGCGTGCCCACGACATTATTGACCTGTGTAAAGACAGCATGAGCCCGGTCAATCATGGAATAAGGGGCAGAGCGCTGCTCTGCGTAGTGCACCACCGCTTCTGGAGCAAACGTACGAAACATGCTTTCAACAAATTCCCATTGCGTAAGGTCTCCGATAAAGATACGGATGTCTCGGCCTGTGAGTTCCTTCCATGCGGCCACACGCTCTTCCAACGACGCAATGGGCGTCAAGGACTGCGTCCCTAATTCTTCATCCCATTTGCGGCGAATCATGCTGTCCGCGATGGCCACCTCGTGCCCGCGCGCTGAAAAGTACAAAGCGGTTGGCCAGCCGCAGAAGCCGTCGCCTCCGGCAATTAAAATCCTCATCCTCACGTCACCCCATCGCATCGTCCGTGCCCACAACGACCCTGTCCCTCTTGCATACTTATAACTCTACATGGTTTTGTAAATAGGAGCAACCAAAACCCCTGCGCTTCACCAGAATGTGCCTCACACCCTGATGTTCTCTGCACGGTCTACCCTTTTGCTCGAAATCTATGCAAGAGAGCGGACGGTCATACCGTTTTGCCGGGTGGCAGCAGATGGAGCCGGCCGCACAGCCCGTGTCTTGGCTGCTTCGTTGCAGCCGCCTACGTCTATCCATCTGCCAACTCACGGGCAGTCTGGCCTGTGCCTGGCTGCCCGCTTGTGGCTTACCCTGCACCTTGCCCGTAACCGCAATCTATCGGCCGTACGGGCTGGGCGACGTCCCTTCACCAGGGACCGTAATAGTCGCCCATCTGCTCGGTCGCTTTGAGCATCCACCGCCAATAGGCGCGCAGGCCTTTACCGCACCAGCGGATGGCTGAACGAACCGGTCGCATGACAGACCACCTCGTCCCCAGCATGCCCTGGTGACGAACGGGGTATGCATACATTATTCCTTTGACCACTGAGCCAGCGGTTCACCCATCCGAATGGACTGCCCCGATTGGACACAAAACCGGCTGATCATACCAGGAGTAAACAGCAGAATCACGGTGGACCCAAACTCGAACCGTCCTAACTCGGCCCCGCGCGGTAACTCTCGATCCACTTGGCCTGTCAAAATTCCCTGACGGCGACGGCGCCATGGGCCTCCTAAGGCCGGGCTGTAAGCTGTACGCACGCTGCCAACCCCGGCCGCTCCCACCTTGACCAGCGCGCACTCGCCGCGCGGCGTCTCGATGAACGTGATCAACCGTTCGTTTTGTGTAAACAAACCGGCGATACAAGCAACCCCCCAGGTGTTCACAGGAAACAGCTTGCCAGGGACGTAGCGCCACGCGGTCAAACGCCCGTGCACCGGCATGTGAATGCGGTGGTAGTCACGCGGGCTTAAGTACAGGGTGACGTAATGCCCCCCCTCATAACGCATAGCCGCCGCTGCGTCAGCCAGCAAGGCTGCCAAGCTGTACATACACCCTTTGGCCTGGAGCAGTTGGCCGTGGTCCAACCTCCCAAGTTCGCTGACCGTCCCGTCCACGGGTGAAACGACTTCACAGGCCGCTACCGGCCGTGCTCCATTTGCCAAGCCGCGGCAAAAGAAGTCCAGCAGCGTAGGATAGCAGGCCAGCGGCAGGTCCGCTTCGCGATCATCAATCTGGTACCAGCGCGCATAGAGAGGGATGAGCCGGCGGCTGCAGCGAGCGCGTGCTAGCCGGCCCAGACAGGCGGTAAACAAACGTTGGGGAAACAGGATTAGCAGCCAGCGGAGCAGTGTCCGTCGCATTCATCCACCTCAGAGCCGAGCGTGCACAGGCAGGCCCCGCGGACCGCCTGCGCTCTTTATCTTTATGCGGTCGTCAATCCTTCAATCCGGTGATGCTAGGATCTGCAAACAAGCGCTGACGCAGACCGGCAAACGCCGGCAGCAGCCAGAAATCGCGGTCATTCAACATGGCGGCCGCTTCTTGACGGGCAACCTCCATGATTTTATAGTCTTTCGTTAAATCGCCTACGGCAAACTCAGGCAGTCCACTCTGCCGGACGCCTAACAACTCGCCTGGTCCACGCAACGCCAGGTCGCGCTCGGCAATGGCAAACCCGTCCTGCGTCTCAGTGAGCGTGCGCAGGCGCTCTTCTGCGACGCCGCCCTGGGCGTCTGACAGCAACACGCAGTAGCTCTGCCAGGCCCCCCGGCCGACACGTCCACGCAGTTGGTGTAACTGGGCCAAACCAAATCGTTCCGCGTGATATATCAGCATGACCGTCGCGCGCTCCACGTGGATTCCCACCTCAATCACGGTGGTACTGACCAAGACCTGGACTTCCCCTGCAACAAACCGGCGCATCACCGCGTCTTTCTCCCGACCACTCAAGCGCCCGTGCAACAAGCCGACTGTATACCCGGCAAAGCGGTCAGACAGACGCTTCCACAACTGCGTGGCGGAAGCCACTTCCCGAAGCTGCTCAGATTCCTCCAGCAAAGGTGCAACGACGTATACCTGGCGGCCAGCAGCCAATTCGCGCCGGGCCAACTGGATGGCCTCGTCTTCCGCCTGCAGCGGCAACCAACGCGTGTGTACCGGTTTGCGCCCGGACGGCAGCTCGTCCAACACAGCCACGTCCATGTCACCGTACACCGCCAGCGCCAACGTACGCGGGATGGGTGTCGCCGACAACAGCAAGGCATCGGGTAACCCACCCCCTTTGCGCCGAAGCTGCGAACGCTGGTGAACCCCAAACCGGTGCTGCTCATCCGTGATCACCAAGCCCAGGTGAGCAAACTCCACGTCCTCGGTCAACAGGGCATGCGTGCCCACCAGCAGCCCTGGGTTGGTGCGGACCTGTGCCAACACCGCTTGCCGCTGCTTGCTTGGGGTACTGCCCGTTAACAACCACACAGGGACACCGAGTGGCCCCAACCGGCGCTGCGCCTCTGCGTAGTGTTGTTCAGCCAAGATTTCAGTAGGTGCCATCAACGCGGTCTGCTGACCAGCACAATACGTGGCGTAAGCCGCCCACAGCGCAACCCACGTTTTCCCAGAACCCACATCTCCCTGTACCAACAAGCTCATCGGTTGCGGGCGGCTAAGGTACTCCCGGATGGTGGCACAAGCCCGGCGTTGGGCACCTGTCAAGGGAAACGGCAAGGCGGCTTGAAACGTTGCCCAAGCCGCTTCAGGGACCTGTTTAGCACATGCTGGAATCACCACCGCTCGGCGGCTGCGCAGCACCTGCAGTTGCAACTGGAACAAAAAAAACTCTTCAAACACGAGGCGACGGCGTGCTTGGCGGAGAGACTCTGCGTCTGCTGGCGCGTGCATCCAGGTCACCGCTTGCCGGTGCGAAACCAGACGGTATTTGTCGGCCAGGGACTGGGGCAGTACTTCCGGCAACTGTTCGCCATACTGGCGTAGCGCCTGTTGAATCACCCCTTGCAACTGGTGAGAAGGCAGTTGCTCTGTGCCACGGTACACAGGGCTCCACGCACTGTACGCATGCGCTTGTCCCGTAAAATCAGTACGAGCCACGGTCAACGTGTGCCGCACCGCGTCCCACCGTCCGCTGACCACCAACACACAGCCATCGTACAATTTTTCTTTTAAGTAAGGTTGATTGAACCATACCCCCGTGACCCGGTGGCGTTGGTCAACCCGCAACACAGCGGTGCAGATGGACCGCCGCTGGTGCCAACGCACATGGGCTGCCCCTTCCACCACCGCCCGCACCGTCACCCGCTCGCCATCTTGGTACGCTGCCAACGGTTGAATCCGGTGGTCTTCATAACGCACAGGGAAGTAGTGCAACAGGTCGGCCACGGTGTGAACCCCTAACGTTGCCAACGCCTGTGCCTTGACCCGGCCGACGCCGGCAACGCTGGTCACTGCGAGTGAATCCAGCATACAGGTCTACTCCACAGAAAAGATGTAGTCGTACACCGGCTGTCCCCCGTAGTGTACCTCCAACGCCAACCCTAAGGCCTGAACCACCTCAGCCAGCGCTGCCGCTTCCGCTGGCGGCACATCATCGCTGTAAAACACCGTCACCAACTCTGCAGCGCTCGCAGCCAAGACCTGTATCACCCCTGCTGCGGCCAATCGCCGTTGGTCTTCTACACAAACCAACCGGTCCCCTGCAAACCCCATAAACTGGCCCGTGCGCAGAGTCTGCCCGTCGAAAACGCCGTCACGCGCGGCCCGCACCACCGCGCCCGTGCGCACCGACTGACAAGCGGCCGTCATCCGCGCAGCGTTATCGGCCGCTGACCGCTCCGGCAGAAATGCCGTCAGAGCTGCCAAACCGGCCGCCACATGGGTGGCAGGGACAACGTAAACCCGTTGGCCAGGGACCAGTTGCTGGACCTGTTCTGCGGCTGCAACGACGTTTTTGTGGTTTGGCAGCAGCAACACCTCTGGACTGCCCGTGGCCTGTACAGCAGCAGCGATGTCTGCCGTGCTGGGGTTCATCGTCTGGCCACCATCGACCAGGAAGGCCCCCAAGCTGCGGAAGGCCTCAGCAAGGCCCGCTCCCGCCACCACTGCAACCACGGCAAGCGGCTGGCCGGCCGTTGCCCCCTGGGCCGTGACCGCAAAGCCGGGACGGTTCCCCGCCTGTGCAGCCTCCACGTGAATCCTCGCCCCGAGTTGATTGTCCAGCTCGCCTGCACGCTGCTGGCGGGCCTGCAGACGGCGCCGTTGCTCACGCATATTCTCTACTTTGACCTGCGTCAATTCCCCGTACTGCAAAGCGGCCTCCAAGGCCTGGCCAGGGTGGTCCGTGTGCACGTGCGCCTTGATCCACTCACCACTCTCCACCACCACCAGTGAATCGCCTAGTGCCGCCAACGCCTGGCGTAACGCAGCCACAGGGCGGGTCGCTGTGGGCAACCGCAGCAACACCTCCGTGCAGTAGCCAAAGTGGCTGTCCGGGCTGTCATGTTGGACACCACCGAGCTCGGGCCAAGAACTCAGTTCAACCCTAGCCTGGGCAGCGGGGTTGCCAAGCGCTTGACCGGATACTAGGGCATTCTGACCCGCGTTGTCTGCAGCCGTATGCACCTCCGACTCACCCGCGCGAGACAGGGGGAGACCGGCTGACGATGTCTCCGCTGTGACCGGCATGCCCTGCAGCCAACGCTCAAATCCTTCCAAAATGTATACCAGTCCCTGTCCGCCTGAGTCCACCACCCCCGCTTGCTTCAGGACGGGCAACTGCTCCGGGGTGTTTGCCAAGGCTGCAGCAGCTGCTTGGCGCACCTTTTTCATCCACAGTGGCAAGGGGAGTTGTTCTCGCGCTGCTTGAACGCCAACCTGTGCGGCCGCACGTGCCACGGTCAGGATGGTCCCTTCCACCGGCCTGGCCACAGCCTGGTAAGCCGTGTCGACCCCAGCCTGCAGGGCGCGCGCAAACAGGTCAGCAGTCAAGAGGGACTCCTCTGCCTCGATGACCTTGGCGAAACCGCGAAACAACTGGGATAAGATCACCCCGGAATTACCTCTGGCCCCCATGAGCAACCCATCCGCCAACGCCTGGGCTGCTCCAGCCAACCGGGGGTGCTGCAGTTGCTGCAGGCTGGCTACCCCTTGCGCCAGCGACAACGCCATATTGGTGCCCGTGTCCCCGTCGGGAACAGGAAAGACGTTGAGTGCATTGACCCCTTCGGCCATCGCCTGCAGCCTGGCGTGGCCGGCCTGAATCATTTGGACAAACCCTTCGCCGTCGAGGACC
This sequence comes from Alicyclobacillus sp., assembly GCA_023512635.1. Lineage (GTDB taxonomy): Bacteria > Bacillota > Bacilli > Alicyclobacillales > Alicyclobacillaceae > JAILZF01. The sequence goes on along the minus strand of JAILZF010000006.1, from coordinate 22,614 downwards.
CGGACGGTCATGGATGACCTCCTACTGACGTTCGTTGACCACTCGTACTCCTTGTACGTAGATGTTAACGCGGTCCACAGCAACGCCCACCGTCTCATTCAACACATACCGGACCTTGTCGCGGACGTTTTGCGCCACCTCGTAAATGTTGGTGCCGTAGCTTACGACGATGTACAAGTCGACCTGTACATCCTCGCCTTGAATCCGCACCTCAACGCCGCGCCCGAGGTTCTCACGGCCTAACAGTTCACTCAGACTGTCTTTGACCTGTTTGCGCGAAGCCATCCCAACCAGGCCGTAACAGTCCATCGCTGCCAGTCCGGCGACGGTGGCGATAACGTCCTCGGCAATGGTCACCGTCCCGAGTTCCGTGTGAATCGTCTTGGGCATGCCGACCCCCCCTGCCAACTCCTGCTTTGAGCCATTGTACTACAGCGGACAGGAGGAGAGAAAGCGCGGTTGCGCCAAGAAGAAAGGGTGTGCTACAATACGGCCGTTATACGGGCGGTCTTGTCCGTCCAGTTCCGGTCATGCCGGTGAGAGGGGGTGCTGAACATGGCGCGTCGCTGCGAGATTTGCGGTAAACAACCGTCGACTGGCCACCTGGTCAGCCACGCTGAAAACAAAACGAAGCGCCGCTGGCTCCCTAACCTTCAGTCTGTGCGTGCGAACGTCAACGGAACGGTCAAACGGATTCGCGTGTGCACGCGTTGTCTTAAGGCAGGCAAGGTCCAGCGCGTGGTTTGAGCAGCGGACCCATTCCCGCTACCAAAAAACCGGGGAACAGCACGGTACGTGCTCTTCCCCGGTTTTTTGGTGTTTGCCCGGCGGCAGCGGCGGCGGAGGAACGACCGGCCGCCCCTGTGACCGGTTGGGCTAGTCTTTGGCGAACACACCAAGAAACGCCTTCACAATCCCACCCAAAAACTTTGGCAATTTAATCGTATAAAATTTCAAGCCGCCGTCCCTCCTCGTCCTTCGGGCCGCCCTTGCATCCTGGTCGATTGACTTGGTACATATATATAGTCATAGCCGCCAGTTATGTGCACTTCTCCGCAGCGGTCCGCTTGAACAGCCCCAACGATATGGCAGGTGCGCGGCATACCCTGTCCTTATCTAGGGGCGCCTGCGTCTCCAGCCTGTGCCAACCCTTGCTCACCGGCACGGCGCAAGGCAGCCACGGCAGCTCGACGGTCCACCGCGCCAAAGACGGCAGAGCCGGCCACGCAAATGCGCGCCCCGGCAGCCACCACCAGCGGCATGGTCGCTGTTGTGATGCCGCCATCCACTTCAATGGGCACGTCATGGCGGCCCAGAGCGTCCAACTTAGCGCGCGCCTGCTGCACCTTGCGCAATTGACCGCGCAAAAACGGTTGGCCGCCAAACCCCGGATTCACTGTCATCACCAGCAATAAATCAAGTTCGTCCGCGACGCCGTCGATGACATCCAAGCCTGTCCCCGGGTTCAGAGCCAAGCCAGCCTGTACCCCCAACGCGCGAATTTGTTGCAGAGCCCGGTGCACGTGCGGGGTGGCCTCCGCATGGACAGTCAAGGTACTGGCTCCACTCTCAGCAAACGCAGCCAACAGGCCTTCTGGACGCTGGACCATCAGGTGCACATCGAGATGGCAGTCAAACCGCCGCCGCAGGGCGGCCACCACCAGCGGACCCATCGTAAGATTCGGCACAAACTGACCGTCCATCACATCCACGTGAATCCAGTCCACCCCAGCCGCCAACACTGCCTCCACCTCATCCGCCAGGCAAGCAAAGTCAGCCGACAAGATAGACGGCGCAATTCGTACGTTCACCCGCCGTTCTCCTCCTTCTCTGTACCCTCCCAGGTGTCCAACCGGCCAGGCGGCCGCTGGAGGGTTAGTCACGACTAGTAACGACGGGATTCTTGTGCCCGTAGTTCATGCAGCAGCGCCTGGTAGTTGGCATACCGGCTGGCGGCCAGCCGGCCACTGGCGGCAGCGGCCCGGACCGCGCAACCTTCTTCCTCGTCATGTTCACAGCCGCGATAGGCGCATGCCTCGGCCCACTCTGCAAACTCTGGGAAGTACAAGCGCAGGTCACGGCTGGACACGTCCAGCTCTAATTGACTAAACCCAGGCGCATCCACCACATACGTGCCCTCGCCCAAGTGAAACAACTCGACGTGACGAGTGGTATGGCGGCCGCGGCCTAGTTTTTCACTGATGTCCCCCATCTTTAAGCCAAGGCTTGGGTGCAAGGCGTTACCGAGCGATGACTTCCCCGCCCCCGAGGGGCCAACAAACACCGTCACGCGCCCCGCCAGCACAGCGCGCACCTCGTCTACCCCAATCCCCTGCGGCGTGCACAGGCGGATCACCCGGTAACCTGCAGCTTCATAGGGAGCCACAGCGGCACTTAAGGTTTGTGGGTCTGCCAGGTCACACTTGCTCACCGCCAGGGTAGCGGTCAGGCCAGCTGCGGCCGCTGCTACCAACGCGCGATCGAGCAATTGCGGGTGAAAAGGCGGGGCTGCCGCTGAAAAGACCAGCAACGCGTGGTCGACATTGGCCACTGGCGGACGGACCAATTCCGTACGGCGCGGCAAGACCTCGCGGATGATACCTTCCTGCGTTCCTACCGGTTCATAACACACGAGATCGCCCACCAACACGGTGACACCGCGTTTGCGGAACACCCCGCGCGCCCGACACCGCCGAACCTCGCCCATTTCGCCTGCCACATCAAAAAAACCCCCGACAGCGCGTGTGACTCGACCTTCCAGCATCTGTAGCCCCCCTTCCCTGCACGGCCGTTGGCTCGTTTATGGTCTGCCTCCTTTAAGGCGTGTCCCCGTAGTTCACGTTGTACGTCTGCTGCAACTGTCCGTTCTCGTAAACCTGAATTTGTCCTGGGGTCTGCGGGGTGACGTACACCGTCACCGGCCAAGAACGCGTGTTGGTGATCGTCTCATCCGCCACCTTGACGTGCTGACCCTGAGCGTCCGACTTGTAAATCTGTACGGCAATCGGCACCTTTTTCTTATCGCTGACGCTTACCTGGAACGCCTTGACTTGCACGTTGGCCGCCGTACCTTGGGTCGATCCGCTTGAGCCCCCGCTGCCTGCCGGCGCACCGTTACCTGGGCCTGTTCCCCCTGCCGGCGGCAGGCTGTTCAACACACCGCCCGATTCCCCCGAGTTGTACGCGACGTACAAGCCAATGCTGGTACCCGCAGGGACCTGCGCCCCCGCCTTGTACGGAACCATATCGACCACCGTACCGTCAGGCGCAGCCGCTTGCACGCGTGAAATCTGTCCCACCGCAAGGTGCGCTTGGATTAAGGCGGCTTCCGCTTGATCCAACGTCATGCCCAGCACGTTGGGCACGGTGGCCATCGCCCCTTCACTCACCTGCAATACGACCTTACTGGTGGTCTGGACGGCCGCACCCTTGGCCGGTTGCGTGGCCACCACCAAACCTGAGCCGTACTGGCTGCTCTGAACAGGCTGTTCACTGATGTTGTCCTTGCTCAGCCCCATGTTCACCAATTGTTGAACCGCCTCGTCTACGGGAACGCCGGAGAGGTCGGGCATCTGCAATTGCTGCGGTCCTTTGCTGACCCACAACGTTACCTCCCGGCCCTCTTTGACCTCACTGCCTGCAGGCGGATTTTCATCATAAACCACCCCCGCCGGCTGCGGGTTGACCGCCTGTTTCTCCGTGACTTGAAAACCCGCAGAGCGCAGCAACGCCACGGCCTGGTCGGCCTGCTTGCCGCGCACGTCCGGCAGTTTGACGTTGGGCACCTGCAGCAAGTGCATCACCAGCGTATAGGCTGCCACTGCCCCCACCGCCAAGACCACCAACGCCACCCCAGACCAGGCCAGCGCCGCCCCCCAACGGCGTTTGCGCCGTGGTGGCTCGGAAGGGGGTTCAACCCGCGCTTCCCCATGCCGTCCGTTGCCTACCGCCGGCAGGACCAAGGTGGCGTCCTCCACCTCCTGCGGCAGCTGGTACTTAGGAACGTTAGGGCGCAACAGCGCCTCCTCCAGGTCGCGCCGCACCGCCGCCATGTCCGGATAGCGCAGGTCCGGGTCTTTGACCAGGCAACGGAGAATGACGTTCTCCACGCTCTGCGGAATGTCTGGATTGATGTGCCGCGGCTCAACAAAAGGATCCCGCAGGTGTTTTAACGCCACGCTCACCGGCGAGTCCCCGGAAAACGGCAAGCGCCCTGTCAGCATTTCATACAGAACGACCCCTAGCGAGTAGATGTCGCTTTTCACGTCGGTAGCCGCCCCGCGTGCCTGTTCGGGCGAGAAGTAGTGGACTGAACCGAGCACCGAATCTCCCTGTGGGTGCGTAATGGTGTTGCCGGTGTTGGCGCGGGCAATGCCAAAATCAGCCACTTTGACCTGGCCTGACTGCGTCAACAGGATGTTGTGCGGTTTGATGTCACGGTGAATGATGCCGTGGTTGTGCGCGTGTTGCAGGGCGTCGCACACCTGCATGGCGATGTCCACCGCTTCTTTAACCGGCAGCGGGGCACGCGCGCGGATCACCGCTTTTAGCGTCGGCCCGTCGATGTACTCCATCACCAGGTAGTACTGGCCCTCGGCACTGACGCCCACGTCATACAGGTTGACAATATTGGCATGAGACAAACGCGCAGCAGACTGTGCCTCACGGCGGAAGCGTTGCACAAACTCCTCGTCGCTGGCGTACTGCGTGCGCAGCATTTTGACCGCCACCTGCCGGCCAAGCAGTGTATCCAACGCCCGGTAGACCACCGCCATGCCGCCCCCGCCAATCTCCTCTTGCAAGTCGTAACGTCCTCCGAGCAGGCGGTTCACTCAGCGTCACGCCCCTCTCGACGCACCGCAAGGGCCACCGTCACGTTGTCCGGCCCTCCCCTGTCCAACGCCAGCGCCACCAGCTCTTCGGCCGCTTGTTCCACCTCTGCCTGGGCAGCCGCCGTTTGCAGCGGCTGCAGCCGGGCGGAAAGCTCGTCCAACCCCACCAGGTTAGACAATCCGTCCGTGCACAACAGCAACACATCGCGCGCCGCAAACGGATGACACGACACATCCGGGTCCGCAAACTCGGCCGTGCCCAACGAGCGCGTGACGATGTGCCGCTGCGGATGGTGTAACGCCTCCTCCTCCGTCAGCTGCCCGCGCCGGACCAGCTCAGCCACCAGGGAATGGTCCGCCGTGACCTGCGCCAACTGCCCATCGTGCAGCAGGTACGCGCGGCTGTCCCCCACGTGCGCCAACACCACCTGCTCCCCGTACACCAGCGCAGCCACCAGGGTCGTCCCCATGCCTACGTACGCCTGGGAGCTGCGCGCCTCTTCCCAGATACGCCGGTTGGCCGCTTGAACAGCGCTGCGCAACCACTCTTCCGGCTGGCTGTGCGGCTGCATACGGCAAGCCTCTGCCACTGTCGCCGTGACGGTCTCAGCCGCCAAACGGCTGGCCACTTCCCCGGCAGACGCCCCGCCCATGCCGTCGGCCACCACCAGCAGACAAAGCGGCGGCTGTTCTGCCCAAACGGCAAAACTGTCTTGGTTCATATGTCGCACCCGGCCGATGTGCGATCGGACCGCCAACAACATGCTACTCTCCACCCCTCGAAACGCCGCGCCGGCTCCTGCTCAGGGCGCCGGCCGGGCAGCGTGCTCCGCCCGCAATTGCCCACAGGCGGCAGCAATGTCGTGCCCCATTTCCCGCCGTACCGTAGCGTTGACGCCCAGGCGCCGCAATTCCTGCAAAAACGCCTGCACTTGCGCCTTGGGCGTGCGTTGGAAGTTGCGTTCCGGCACGTAGTTGACCGGGATTAAGTTGACGTGGCAAGGCAGTCCGCGCAACAGCTCTGCCAACTGGCGGGCGTGTTCCAGCGCGTCGTTTTTGCCTCCAATCAGGGCGTATTCAAACGAGATGCGCTTGCCCGTCTTTCTATAGTAATACTGGCAGGCCTCCAGCAGTTTGGCAATCGGATACGCTTTGTTGACCGGCATCAGCGCCGAGCGCAGCTCATCCGTCGGCGCATGCAGCGAGACCGCCAGTGTAATGGGCCGGCCCTCGTCTGCCAACCGTACAATCCCTGGCACCAACCCGACGGTGGAAAGGGTGATGTGGCGCTGGCCAATGTTCAACCCGTCCGGGTCGCGGATGATATCGATAAACTTCATGGCCTGGTCGTAGTTGTCCATGGGCTCACCAGACCCCATCAATACCACGGACGAAACCCGCTCATCTGTCGCATCAAGCAAACGCTGGCTGGCCAACAACTGCTCGACCATCTCACCTGCGGTCATCTGCCGAATCATCCCGCCCAGCGTGGAGGCGCAAAAAGCGCAGCCCATTTTGCAGCCCACCTGGGTTGAGACGCACACGCTGTTGCCGTAGTCATGCCGCATCAGGACGGTTTCTACCGTCACGCCATCCGGCCAACCAAGCAAGAACTTGACCGTCCCGTCCACCTGTGAGACCTGTCGAGTGACCTCACGGGCCGTCGCCAACACCGCCTGGTCTGCCAAGCGTTGGCGCAGTGCCTTGGGCAGGTTGGTCATCTCTGCCACCGATCGTACCCGCCGTTGGTACAGCCATTGAAACACCTGCTTCCCCCGGTAACGCGGCTCCCCCAGGGACTCCAGCCACGCCGCCAGTTCACTGCTGCGCATGTCGTACAGGTGTTGCATCGCCATCCTCCTCACGGTCTGCCTTCCCCGTGGTATGCCTGCCTCATCCACAGCCCTGGCGCCTCAACCATCCATCCGCCGGAGGCGCGCCATATAAAACCCGTCGGTCTGCCACTGCTCTGGCGTCAGCAGCACCCCTGCGGTGCACATGTCGATCCGCTCGGCCACTGCGTGCGGCAGCCAGGGGCGCGGGTCTTCAGGGCGCAGCGGCACGCCGTCCGCCAACAGATGTGCCAGCTGGACTTCGTTCTCTTCCGCCAGCAAGGTACAGGTGGCGTAGACCACCACACCCCCCGGCCGGACGAGCAGCGCCGCTGCGCGCAACAGCTCTGCCTGCAGTGTCTGCAACGACGCCAAATCGGCCGGCGTCCGCCGCCAGCGGATGTCTGGGCGGCGCCGCAACACCCCTAGACCACTGCACGGCGCGTCGAGCAGGACCGCGTCAAACCGCCCGCTCCACCCGGGCCGCTGCGGCAAGCTGCGGGCGTCCGTCAGCAACGGCTTTAGGCTGGTCAATCCCAAACGCCGGGCAGCCGTTTGCATGTTGCGCAGTTTATGGCCGTACACATCGCACGCCCACACCTGCCCGCGGTCCGCTTGCAACTCGGCGAGGTGGGTCGCCTTGGTGCCCAGTCCAGCACACATATCTAAGACCACCGCCGACGGGGACGGGCTGACCAAGGGCGCCACCAGCATGGAGCCTTCGTCCTGGACGGTCACCCACCCCTCGCGGTACAGGTCCCACGCCTCCACGTCCAGACCGCGGTGCAGACGCAATCCCCAGGGCGCCACAGGTGACGCGGTGGCTGCCGCCGCACCGGCTGCCGTTTGCACACGCACCAGCGCCTGTTCACGGGTGGCCCGCAGCGGGTTGACGCGCACCCCTAAGACCGGCGGCTGGTTGCACGAGATCAGCATCGCCTCGGTACGGGCCCGGCCAAACTGCCGTTCCCACGCCTCCACCAGCCACGTTGGATAGCTGTGCAACAGCCCCATCTGCTCTGCCCAGGCACCCGTGCGTGCCACCAATTCCTGCAGGCGTGCCCGCGCCGGGCGCGGGTCGCGCAGCCAGGCGCGCAACACCGCGTTCACAAAACCGGCTGCGCGCGGACGCGACTGCTTGGCTAACTCCACCGCGTCATCCACCGCCGCGTATGCCGGGATGCGGTCGAGAAACACCAGTTGGTAAGCGGTCATGCGCAGCAGGGCGAGCACCGGCGGTTCCAGGCGCGTCAACGGCCGCCGGCTATGTTCCGCCAGCAGTGCATCGAGCGTCCGTTGGCGCTGCACGGTCCCATACACCAGCTCAGTGCACAGCGCTTTATCGCGCTCGGACAGGGCCGCGCTGCGCAACACGTGTTGCAGCGCGGCGTTAGCGTACTGTTGACGCTGCGCCATGTTGCACAGCGCCTGCCAGGCGCAGCGGCGTGCCGGAGAAATCACGCTGGCCCCTCCCCGCTCGCCGGTTGGGCCGGCGCAGCAAACTGCACCGCACCGCCGGCACCGCGCAGCCAGTCACTCGCCGGCAACCGCCGCTTGCCGGCCGGCTGAACCTCCACTAGGGGCAGCCAGGCGTCCGCACAGCGTACCCCCACCGTCCCCCCTGCCAGCCGTTCGACGCGCCCCGGGGGTGCCTCCGGCCCGTCCAACGGCTGCCAGCGCGTCCGCCATACCTTAACCAGTCCGTCACCGCGCACCTCGGCCACGCGCGTGCAGGCCCCCGGTTGCGGTGCCAACGCGCGCACGTGATTGTGCACCTGCCAGGCTGGCTGTGTCCAGTCCAGCCACTCGTCTGCGCGCGTCAATCGTTCCGCGTAGGTGACCCCTTGCTCAGCCTGGGGGACCGCGGGCAAGCGGCCGGCCAAGTAGTCAGGCAGCACCTGCAACAACAGTTGTGCCCCAGCCGCAGCCAAACGCGCGCTCAGGGTGCCGGCGTCCTCTTCCGGGTCGATAGCAGTCTGGTGCACAGCCAAGACGGGCCCGGCGTCCAACGCCAAGGCCATGCGCATCACGCACACCCCTGTCTGCGCATCCCCTGCCAGCAGGGCGCGTTGCACCGGAGCCGCACCGCGCCAGCGCGGCAGCAGCGAAGGATGCAAGTTCAGACAACCGTGCCTCGGCAAGTCGAGCAGGGCCTGCGGCAGGATTTGCCCGTAAGCTGCTGTCACCGCAACATCCGGCCGCAGCTCCGCCAAGGCCGCCAGCACCTCGGGTGCGCGCACACGCGGCGGCTGCCACAGCGGCAGGCCTAACGCCACGGCGGCAACCTTCACAGGCGATGGTGCCAGTTCACGGCGCCGGCCAGCTGGCCGGTCCGGCTGGGTAACCACCCCGACCAGCTCATAGTCCCCCGCCGCCAGCGCTTGCAAGACCGGGACGGCAAAGTCGGACGTCCCCAAAAACAACACCCGCGGCCGCTGACTCATCTGGACTTCTGCCCCTGTTCTGTTTCGTAAAAGATGTCCTCCGGTTTGACGTAATCCGTAAACAAAATCCCGTTGAGGTGGTCAATCTCGTGCTGCAGACAGCGCGCCAACAGGTCGCTGCCCTCCAGTTCAAACGGTTCGCCGCGGCGGTTGAGCGCCCGCACCTTGACGCGTGCCGCACGTGTCACCTCCGCGCGCAGCCCGGGGAGCGACAAGCAGCCCTCTACCCCTCGCTGCTCGCCGTGCGCTTCCAACAGCTCCGGGTTAATCAGTTCAATCAGACCGTCGCCGACATCCACCACCACCAGCCGCTTGAGTACGCCAATCTGTACAGCTGCTAATCCGACACCCTCCGCGTGATACATCGTCTCAGCCATGTCGTCCAGCAGTTTTTCAATCGCTTTGTTGACCTGTGGAACAGGTTTTGAGACCTGGCGCAAAACCGGGTCATCCCCCGTCCGGATGATACGGATAGACACCGCGAATCCCTCCCTGTGCGCTGGACACCTGCTTCGCACTGCAGGTTGCGCGCGTCCGGCAGCGCTGGATTACCCTATGCGCGCTGCCCCCACATCCAATACGGCCGTCCCTCCCAAGGCGCGCAGGCGCTCGTCCACCGCGTCCCAGGCGGTGCGCAGCGCGGTGCGGACGTCTGTCCATTGAACATACTTTACCACAACCTGATACCGGTAACGGTCTTCTACCCGGCCAACCCCTGCCGGGGCGGCCGGCCAAACGGTTGCAGCAGCAGCCGTCAGGCGGCGCCGCAGCTCGCGCTCAAAACGGCGGGCAGCGCTTGCCGCCACATGTTCATGCGGATGCATCGCCACAAACACCGCCAACTCACAAAACGGCGGGTACTGAAAGGTGGCCCGAAGTTTCCGTTCTTGCTCGTAAAACGCGCGATAATCGTGCCGGGCAGCCGCCTGAATGGCGTAGTGCTCCGGCTGATACGTCTGTACCACCGTCTGTCCTGGAGCGTCAGCCCGGCCAGAGCGCCCGGCCACTTGCGTCAACAGGTTAAACGTCCGTTCAGCCGCCTGAAAATCGGGAACCGCCAGCATGGTGTCGGCCGACACCACACCGACAAAGACAACGTTCGGAAAGTCCAAGCCCTTGGCCACCATTTGAGTGCCAATTAAAACGTCAGCATCCCCGCGGGCAAACTGCTCAATCAACGCCTGGTGGGCACCTTTCCGGCGGGTGGTGTCCACGTCCATGCGCAACACCCGCCAGGTCGGCCAACGCTCCCGCACAGCCTGTTCCACCTGCTGTGTACCCGCGCCATACGGGCGCAGTGCCGGCTCTGCGCACGCCGGACAGACAGCCGGCGCCGGCGCGGTGGACCCGCAGTAATGGCATTGCAACCAGGCACGTTGATCCTTGCGGTGCAGCGTCAGCGAGATATCACAATGGCGGCAACGCAGCAGTTCACCGCAGTGGCGGCAGATCAAGAACGCGGCGTAACCGCGGCGGTTGAGGAAGAGAATCGCCTGGCGGCCCGCTGCGACAGCCGCCGCCAACCCTTCAGCCATGGCCCGGCTGAACAGCGAGCGGTTACCGGCACGCAGCTCGGCGCGCATGTCCACCACCTGCACTGGTGGCAGCGGCCGGCCATTGGCGCGCTGCGGCAGCACCAGCAAGTGAGCGCGGCCCTGTTCCACCTGCCCCATGGCCGCTAACGAAGGCGTCGCAGAGCCATAGACCAGCGTCCCCCCTGCCCGCTCCATCCGCCAGCGTGCCACCGCGCGTGCGTCGTAGCGCGGGCTGTCCGCTTGCTTATACGTTGGCTCGTGCTCCTCGTCGACAATCACCAGACGCAACCCCTGCACAGGCGCAAACACAGCACTGCGTGCCCCTACCACCACCCGCGCCTGTCCGCGCCGCACGCGCAGCCACTCGTCTCGCCGCTCCCCGGCCGACAACGCTGAATGCAAGACGGCCACCTGTTCCCCGAAGCGCCCAATAAAGCGCTGCACCAGCTGAGGCGTCAGCGCAATCTCAGGCACCAGCACCAACGCACCGCCACCCTCCGCCAAGCAACGGGCAATGGTTTGCAGGTAGACCTCTGTCTTGCCGCTGCCTGTCACCCCGTGCAGCACAAACTCGGCAAAACGCCGCTGCGCCAAACTCTGCAGCAGCTGGTCCACCGCCCGCTGTTGCCACGTCGTCAATGGCGGAGCCACATCCGCTGGCCCGGCCGCCACCACCGCGCGCCGCTCATACGCAACCGCCCGCAGTCGAACCAACCCGGCAGCCACCAGCTGTTTGAGCGCCGGCTCCGAAGCCCGCACACCCAAAGCCTGTACCGGCAGGGCTGGACCACGGGCCAGCAGTTCCGCCAACAGGGCCGCTTGCCGGGGAGCGCGGCGGGCGCGCTGTGCCTGGGCTGCAGCCAGTTCCTCCGCGGCAACAGCCGCCTCTACCCAGGTGACCGTCTTCTCTCTCACTGCATCGCGGCCCTGCCAGACCTCTTCTGCCCACCCCGCCGCCAACAACTGCTCTAAGGCCGGTGCTGCCCCAGGCCCATAACGAGCCAGAAGTTGGGCAAACGTCAACGGCCCCTGCTGCAGCGCCTGCCAGACCCGCTCGGCGTCCGCTTGCCAAAGCGCCGCGTTCAGTGCCCCTGCTGCACCTGCGCGAGCGCGGTACTGGCGGGTTTGCTCCAACCGGTAGGCCGCCGGCAGCATCGCTTGCAAGGCCTCGCGCCGGGTACACAGCCAGCGTTCACAAAGCCACGCGGCCAAGTCCAACAGCTCCGCGGTCAACAGCGGCCGTTCATCAAGCACCGCGGCCAAGGGCTTAAGCCCGTCTGGCGCTGCCGTCAGGTGGCGCACCTGCCACACGTAGCCCAACACATAGCGTTGAGCCAAAGGGACAAAGACACGCTGGCCAGGCTGAACCGGATAAGGACAAGTGGGCGGGACGAGGTAATCCAACGTACGGTCGAGCTGGCGGGCCGCAACATCCACCACCACCTCAGCCACCTGCACCAACGGACGTCTGCCCTCCCCCAGGGGCTGGCAGCGTCCCGCGCAGCGCCTGAACCGCGTCGAGAATTCGCTCCGCCACCGCGTCTTTGCTCAGCAAAGGCAAGGCCTGTTCACCACCGTCGCGCGTCAGCAAGACCACACGGTTGGTATCCACGGCAAACCCCGCCCCCGGCTCGCTCACGTTGTTCACCACGACCATATCGAGGCCTTTGCGCGTCAGCTTGTCCCATCCGTGGCGCAGTGCGTCTTGCGTCTCGGCAGCAAACCCAACCCAGATTTGCCCGGGACGCCGCCGTGCTGCCGCCATGGCCAGCACGTCCGGGGTAGGGACCAACTCCAGTTGCGGCGGCCCGTCCTGTTTTTTCCACTTATGGGGGAGCCGGTGCAGCGGACGGAAGTCCACAGGCGCTGCCGCGCCAATCACCACATCGGCCGCCTCAGCGCGCGCCAACACCGCTTGCAACATCTCCTCGGTTGAACGCACCGCCACCAGCTCCGCACCTGTCACCGGCGGCAGGGCCGTCGGCCCAGAAACCAGCGAGACCTGCGCCCCGCGCCGCACGGCTGCACGTGCCAGGGCATACCCCATCTTGCCTGAAGACGCATTGCTCAAGTAGCGAACCGGGTCGATCTCTTCAATCGTCGGGCCTGCCGTCACCAATACCCGTAACCCAGCCATATCCCGCGGACGCTGCCACAGGGCCTCCACGGCCGCCGCAATCTCCTCAGGTTCCGCCAGCCTCCCCTCGCCGACGTAACCGCAAGCCAGGGGCCCAGACCCAGGCTGCACCACCACCACACCGCGCTGCTGCAAGGCCTGTACATGGCCCTGCACCACCGGGTGGGTCCACATATGCACGTTCATCGCCGGCGCCACCACCAACGGCGCCCGACAGGCGAGCGCCGTCGTCGTTACCATGTCGTCCGCCAAGCCCAGGGCCAGTTTGGCCAAGACGTTGGCCGTGGCCGGGGCAATCACGTACACGTCCGCCCAGTCGGCCAGTGCAATATGCGCGATTTCTGCCGGGTTCGGCTCAGCAAACGTATCGGTCACCACCGTCCGCTTGCTCAGTGCTTGAAAGGTCAACGGTTGGATGAAACGCGTGGCGTGCTCCGTCATCAGCACCTGCACATCATGGCCCTTTTTGACCAACAGACTGCACAACGCAGCAGCCTTGTACGCCGCAATGCCTCCGCTCACCCCCAGCAACACCGCAGCCATGGGTCTCGTCCTCCTCTGCACCAGGATTGCCGCGGCTGGTGAACACCGCTCAAACAGCGCGAGGGCTGTCCTTCCGGGTCGACCCTGCGACCCAGCCAGGACAGCCCTCCCCACACCGCGCGCTTCACTTCAAGCCTTCTTTGGTTCGGTAAAACCGCACCTTGCCCGCACTGATCTCCCACAGCGCACGGCTCACATTTTTGGTCGTGCTCGATCCCGGTTGATGCATGGTTTGCTCCTGCAACTGCCGGGCGCGCTTCGACGTCGCCACAACCAGGCTGTATTTGCTGTCAGTCAGCGTCATCAGCTGGTCAATGGACGGGTACAACACCACGGTTCCCTCCCTGCCTCTCTGCTCGCCGTCAAACGGGCTGTCCGCCCGCACTGCACCCGCGCTCCTGCCGAGCCACAGCAGCGCCAAGCTTGCACTGGTCAGCCTAGCCTGTCCGCCCGCAGCCGGACAGGCTAGGCTGACACGCGCTGACTACCACTCAGTCAATAAGTGGAGGTTGCGCGAAACGCTGCAGTGCTCAGCGGTGATAATCGCTTGGATACGCGCACAGGCGGCCGCCACGACATCGTTGACCACCACGTAGTCGTAGTGCTGCATTTGTTGCAATTCGTGGCGCGCTGCGCCAAAGCGTTGGCGAAACGACGCCTCCGACTCTGTGCCGCGGCCGAGGATGCGAGCCTCCAGCTCTGTCGCCGACGGCGGAATCAAGAAGATAAACACCCCGTTGGGGTGCCGTTGTTTCACCTGCATCGCACCCTGAATATCAATTTCCAGCAGCACGTCGTGCCCTTCGCGCAGCTTGGTTTCGACAAACTCGCGCGGCGTCCCGTAGTAATGGTCAAACACCACCGCCCACTCGAGCAAGTCGTCGTTGGCAATCATCGCTTCAAACTGCGCCTTGGTCTTAAAAAAGTAGTTGACACCGTGTTGCTCGCCCGGACGCGGCGGGCGGGTGGTGACAGAAATGGACAAGCACATGTCAGGCAGGCTTTCCATCAAAGCCTTGCAAACGGTGCCTTTGCCCGCGCCGGAGGGGCCGCTTAACACGAAGAGAATGCCGGATTCACTGGTTGCCGCCATCCGCCTCATTCCTCGTCAAGAGGTTGATCTTTTGCCGTTAAACGGTGGGCCACCGTCTCTGGCTGGACCGCTGAAAGGATGACATGATCACTGTCCGTGATGATCACCGCGCGCGTCCTGCGCCCGTACGTCGCGTCAATCAAGCGCCCCCGGTCCCGGGCCTCCTGGATAATCCGCTTGATGGGCGCCGACTCTGGACTGACAATTGAAATAATCCGGTTGGCGGATACGATGTTGCCGAACCCGATATTGATGAGCCGGATGCTCACAAACGCAGCCCCCTCCGCGCGACCGCCGTCGCTGCTACTCTATATTTTGCGCCTGCTCGCGCAGCTGTTCAACCACCGCTTTAGCCGCCAGCACCCACTTCGTCACCGCCAAATCATTCGTCTTTGCGCCGATGGTGTTGACCTCGCGGTGCATCTCCTGAACAATAAAGTCCAGCCGCCGTCCCACCGGGCTGCCTTCGCCGACAGACTTGCGAAACTCGGCGATGTGGCTGGACAAGCGCACCAGTTCTTCGTCCACGCACATCCGCTCAGCCAACAGGGCGGCTTCCGCCCAGATGCGCTGTTCGTCCACTGCAGCGTCTTGCAGCCGCTGTTGCAACCGCTGCCGGTTGGCCGTTGCAATGTCCGGGGCCCGCTCAGCAATGGCTGCGGTGAGCTCCTCCAGTTCACCCAGTTTCGCAAGCATGTCTGCGGCAATACGTTGGCCTTCCCGCGCGCGCATCGCCGTCAACGACGTGCAGGCAGCGTCCACAGCAGCCAGCACATCCGCACGCAACAGGTCCGCATCCAGCGGTTGCGCTTCCACCTGTAAGACATCGGGGAACGTCAGCCAGCGATAGACAGACAACGGTTCTCCGCCGCCCAAGCGCTCGGCCGCATGCCGCTCCGCCGCGCACAGCGCCTCCAACAGCGGCCAGTTCACCCCCACCTGAACCGGTGCCCCGCGCAACGGCACAGCCTGCAGGTACACATCTGCCCGGCCACGGTGAATCCGCTGGGCAAGGTGCGCGCGTACGTCTTCTTCCAGAAAGAACAACTCACGCGCAGAGCGGATGTTAAACTCCGCGAAACGGTGGTTGACGGTGCGTACCTCTACGCGGGCACGGACCACCGTTCCCTCGAGCACCGCCTGGCCGTACCCTGTCATGCTGTGGAGACCCATCGCAAGCCCTCCAAACGTGACTCTATTCTACTCAACCTGGCGCCCGGGCACAACTGAACCCCCGCTTGTCCCCTCGACGGCCGCGCCATCCTGCAAACCCTTCAATATAAAAGGGCGATAAAAGGGCGCTGGACGGTCCCTCGCCCAGCACCCTGCCTTGTTCGCCCTACGGGCACAGGTTGCACGTCCGTCTAGCTAGCGCAGCGCCACTTTGGTTTTTAGCGCTTTGCGCCCTGCGCGGCGGGCCGACAACACAAGTGTCGGCAAGGCTGCTGCCGCCAGCACAATCCCCCACTCCAACGGCGACAAGCGAACCGTCCCAAACACCTTGGCCAGCGCAGGCACGTACACGGTCAGCAAGAACAGCAACAGCGAACAGGCCACCGCCAACACCAGCCAGATGTTTTCAAACAAATTGCGTTTCCAAATCCCGCCCTCCAGGCTGCGGCAGTCGAACACCAGAATGAATTGGCTGAGTGTCAACGCCGCGTACGCCATGGTCTGCGCCCGCGCCAGGTTGCCGGGCTGCGACTGCAGCGCCCAGACAAACACCGCCAAGGTGGCCACACCAATCAACACGCCGCGGCTGATGATTTTGAGCGACAACCCACGGGCAAAGATCCCTTCATGGACGTCGCGCGGCGGCCGGGCCATGATGTCTTTTTCCGCCGGATCAACCCCGAGCGCAATCGCTGGCAACCCGTCGGTCACTAAGTTGACCCAGAGAATCTGGATGGGCAACAGCGGCAGCGGCAAGCCTGCCAGCATGGCCACAAACATCGTGACAATTTCACCTACGTTGCTTGCCAACACGTAGCGGATAAACTTCTTAATGTTGTCGTAGATACCGCGGCCCTCCTCAACCGCCGCGACAATCGTTGCAAAGTTATCGTCCGCCAACACTAGTGCCGAGGCTTCTTTGGCCACATCGGTACCCGCAATGCCCATCGCAATGCCGATGTCCGCTTGCTTAATCGCCGGCGCGTCATTGACACCATCCCCCGTCATCGCCACCACGTGCCCACGCGCCTGCAGCGCCTTGACAATGCGTAACTTGTGTTCAGGGGAGACGCGGGCGTATACATAGATGTCATTGACCCGCTCAGCCAGTTGCACGTCCGTCATGGCGTCCAACTCCGCCCCGGTGACCACCTGGCCGCCAGGCGGCAGGATCTCCAATTGGCGGGCAATCGCGGTGGCCGTCTCTTGATGATCGCCCGTGATCATCACCGTGCGTACGCCTGCCTGATGACACTTGAGAATCGCCTCGTAAACCTCTTCGCGAGGCGGGTCCATCATCCCACACAGGCCGACAAACACCAGTTCGCTCTCCGGATTCTGCTCCGCTTTCGCCTGTTCAACGCTCCGGAAGCGGCGGTAGCCAATTGCCAGGTTGCGCAGGGCCGCTTTGGCCATCTGCTGGTTGGCCGCCACAATCTGTTTGCGCACCCCTGCCGACAGCGGTTCTTCTTTCCCGCCCGTCATGATCATCCGCGACCGCTCGAGCAGCACGTCCGGTGCGCCCTTGGTCAGCAGCAAAACCTCGTCGCCGCGCCGCACCAGGACAGACATCAACTTGCGCTCCGAGTCAAACGGCAACTCGTCGATCCGCTCGAACACCGCCTCTGGGTCTTCAATCCCGGCCTTTTTGGCCATCACCAGCAGCGCCCCTTCGGTCGGATCACCCTCACACTCCCAGCGCTCGCCGTCCTCGCTCTCGACTCGCTTCATCACCGCGTTGTTGCACGCAGCGGCAATCTCGTTGAGCCAGCGCAGCGCGGGTCGGCGTAAGGCTTGAATCGGCCGGTCTTCGTAGACAAACTCACCGACCGGGTTGTACCCTGTGCCGGTCACGCGGAACCACTCACCGTCCGCCCACACCCGTTGCACAGTCATACGGTTTTGCGTCAGTGTCCCTGTCTTGTCAGAGCAGACCACCGTGGCACAACCCAGCGTCTCCACCGACGGCAATTTGCGCACAATCGCGTTGCGCCGGATCATGCGCTGCACTCCTAAGGCCAAAGCAATCGTGACAATCGCCGGCAGCCCCTCAGGAATGGCCGCAACAGCCAAGCTGACCCCCGCCAGGAACATGCGGTACAGGTTCTGCCCATGCAGCACGCCGGCCACCACCACCAGCACGGTGATGCCCACTGCAATCCAGACCAGCAGCCGGCCCAGTTCGTCGAGCCGCTTTTGCAAAGGTGTCAGCGTCTCCTCCGACTGCTCTATCAGTCCCGCTATCTTGCCCATTTCGGTGTTCATCCCGGTGGCCGTGACCAGGACCTCGGCACGGCCGCGCGTCACCAACGTGCCCATGTACACCATGTTGACCCGGTCGCCCAATGGGGCCGCGGGATCGGCCAAGGCATGGGGTTGCTTGCTGACAGGCACCGATTCGCCCGTCAAGGACGCCTCGACGACATCCAAGCCAGACGCGCTGAGCACCCGGCCGTCTGCGGGAACGCGGTCTCCGCCCTCGAGCAGGACGACATCACCCGGCACCAAATCTCGCGCCGGCAACGTCAGCACATGGCCATCGCGGCGAACCTTGGCCATGGGAGCCGTCAGTTCTTTCAGCGCCGCCAACGACCGCTCCGCCTTCACCTCCTGTACAAAGCCAAGAATGCCGTTGAGGACGACGATGGCCAGGATGGTGATGGCGTCGGTGTACTCACCGAGCAAGCCGGAAATCAATGTGGCGGCAATCAAGACGAGCGTCATAAAATCGCGGAATTGGTTCAAAAACACAGTCAACAACGACACCTTGCGCCCTTCGACGAGCTGGTTGGCGCCGTACGTGCGCCGCCGTTCTTCCACCTGCGCGCTGCTTAGCCCGGAGGGCGACGACGCCAGCAACGCCAGGCAGTCTTGACTGGCCAGCGCGTGCCATTGATTCTCCAACTGGAGCCCACCCCTTCGACGAGTCTTGTCTCGTAATGCATATGCTTGTACGGGCCACAAATAGTCCAAGCGCCGGTTTGAGCGCAGAACAGCGGGCCGTACGGTGGTATACTCGCTGGGGAAGGAGATGAACACCATGGATGGACTGGCGCTGGCCGTGTTGCGGCGCGACTGGGAAGCGCGCTGGGCACGGGCGCGCGTCGAGAAAATCCACCAGCCAGGCGAGCGCGACCTCGTGCTCACCTTGCGCGTGCCGGGCGGCAGCCACCGCGTCCTGCTTTCAGCCGACCGCACCCACCCGCGGGTGCACGAACTGTTGCGACAGCGGCCGACCAACCCGGAGGAGCCTCCGGCGTTCTGCCGAGTGTTGCGCAAGCGCTTGGAAGGGGCGCGGCTGACGGCGATTCGCCAGCAAGGCTGGGACCGTGTGTTGGAACTGCACTTTGAGACCGTCAACGAGTTGGGGGACCGTGTCTGCTATGCGCTGGTCTGCGAGTTAACCGGAAGGCACAGCAACCTTTTGCTGTGCGAGGTCACTGCTACCGGTTCGTTGGGACGGATTGTTGACAGCATCGTTCACGTCCCCCCAGACCTCAGCCGCGTCCGCCCGGTGTTGCCGGGTCTGCCCTATGAACCACCGCCACCGTTGACCAAGACGGCGTACGACCGCTTGCAGGCAGACGACGTAGTTGCGCTCCGCCTGGAGGCACTTGCCGGCAAAGCCCGCGTGCGCGCGCTGGCCGGTGCGGTCGCTGGAATGGGCGGGGTGACGGCTGCCGAGGTGTTGCACCGCGCCCGCAGCCTGGCCGCAGACGATGTTCTGGCGGCGCTGCAGGCGCTGTTTCACACCGCGTTGCACGCAACAGAACCGGCGAGCCTGGGGCTGGACCCACTGGGCTGGCCGGTGGCGGCAGCACCCTTCCAACTGACCTCGCTGCCGCGCTGGCAGGCGACGGCGTCGTTGGACGAGGCGCTGGACGCATACTACGCCCAAGCGCTGCAGCGGACTCAGCTGGCAGGGTTGGCACAACGCTTGCAGAGCGCCTTGGCACGGCAGCAAGATCGCCTGCTGGGCAAACGCGCCAAGTTGCTGGAACAACAGGCGGAAAGCCAGAACCACGAGCAGGACCGGGTCTGCGGTGAACTGCTGCTGGCGTATGCGCATACCGTGCCACACGGTGCGCAAGTGGTGGAGTTGCCCGACTTGTACCACGAGGGGGCGCCGCTGTCGATTGCGCTCGATCCGGCGCTGTCCGCAGTGGCCAACGCGCAGCGTTACTTTCGCCTCGCCAGCAAAAAAAAGCGAGCCTTGCCCGTCCTCGAGCGTGAGCTGGCGGCGGTGGCGAGTGAGTTGCAATACCTTGCAGAGGCACAGGTATTTTTGCGCGACGCCAACCCTGCTCAATTAGAAGCGTTAGCAGCCGAACTGGCAGCGCACGGCATCCTGCCGACGGACGACAAGCGCGCCCAGCGCTGGCGACACGCGCGCCGGGAGCAGCGGCCTGACGCCTACTGGTCTGTGGATGGGTTGCTCATCCGGGTGGGCCGCAACCATACCCAAAACGACCGTTTGACGCTGCGCTGGAGCCAGCCGGACGATGTGTGGCTGCACGCCAAAGACCAACCGGGATCGCACGTGGTGGTGGCGGCAGAAGGACGCCCGGTACCGGCGACTACCTTGCACGAGGCGGCCCTGTTGGCGGCGTACTTTAGCAACGGACGCAGCTCAGCCAATGTCCCGGTGGATTATACGCTGGTGAAGCACGTGTGGAAACCGAACGGAGCCCGCCCAGGACTCGTCTTGTACGACCATCAACGGACCCTGTACGTCACTCCGGACCGGGAACAGGTTGAGCAGATTCTGGCACGCCGGGCAGCGGAAACGGTGCCGGCGACCCCGCCGGGGCCGTAGTCGCCGTGACGAACGGCGGCCACGGCCATCCGTCCAGCAGGCGGGCGCGGTACGGCTCGTACACATGGCGCGCTGGCCCTTGCAGCAGAGTGTCGACCGGCGCCTGCCAGACAAAGCCGAGGGTGGCCGCCAGGTCCCCGCGGCCGAGGTGATGAGCCAACAAAGCGGCCAACTGGCGGCCTTCGGCACGCAACTGTGCATCCGGCAACCTCTCCTCCCACCACCGCGCCCAGCGCGCCAGATCGCGCAGTGGAGCCACACCGGCAAACGACTTCCACAGTTCGAAGTAAAGCGCCACCGCCTGTCGTTGCTCGGCCGCTGCGGCCAACTGCGCCACGGCTGCCGCAAAGTCGTCTGCCAGCAAAAACCCACTGACCAGCGCAGGTGCCGCCGCTTCCGCGGCAAAGACGTACTCCCCCATGGCGGTGATCACTTGCAGGGTGCGTACGCAAAACGTCTGTCCGCGCGGGCTCTGTCGGGCGGCGCAGAGGGCGAGGGCGTACAGGTGGTTTGCCACGCGTTCGATATACAAGGCATGGCCCTCGGGCAGCAGGTGCGTGAAGGCCAAGTGACGGTAAGCGCGGATGACCAACTCGGCCGCCCGCCAACACTCGCCTTCGACATACAGCCGCCCCTGTGCCTGTAAAGCGTCCAGCACACCGTTGAGCAACCCTGTCTCTTTTTCTTTGACGGCAACGCCGACGATTTCCACCCACTGGTCCACCACGTTGCGGTGAATCTCAAACAGCGGGTCGTCCGCTTGTGCCGGCAGAGGCAGGCGCGCCGCAATGCGCAACATGACCTGCATGCAACGCATCCCGGTCACGGTGTCGCTGAACGAAGCCGCACGTTTGGCGATGTCGCAGATCTGCTCGACATTGTCCAGCGCTGCCCGGTAGGTTTGCCGGGCAAAGGCGCGGTTGTACTCGCGGACAATCAGGTCAATGATGCGCTCAGGCTTGAGGAGCTGGACCACCGCGTACATATACAGCAACAGGCTGAGAAAGCAAATCACCACCAGCACCAAATCGGCGCTCATCTCCGGGCGCAGGTCAGCCCGCAACGGTTCGTTGACAGTATCGGTCACCTTCGTTAATAAAAAGAAGCTGTGCACAATCGTCACCAGATACATCAGAAACAACGAGGCGTTGTACGGCAGCCTCACAAAAAAGTCGAGGACCCGGTGTGTATAGTTGCTCGCGGTCAACTGGATGGCCACAAGGATGATGGAGATGCACAGGGCCAGAATGGTCGATAGTGAGGAGACAATCGTATTTAAATAGTTGCGCGCAGTGTCAGTGTCGCCGGAAAACAAGGGAGGCGACCAAGCAAACACGGCAAGAATCACAACCGCTGAGGCCAATAAGTGGAAGACCCACGAGCCCGCAGCGCGCCGCCCGCTCTCGCGCAACCGCTGCAGCCAGGTGCTGCTAGCTGTTTGCATGGAATCGCCTCGCTTTCCTGTATGTCTCGCCCTTTCCATCCTGCCCCGACTGATTTATGATGAAACGGGGAACCTGTACCGTTGAACAGCTGGCTGCAAGACGGCAGGAGAGGAGCGACCCGTTATGTCGACAAAAGTCAGCAAGCGCTTGGCCGTAGGGGCAAGCATGCCGCCCGCCGGTGAAAACGTTTTAGAAAACACCCAAGCGGCCGTGCGCGCTGCGCTGACGCGCTTGGGGTACTCGGAGACGGTTTACGAGCTGTTAAAAGAACCTATCCGCGTCCTCACGGTGCGCATCCCGGTGCGCATGGACGACGGTCACGTCGAGGTGTTTACCGGCTACCGTGCACAGCATAACGACGCCATCGGACCCACCAAAGGCGGCATCCGCTTCCATCCCAATGTCACCCTCGACGAAGTCAAGGCGCTCTCCATTTGGATGAGCCTGAAGTGTGGTATCTTTAATCTGCCATACGGCGGCGCCAAAGGCGGCATTGTCTGCGACCCGCGGACTCTTTCCATCCATGAACAAGAGCGTCTGGCCCGCGGCTACGTCCGTGCCATCAGCCAGATTGTCGGACCTGCCAAAGATATCCCGGCCCCCGATTTGTTTAGCAATGCTCAAAACATGGCCTGGATGCTCGATGAATACGCGCACTTGCGCGAGTTTGATTCACCTGGATTTATAACAGGCAAACCGGTTGTCCTGGGAGGGAGCCGCGGCCGGGACAGCGCGACAGCGCGCGGTGTGGCCATCTGTATTGA
>JAILZF010000059.1 GCA_023512635.1 Alicyclobacillus sp. | reverse complement strand
ACGTCGTGCGACGTCATGCCCGCGGGCTTATCCAAGATGAGGACCCCTGTTGGCACCCCTCAACCCTCCGCCAACGCCTGCTCAATCGCTGCAACCACCTCATCCATCGCCTCGGGCAACGGTCTGGACAGGACACAAGCCGCCGCCCGCACATGACCTCCTCCGCCAAAGCGCTGGGCAATCCGCGCCACGTCCACCCGGCGTTTCGACCGCAGCGATACCTTGACCTGCCCACCGCCCAGTTCGCGGAACAAGACTCCGACTTCAACCGTGTCAATGCTGCGTGGGAAGTTTACCAATACCTGCGTATCGTCATCAGTACAGCCGGCACCTTCCAGCATCCCTTCTGTGACGTAGAGCACGGCGTAACGTCCGTCCGCGGACACGGAGAGCGTGGTTAGCGCCATCTGAATCAAGCGCATCTGTGCCCAAGTCCGCGACTCTAGGGCCGGCTCAGCCACGTCGTACGGGTTGACGCCACAGTTGAGCAACTCTGCTGCAATCAGGTGGACGTCCCGCGTTGTATTAGGCAAGGCAAAGCCGCCTGTATCCGTAAGAATCCCGGTGTACAGGCTCATGGCCAACCCGGAGGTCAGCGGTACATTGAGGTAACGCGCTAGGTGGTACACCAACTCACAGGTGGCCGCGGCTTGCACGTCCACATACGCAGCCACCCCGTAATGCGGGTTGGTGGAGTGGTGATCCACGTTCACCAACTGCGCCCCCTCGGCAATGTACCCGGCGAGCGCGGCAAAGCGTTGCTCATCCGCACAATCGACGGCCACGACGCGGGTGAACGTGCGGTCCACCGGCAGACACGCCGTATACGCCTTTGCGTGCAGCGGCAGGTAAGCAAAGCGCGGAGGCAGCGGCTGTTCAACAGCAAAGCGCCAGCGTTTCCCTAACGCTTCTAAGATATGGGCCATGGCCAGTGCACTGCCTATCGCGTCACCGTCAGGCCGTTCATGGGTGACAATCAGCCAATCATCCCCCGTGCGCAAGACCTCCGCGACCATCGCCAAGGCTTGCGGTTGCCGAGGTTGGGGCTGCCACCCCAACGTTGCCATGGGCGGTGTTGTCCCCGGCTCCCCTCCCAGGTTCATGGCTTTCCGTCCTCACCCTCAGCCCCTCGCGGCACGGCCACATCCGTCGGGTGTTCCTTCTCTGCAGGGGCTCGTTGATCGTGTAACTGTTTTAAAACCGCCTCGATGTGCGCGCTGTATGCACCCGATTCATCCAGTTTAAAGACCAGCTCGGGTGCCAAGCGCATATGCAGCCTGCGACTGATCTCACCGCGCAAATACCCAGCAGTGCGACTTAAGACATCCAAGGTTTGCTTCTTCGCCTGGTCATCCCCCAGCACGCTGACAAACACCTTGGCATGCTGCAAGTCGTTCGCCAGTTCTACACGCGTCACCGTAGCAAAACCAAGACGCGGGTCTTTGACCTCGGTGCGCAGCAGGGCAGCAATCTCTTTTTTCATCTGCTCTGCAACACGCTGCGTTCGTATCCGAGACATTCGCCATTCCCCCCTTGACCCCAACCCAGGTGACAAAGGTGTTTCCCATCCCGCCAGGGTCTTACCCGCCGGCCGGCGAGTGTCCGTTAACCGGCTTTCACCGCTTCCATTTTAAACGCCTCGACCACGTCGCCCACCTTGAGGTCATTAAACTTTTCTAAGGTGAGACCGCACTCAAAGCCACTGGCAACCTCACGAACGTCATCTTTAAAGCGCTTCAGTGAATCGAGTCGGCCTTCGTACACCACCACACCATCGCGGATTAAACGGCACTCGGCATCACGCGTCAGTTTGCCGTCTGTAACGTAACAACCGGCCACTGTGCCCACTTTGGAAATGTGGAACACCTGCCGGACCTCAGCGTGCCCGAGGACCACTTCTTTGTACTCAGGCTCGAGCATCCCCTTCATGGCCGCTTCTAACTCTTCGGTGACGTTATAAATCACACGGTAGAGACGGATGTCCACTTTCTGTTGCTCCGCTGCGCGCGCTGCATTGACGTCAGGCCGTACATGAAAGCCGATAATCACCGCTCCTGAGGCACTGGCCAAGGCCACATCCGATTCGGTAATCGCACCCACGCCGCGGTGAATGACCTTGACGCGCACCCCCTGCACGTCAATCTTTTCAATCGCACCGACAATCGCCTCGACGGACCCCTGCACATCAGCTTTCACAATGACGTTGAGCTCTTTAACATTGCCTTCGCGGATTTGTCGGTACCAGTCATCCAGCGAAACACGCGCTGTCGCCTGCATCTGCTCAGCCCGTTCCCGGTTGGTCCGCTTCTGCACAAGGTTGCGAGCCGCCCGCTCGTCATCGTAGACCACAAACCGGTCACCGGCGCTCGGCACTTCGTTGAGCCCCTGGATCTCCACCGGGGTAGACGGCCCCGCTTCCTTCATCCGCTTGCCCAAATCGTTGGTCATCGCGCGTACACGGCCATACGTCGTCCCCGCCACGACAATGTCGCCCACCTTGAGCGTTCCGTTTTGCACCAGCACCGTGGCCACGGGACCGCGTCCCCTGTCCAGTTTCGCTTCAATGACGGTGCCACGCGGACGGGCGGAGGGATTGGCCTTCAAGTCCTGCAAATCTGCCACAAGCAAAACCATTTCCAGCAACTGGTCTAAGCCCTCGTGTTTCAAAGCCGAGATGTGCACAAACACCGTGTCGCCGCCCCACTCTTCTGGTACCAAACCCTGTTGCGCCAACTCTTGTTTGACACGGTCCGGGTTGGCAGTGGGTTTATCCACCTTATTCACGGCCACGATAATGGGCACATTAGCAGCCCGTGCATGGTTAATCGCTTCTACCGTCTGCGGCATAACCCCGTCGTCTGCCGCCACCACCAGGATGGTGATGTCGGTCACTTGCGCACCGCGAGCCCGCATGGTGGTAAACGCCTCGTGGCCTGGGGTATCCAAAAACGTGATCTTCCGGCCATGGACTTCCACTTGATACGCGCCGATATGCTGTGTAATCCCGCCCGACTCGGTGGCCACCACCCGGCTGTTGCGAATCGCATCCAACAGGGTGGTTTTACCATGGTCGACATGGCCCATGATGGTCACAACCGGCGGACGTGCCACCAGGTCCTCTGGCCGGTCCTCTTCCACCAGCATATCAAGCGCTTCCTCGTCGACCGGCGGCTTCACCACCAACTCGATCCCGTATTCACCCGCAATCAGTTCCATGGCATCCGTGTCGATGTCTTGGTTGATGGTGGCCATCACGCCTAGGAACAAAAGCTTTTTAATGATTTCGGAGGGCTCGCGGTGAATAAGTTTCGCAAACTCTCCCACGCTCATCGGCCCTTCGACCGTCACCTGTGACGGGATATCCTGCCGCCCGCGCTGGCCGTTTTGCCCCTTGCGGCGCGGACCGCGGACCAGTTTTTCCTCGTTGAAACGCTCTTTGCGGTCGTCCCGGTCAAACTCCTCGCGTCCGCGTTCCCGCTCTTTCTCCTTCGCTTTAGAAGCTGGGCTGACAGGCTTTTGCGCCACTGCCATCACGGCCGAGCCCGGACGGCCACCTGGCCGGCCACCGCGCCCGCCGCCCGCAAAACCGCCGCTCATGCCACCGCCAAAGCCGCCAGCCCGGCCACCGCCGAAGCCTCCGCTGGACCGCCCGCCGCCCGGCCGGCCGCCGCCTAAGCCACCCCCAGCCCGGTTGCCCCCCATACCGCCAGGGCGGCCTCCGCGATCGCGTTGGCCAGCCGGGGCCGCCTGGCCTCCCGGCCGGCCGCCCATCCCGCCGGGACGAGCACCATCTCGCCGTTCTCCCCCGCGGCCGTTCGGCCGGGCCCCGCGGTCTGAGGCATAACCCCCGCGGTCGCCGCGGTCTCCCGCATAGCTGCCGCGGTCTGAACGGTCGCCGCCCGTACGTTCACTGCGCTCACTGCCCATCCGGCCCAAGTCGCGTCCGCGGGAAGGGTGTTCACCCGCCGGTCGAGCCCCTGTGGCAGCCCGTGTGTCCCCCGAATGCCTCGCTTCACCTCCGGTGCGTTCGCGTAATCCGCTGGCCGGCCCGGAGGTTGCTGCCGCCCCTGCCTCTGCGGCCATGGCGGACCGTGACTCACCGTTCATCACACCTGCTTCCATGTGCGCACTGCCTGTACCGGCTGCAGCGGCCACTGCCGGGGAATGGCCGGCAACCGCTTCTCCTGTCCGCGCCGAACCGGCCGCGACCCCGGCTGAGCCCGCCGCAACCGGCCGCTCTGCGCCACGGCCTGTGTCCGGGCGCCCCGGCCGACCCGGCGCTTTGGCTCCCGCTCCCGTTGCGCCATCCCTCTGCGCTGACAGCCGCGGCTGTGCATCTGCCCGGTCCTGCTGCTCCCGCAGCTGTTGCTCCAGCTGTTGTCTCGCCGCGCGTTCACGCTGACGCTGTTTTTCACGCAACTCGCGTTCCACTTCGGACGCATGCCGCTGTGCCGCACGCTGTTTGACGTCCGCAAAAAACTGCTCCACCTTCTTAACCATTTCGTCGTCCATGACGCTCATGTGGTTGGCCACTGGGACGTCGAGGCGGTTGAGAATAGTTAAGATCTCTTTGCTCGACATGTTCAGTTGTTTTGCGTACTCGTACACTCGCAGTTTCGTCAAACGCTTCACCCCCGCTGGATTCCCCCGAGAACTGCCACAACGACGCCGCAAACCCTGCATCCGTCAATGCGACCGCCACCGTTTGAGCCCGGCCGCAAGCCTGCCCGAGCGTCGCCCGGTCCCAGCGCTGCAGCCACCTTACACCGTACGTCTGACACTTATCCCGGCATTTTTTGGCCACGTTGTCGCCCGCATCGGTCGCCAACAACAGCAACCGCGCGCTGCCAGAGCGCACCGCAGCAAGAGCCGCATCCGTCCCCACAGCCGCTTTGCGCGCGCGCACCGCCAATCCCAACAACCGCAGACCGCTTGCATCGCCCTCAAGGGGCAAGGAAGTTCGCCTCCTGTAGCCGTATCGCCAGCTCATCGTAAATACCCTCAGGGATGGCTTGTTTCAATGCCCGCTCCAGGGATTTGCGCTTGCGCGCCTGCTTCAGACAGTCTGCCCGGGCACACAGGTACGCCCCGCGGCCATTGCGCTTGCCTGTAGGATCGAGCGCCACCTCACCCTCTGGCGTGAGCACGACGCGCACCAACTCGCGCTTTGGAAACATTTCTTGACAACCCACGCATTTGCGCAAAGGCACCTTGCGCAGACGCTGCACGTTGCCCGCCTCCCTTTGGCAGCTGCCGTTTACGGCTCATTCAGCCAATCGGCCGACAGCGTACCAATGTCGTCTTCTTCCTCGTCAAATTCATCCGTTAACCGGCCAAACATCCCGAGTTCTGCTGCTTGAGTCTCGCTTTTGATATCGATCTTCCAGCCTGTCAGCTTTGCCGCAAGGCGGGCGTTTTGCCCTTCTTTGCCAATGGCTAACGACAGCTGATGGTCTGGCACCACCGCCCGTGCAACCCGCTCTTCATCTAATATGTGAACGCGTACCACTTTGGCGGGTGACAAGGCATTGGCCACAAACTCCTCCGGGTCTTCGCTCCATTTGACAATATCCACTTTCTCGCCATTCAACTCGTTGACCACTGCTTGCACGCGCAAGCCGCGTGCGCCCACACACGCACCAATCGGATCCACGTCAGGGTTACGCGAGTATACGGCAATTTTAGAGCGTTGTCCGGCTTCGCGCGCCACCGATTTAATCTCGATGACCCCGTCAAAGATCTCGGGTACCTCTAATTCAAATAACCTTTTTAACAGTCCGGGATGGGTCCGCGACAACACCACCTGCGGTCCTTTGGTGGTCCGCTCGACTCGCGTAATATACGCTTTTACGCGGTCCCCAGGTTTGAGCCGGTCATTCGGCATCTGTTCTGTCACTGGTAACAGCGCCTCGGTTTGCCCCAGGTCAACGTACGCCGCCCTGTTGTCGGCGCGTTGCACCACGCCTGTGACAATATCCTCCGCACGGTCGACAAACTTGCTATAAACAATGGAACGCTCAGCTTCCCGGATGCGTTGAGTGACAACCTGCTTGGCGGTCTGCGCGGCAATTCTGCCGAAATCGCGCGGAGTCACCTCAATCTCCACAATGTCGCCTAATTGGTAGTTGGGATTCAGGTCCAACGCTGCATCCAACGATATTTCTTGGCGCGTGTCCTTGGGGTCTTCCGTCACCGTCTTGCGCGCATACACCTTGACTTCACCGGTGTCGCGGCGAATCTCTACGCGCACATTGGAGGCCGAGTTAAAATTGCGCTTGTATCCCGAAATCAGCGCTGCTTCTATCGCTTCCAGGAGCGTGTCTTTGTCGATGCCTTTCTCCCGCTCCAGCTGTTCCAGCGCTGCGAGGAACTCAGCGTTCATCTGGCGTTGTTTCCTCCTTTCGCACCGCGGCTGTCCTGCTGATTCAGACCTGACCTTGGCAGCAGACCGCCTGTCGCCACCGCAGTTCCAGGGCTGTTCAACGAGGTTACAGCCGGATAGCCAAGCGGGCAGCGGCCACCTTGGCCATAGGGATATCCACCGTGTGCGTTCGTCCGCGGGTGACGACCGCCAAGCTCAAGGTCTCCCCATCATACTGGGTGAGTTCCCCTTCCCACGTTTTCTGGCCTGCCAGCGGTTCATATAAGGAGACATGCACATATTGACCCACCGCACGTGCAAAATCTGCTGGCTTTTTCAGCGGACGCTCGGCTCCAGGAGAGGACACCTCAAGGTAGTAGGACGTCGGAATGGGGTCCACTTCATCCAAGCGCTCTGACAGCCGCTCACTCACACGGCTGCAATCGTCAATGTCCACCCCGCCCGGTTTGTCGATAAACACCCGCAGATACCAGTTTGACCCTTCCTTTTTATACTCGATGTCCACCAGTTCCAAACCGAACTCGTCGACAATGGGCAGGGCCAATTGTTCTACGACGTCCGTCACGCGCTCTTTGGGCACAACCGTACCTCCTCAACCGTCCAATCTATGCTCGGTCTCCCCGGTTTGCGCCTCCGCCGCTGCCTCTCCCGCAGACGACCGCTTCACGCCGCCAATGGCCGATAAGGCCTGATAGTATCGAAGAGTGGGAGACCCCACTCTTCGCGTCACAGCCTATCCGAAGTCTAACGAACCGAGTATACCACCATTCGTCAATCCCTGCAAACCATTCCCGGACTTGCCGGCGTGCACCTGACGGGCGTTGTCTCCCGTCGCACGTACCGGTTCTACTCGCCCGGTGGACCTGTCGGTCCGCCTTAAAACAACGATAGTTGGTTGGACTCCGGCAATCCCTGCAAACACCCCAGTTGCGCCAACAAGTCGACCACGTTGCGGCCCACCCGGCTGCGTTCCTGCAGGTCTTCCACGGAGATAAACGGGCCTTCTGCGCGCGCCTGGGCGAGGTTCTTGGCTGCGTTTTCACCTACGCCTGGAATCGCTGCAAACGGTGGCAGCAAGGCGTTTTCTTCGGCACGGATAAGAAACCGCGTGGCGTCCGACTGCCACAGGTCCACAGGCAGAAAACGAAATCCGCGTGCCACCATTTCCAGAGCCACTTCTAACACGGTCAACAGACTCTTCTCTTTGGGTGAAGCTGCCGCACCTTTCTGCTCAATCTCATCGATTTTCTGCAGAATCGCCGACTTGCCGCTGACCATGAGCGCCACGTCAAAATCGTCTGCCCGTACAGAGAAATACGTAGCGTAAAACGCCAACGGATAATAGACCTTGAACCAGGCAATCCGCACGGCCATCAACACGTAAGCGGCGGCATGCGCCTTGGGAAACATGTATTTGATCTTGCGGCCCGACTCGATGTACCACTCGGGTACGCCAAACTGGCGCATATACGCTGCGTCCTCGTCACTGACTCCTTTGCCCTTGCGGATGGATTCCATGATTTTAAACGCCCGGGCGGGTTCCAGCCCTTTGTAAATCAAGTAGACCATGATGTCGTCACGGGCGCAGATCACTTCCGAAAGACTAGCCACACCGTTGCGAATCAGGTCTTGGGCGTTGTTCAACCAGACATCCGTCCCGTGCGACAAGCCGGAGA
>JAILZF010000058.1 GCA_023512635.1 Alicyclobacillus sp. | reverse complement strand
AGATGGTCATGCGCGCGATCTCAACGTTGTCCGTCGGCCCCACCGTCAGCGAATCGATGTTGATGGCCAGGCGGCGCGTCAGCGAAGCCACGCGATTGAGCACCCCCGGCTTGTTTTCGACATAAGCGACAATCGTTTGCATATCTTCCTCAAGTCTTATGTGGCACAGACTGTCCTGCCTGTGCGGCGTAATGTCCCATCCGGATCGATGCACAGCCAGGAATGGCTGTGCCACCCCTATGGCTCCAAAGCTGTTTCCACCAGCGGATTATTTGGCCGCCGAATCATGTCGTGCAGCGCCGCGCCCGCCGGCACCATCGGATAAACCGAATCCTCCTGCTCCACGCGGAAATCAATCAAAACGGTCTGCTCGGACTTGCGCGCCGATTCGATTGTCGGCACCACATCCTTCCGCGCCGTCACCGTTTCCCCGCGAATGCCGAACGCGTTGGCCAAAACCACATTGGCTGTTTTACGGCCCACACCCGGCAACTGCAGCAATTCTTCGCGCGTGCGCGGGACCTCCCCGCCAAACCGTTCTAAAAGCATGCGGCTGGCTGCAATGATGTGTTCCGCTTTGCTGCGAAACAGCCCTAATTCTTGAATGTCTACCTGCAGTATGTCCGGCGTTAATGCCGCGTAATCAGCAGGACTTTGATATTTTTGAAAGAGTCGTGCCGTGACTTGGTTGACTCGGGCATCGGTGCACTGGGCGGACAGTATGGTGGCAATCAGCAGTTCAAACGGATTGCGAAAGTGGAGCGCACAGCGAGCGTCCGGGTAGGCTTCAGCCAACTTGTCGAGGACACGCCGCAGGCGCGCTTGCGATAGACGATTCATCCTCCTGTTCCCCCCTGCAGCCAACAATAGCGCGGTTGTTGCGCCTTTGCCAACAGGTGAGGATCCGCCAACGCTGCCAACAACACCTCGCGCACCAAAGGAACCTCCATTTGTACGTCCACACCGCGTTGGAACTCTGGAAACACTGGCGCCAACCACAGATACTCGCAGGTGACCACCCGATACATTCGATCCCGCTGCAACGGTTGCCCGCCAACGAGTACACGGTGCACCTGTACGCGTTCACCTTGCCTGTCCCAGGACAGGCTGACACACGCATTGGCCAACGCCAAAAATCCGACCACGGACCCGCGAAACCCGTACCCATACCCGGCCCGCCCATGGTACTCGGGACGTACTGCTTTTTCTAGCAAAGAGAGCAATTCCGCTCCGCGCAAGGTCATGCGCAGCGGCCGTGTAGGCGTCGTACAAGCCCCGTGAACATGTTGCATGCGCACCGTGCCGGCCAGCAGGCTGGCTGTGAGAGCTCCACTCATGACCAGCGCCGCGTCACACGGAAACGCTTGCAACAGCGCGTCGGCAAGCAGGTTTGCAAACGGCGATTCGCCGTCAAACCGTACTGGCAGCGGAGCATTCAGCTGGACCACCGGCTGCTGCAGGCGCTCCTCAATATCTGGCAGGTAACCGCGATATGCGGAGAGCATCGCTGGATCGAGCGGATCGTACGGGTGTACCACCACCGGTTGGCTGTGCACATCCGTCAAGCGCCGGGTTTGTGTATCAAACGAAAGCACGGTATAACCAAAGACCTGGGCATGTTTTCCTGGTTGAAAGATGGCTGTCTGCCCGACCCATTCTTCGCATGGCATAAACTGGTGAGAGTGGCCGCCGAGGATAATGTCGATGCCAGCAACCTGCCTGGCGAGCTGTCGATCGGCCGCCAAGCCCAGGTGAGACAGCAAAACCACAACCTCCGCCCCTTGCTGACGCAGGGCATCCACAGCTTGCCGAGCTGACGTCAACGGTGGATCCACCTGGATGCCCAAACGGTTGTAAGGCAATCGGTAATCGGCTGTGAGGCCGAACACACCGACCCGTACACCGCCAGCGTCGTACACGTGCCAATCCACAAACCCTGGCAAGCGCCAGCCTCCAGCTGCCCGCAGGTTGGTGCCGAACGCCAAAGTCCGGCTGCGCTCAATCAATCCCTGCCAGTGAACGGGCGGGATGGTGAGACCCTCGTTGTTCCCGAACACCCAGCCGTCGTACTCTAGCGCCGCCATCAACGCAGCGTTCATGCGGCCTTGAGTAGCTTCTGTCTCCGGGCGAACGCGGTCCAAGACATCGCCCAGGTCAAACGTCAACACGGGTTCCCCACGCTGCTGGACAGACATGCGCAACTGCCGCAAGCGGGTGCCAAGACGCATATAGTTTTCTAATTGACTATGCACGTCGTTGGTATGCAAGATGTGAATGTTCACCGTTTCCCCCTGTATCAGCTGCTGTCCGGCCGCACCTTGAGCCTATGCGCCAGTTTGCTCACGCAGCCATGTGAACAAAGGTTGCACTGTGCAGAAACAAGACCAAACCCGTTCCACCCAGGCAGGTCCCATGCGGATGACGTCCTCCCGGTCTGACTGGATACCAACTAAGAGCTCGCCGCTGCGCACGTGGATCAATCGGTCGGCGAGTTCTCCTAAGCGGTCTGCTCCGACCTCTGCCGCCATGTACCCAACCGGTTGCGTGTGGTCAGGCAGCCAAACGTAATCGGACGGAATGAGACGGACCACTTCTTCCCGGCGTGCATACAGCAAACGGCCAAACAAAGGCCGCAGGGGTGACTCGCTTATCAAACCAAACACTGCAAACGCGTGTGTGCCCCACACCCCTGCTTGAAAGT
Organism: Alicyclobacillus sp.; assembly: GCA_023512635.1. Taxonomy (GTDB): domain Bacteria; phylum Bacillota; class Bacilli; order Alicyclobacillales; family Alicyclobacillaceae; genus JAILZF01. The sequence goes on along the minus strand of JAILZF010000058.1, from coordinate 5,551 downwards.
GCGGGTGTTTCTTATAGCCGCGTTTGTCTTCTGCCCATGCCACCCAACTATCGGCTGGCGGATGGACGGTGCGGCGGGCGTGTTTGGCGACGTGCGCGTACATGGGGATGTTCCATGTCTGCTCCATTCGCGTCTGGATGTCTTGTCCCAGTTGTTCCAATTTGGGCCGCACATGCTGCTTCAGAGCAGCCATCCTCCCTGCCAATCCAGGGACCGAAAAAACGTCAAAATCGGTTTCTGTAAAGCCTGCAAACGCCACGTCCGTACCTCCTCGTGCCGGCCACGCTATTAGGAAGCTTTCCTCTAAAGGTAGACAAGCGCTCGTGGCTGTGCAAGCCGCCTACGCGCTAGTGGACCGGCTGCCACCACGGTCGCTCCACCGCCTGGTCTGGCGGTTGCTGGCGAGCGCCAACCTGGGTCTGCAACTTGCGCTCTATCCGCTCGACCCGCTTCTGTAAGGCGGTCAGGACGCGTTGCGCATCCCCTCCACGGCTAGCAGCTGCATGGAACGGCCCCTGGGCACGTGCCAAGGCTGCCTTCGCCCAGTGGCATGCGGTCGCCAGGTCGGCCGCATGGTGCTCATACCACTTGGCGAGCTCCACTGCCGGTGGTACGGCCTGCGGGAGTTCTTCAGCTAACTCGTGCCAAAGCTTCACTGCCTCCAGCCAAGCCCGTTGCCGTTTGAGAAACAGGCTGTAAAGCCAGCGGGCACGGCCCTGCTCGTCATGACAGAGAGAAGCCTGGGCGTAACAGCGATCCGCGAGTTCGTACGTTTCCCAACGCTCGTACCACTGCGCCAGCCCAACCCAGCCTGCCGCTGTCTGCGGAGTTTCCTCCCCCGCCAATACACGGCAGACGGCTGCCCACAAGACCACCAGGCTGCACACATCAGCCGCGTTATGAGCAAAAACGGGCTCCAGGGCGTCCACGCCCGCCCCTGCCAGATAGGAAAAATAGCGAGCAGGGGCAGCGTACCCGGGGAGGTCGTCAACCCGCTCCATGCCCAACACCGCCGCTTCCACCCCGGTCAGGGAGGCGCGTGTCAACTGACCGCGCCAGAGGCGGCGGCTGGCGTGCAAAAGGTCAGCGTGCACAGGGTTGGGCTGCGGCAGACGGTGCAGCTGCAGACGGCTGCGTAAAAGCGGCCAGTCATACGACTTGCCATTAAACGTCACCACCACAGCGTCATCTGGAAATAACCGGATTAACGCCTGCAACAGCTCAGCTTCTTCTGCGTAGTCAGCCAGAAAATACTGGCGGACCACCAGTTCGTCACCTTCCACTTGGCCCACCGCGTGCAAAAACGGTACCGTTCCGGCGCCCTGGCCCAGTCCCGTCGCCTCTGTGTCGTACCAGCGTACCCGGTCTGGCGTGATATCCGCACCCAGCCAGCGAGCCACCGCGCTGGCGGTGCAGCCTTCTGCGTCCGCAAAGCGGAGGCGGCCATGCTGGGTTAGTACGTCGTAGCGCAGCTCACGCACCCAAAATCCTGCCTGCTTGGAAAAGCCCAGTGTGTGCAACGCCGCCTCCGCTGTCACCGCGGGGTTGGCCACACCGGCCGTCTGGGTGGGCTCCGCAGGGGGCGCGTTCCCCGTTTGTGGCCGCGCAGCCAGCCCATGCACTGCGGGACGGCGGCTGCTTTGCGACATCGCCGCCAGTCGCTCGGCGAGAGACCTGGTCATACGTTCTCCCTCCCCTGCGGGTGATGCTTGGCCAACCTTCGCCCCTTGGCCGCGACCCTGCCTGAACGGCCTGTATCTCCGCGGCAAGGCTTTTGTCTGCTCGCCGGCGGCCCTCAAGCCGAGGCTGGGGCACCGGTCCGCAAACTGGCCAGCAAGGCAGCGGCCCACTCTTTCGGTTGATCCGTGCCCCGACCCGGTCCGATACACGCCGGACAACCGTGCTCACAAGGACACTCGCAGATCATCGCCAAAGCGGTTGCCCACACCGTGTCTGCGTCCCGGAAGGCCCGTTCAGCTAAGCCCACGCCGCCAGGGTACGCATCATAGATGTAGAGTGTCGGCCGTCCCGTCAACGGTGCCTTCACCTCGACGGCCGTGTACAGGTCCGCCGGACTGCACATACAGTGCAAGGCCACCGCGTGGCGCAAGGCGTATGCTGCTCCCAACAGCGCCGTCTCCCAGCGGTCGTTGTCCCACCTTAAGGCCGTGCGTGGCCACTCACACCAGCAGCCGGTGGTGTGCAACTCGACCTCTGGCAAGTAAATCTTCCCCCAGCCGAGGTTTTCGTGCGTATCCCATTTGATTTTCTTAAACAGCGTCGGCACGGCGTTCACCACCAGCTCACCTGTACACAGCCGTGCCCATGCGCCCGCCTGGCGCTCCGCAAGCACGTCGAACACCTGCAAGCGCACCGCCAATTCCGCGTCTGTGAAATAATCCGCCTCTACCCGGCGGACAAACGCCTTGCCGTTGGCCAAGTCGAGCCGCTCCACCTGATAGGACCGTGCCTGGTGCAAGTAGATAGCCTCTTCATGCAGGGCGGTCAACGCACTAAAGCGATCCATCTCGCCTATGACCTGTGGCCGTGCACCACTTTGGTCGATGATCACCACGTTGTCTTGAGCGGCGCTGCGCAAGGAGACGCTATGGCTCGGCAAGGCGTCTGCCATCCAATGGTAGCGGCCATCGCGGCTGCGATGCAGGACCCTGTGGTCCGCCAGGTACTCTAACAGGTCTCCCGTCGTCTCTACCCCAAACGGCTCGTCTGCCGTAAACGGCAGCTCGTAGGCTGCACATTTTAAATGATCCGTCAGGATCAACAGGTTGTCTGGGGCTAAGCGGGCCGCTTCCGGCGAAGCGTGCAGCCAAGCCTCCGGATGTTGCACCACGTATTGGTCCAGAGGGGCTGCACTGGCAATCATCATGGCTAAAGAAAGCCCCTGGCGGCGCCCGGCGCGACCGCTTTGCTGGTGAAACGAAGCGACCGACCCAGGGTACCCTACCGTGAGCACAGCGTCCAGGGCGCCAATGTCCACGCCCAACTCCAGGGCGTTGGTACTGACCACGCCCAATAACTCACCTGTACGCAGCCCGCGCTCCACCTGGCGCCGTTCTGACGGCAGGTAACCCCCCCGGTATCCCGTTACCCGCCCGCGCAGCCGTTCCGGCAGGTCTGCCCGCCAATACGACGTCAACAGCTCGACCTGGGTACGGGTTTTGACAAACGCGAGCGTCGGGATCCCCGCCCGCAGTAAACGGGTACCCAGTTGCCGCGCCTCGCTGAGCGACGGCCGGCGCAGACCCAGTTGTGGTTGGATGAGCGGAGGGTTGTACAATACCGTATGGCGTTCTCCCTGCGGGGCCCCTGATTCATCCACCACCACCACATCTTCCCCGGTCAGGTGCCACCCCAACTCTGCCGGATTGGCCACCGTCGCCGAACAAAGAATGAACTGGGGCCGGCTGCCGTAGAAACGGCATAGCCGGCGTAAGCGGCGCAAGACGTTGGCCACATGGCTGCCAAACACGCCGCGATAGACGTGTGCTTCATCGACCACCACGTAGCGCAGATTCTCAAACAACCGCAACCATTTGGTATGATGCGGCAGGATAGCAGCGTGCAGCATATCCGGATTGGTCACAACCACCTGCCCCGCCTCGCGGATGCGTTGCCGCATAGGTACGGGCGTATCCCCGTCGTATGTATACGTCTGCACCGCGGGCTGCAACGTTTGCCCGAGGGTGTGCAGTTCCGCGACTTGGTCTTGGGACAACGCCTTGGTAGGAAACAAATACAACGCCCGTGTAGCAGGCTGTTGACAGAGGGCATTCAACACAGGCAGGTTGTAACAGAGCGATTTACCGCTCGCAGTTGGGGTGGTGACCAGGACATGCCGTCCGGCCCGTAGCGCTTCCAAGGCGGCCAACTGATGGGTATACAACTGCTCAATTCCCCGGGCAGCCAGGGAACGGCGCAGTGCCTCGTTCATCCATGCCGGCAGCGGCCGGTAACGGGCCGGTTGGGCCGGACGAACATGCCAGGCTGTCACACAGCGCATAAAGGATTCCGTCCGTTGCCATTCTGCCAAAAGCGCCGCCAAGTCCATGGCGCAACCTCCTGTGCACAAGCTCGTCCGCGTCTCCTGGATGGAAGACTAGTTCCCTTGATAAAACTCTACGATTTCTTGTCTGGCAGCGTCACGAATCCACACTTCCAACATAGCATGGTATGGGGATGGAAAAATGGTATGAATCGCTAGCCGTCTGGCAATACAAAATAGTACCGACCAAAGGAGGAATCAGCCTTGCAGAGCTTGGAAAAGTGGTCCTCCCGCTCGGACGCCTGGACCCCGGAGGACGACGAGCGGCTGACCGCCATTGTTTTACATCATATTCGTACCGGTAGTACGCAATTAAAAGCGTTCGAAGAGGCTTCTGCCGAGCTCGGCCGCACCGCGGCGGCTTGTGGCTATCGTTGGAATGGCGTCCTGCGCAAACGCCGCCGACAAGAGATTGAGGAGGCCAAGCGGGATCGCAAGACGTTGCATAAACCGGCGCGCACAGCTGTCCCCGTGGTGCGTCAGGCGACGCCGGCGAGTTCTGCTAGTTCAATGAAAGAAGTCATCCTTTTCTTGCAAACTTACGACGAACAACACCAGCGCTTGCTGCGGCAATTGGAACAAGCCGAACAAGAGCGCAACCAATTGCTGCAACGGGTGCAAGAGTTGGAGACGCGTTTGGCCCACCTGCCCCCGCTGGAACAAGGACCGGTCACGCCTGAACAGTTGGCGGAAGACTCGCGCACCTTGTTTGCCATCATGGAGCGGGCGCGCAAACTGTTAGAATCTGACGGTAGCAAAACCTCGGGGGAATGACCGGCCGTCTGTTATGGCGCTGGCCTGTCACCTGGCTTAGCGGCAAAGGGCCAGCGCCGAGCACACCAGCGGCGCCAAGCGGCAGCCGTAGCTGGTGCAAACGGCCCTTGCCGCTGCGCAGCCAGGCGGGCCAACTGAGTGAGAGCAGATTGCGCTGCAGCCGCCCAACCAGCGGGGTAGGCAGACTGGCGGGCGGCAAACTCCTCCTCGTCCAGCCAGCGTACCCCCGCGGCGTCCACGTACAAATCGAGGTCAAGGTCCACAAACGCCAACCTCCGCTTCTCCGGATGGTAGGCGGGAGGTGAGCAGGCGTTACAGTAATACTCTGCCCCCGACGGTTTTAGCAGCAAAAAAACCTGGGCGAAACGGTGCGGCCAAAACAACGCCACCACCGGATACGGGCTGGACCACCGCCGCCCGTCTGCCTCTTCCACAGGTGAACCCGCTGGCACCGCAAACACCCACGGCTCGGGTGTGGGCCACGCCTCCAGCCAACGGCGGTGCGCCTGTCCCTGGGGGCGGTAACTGACCATCTGCACGGGGTCTGTCATGGTGTTCCCCCCTGCTGGGATGGTCCATCCGGCGTTTCCGCGGGCAACCCGTCCGCACGGCCGGCTGTGGATGCCCGGGCTGTAGCCGTGGCGTCACGACCCGGTCCGGTACGCTCGTCAGCAGGAAAAAAATCAACCAGCAGGCGGATGCGCAATAGAGACT
>JAILZF010000057.1 GCA_023512635.1 Alicyclobacillus sp. | reverse complement strand
GGCACTGGCTGCGCGCGATATCCGCATTGAGGCGCCAGTGCCTGGCAAGCCGGTCATCGGCATTGAGGTACCGAATGAAGAAGTGGCGGTGGTGACGTTACGTGAGGTGCTGGAATCGCCAGAGTTTCAGCACGAGCCTTCTCCCTTGACCCTCGCGCTAGGACGGGATATCTCAGGGGCGCCGATTGTCGGCAACTTACAAAAGATGCCGCACTTGCTGGTGGCGGGCGCCACCGGGTCGGGCAAGAGTGTGTGTATCAACGGGATGATTGCCTCCATCCTGGTCAAGGCCAAGCCGGATGAAGTCAAGTTTTTGATGATTGACCCCAAAATGGTCGAACTGAGTGTCTACAACGGTATCCCGCATCTGATGGCCCCGGTGGTGACAGACCCGCGCAAGGCGGCTTGGGCGTTGAACAAGGCGGTAGAAGAGATGGAACGACGTTATAAGCTGTTCGCGGAGCGGGGTGCACGCGACATGGAGCGTTACAACCAACTGGTTCGTCACGATGGGGAAGTGCCGTTGCCGTATGTGGTGGTGATCATCGATGAGTTGGCCGACCTGATGATGGTGGCGCCCGGCGAGGTGGAAGACGCCATTTGTCGTATTGCTCAGATGGCGCGCGCGGCAGGGATCCATTTAATTGTCGCCACGCAACGGCCGTCGGTCGACGTCATTACCGGGGTCATCAAGGCCAACATCCCGAGCCGCATTGCGTTTGCGGTGTCTTCGATGGCCGACTCGCGGACCATCCTTGACAGTGGTGGTGCGGAGAAATTGCTCGGGCGCGGAGATATGTTGTATCTGCCGGTTGGTGCGTCCAAACCGGTGCGGGTACAGGGGGCGTACGTGTCGGAAAGCGAGATCGAACAATTGGTTGAGTTTGTAAAAAGACAACAAGCGGCGGTGTACTCTGTCAACCTGGACCAGGCTCCCGATGCGGCAGCTGAGGGGATTGAAGCGTTGGATGACCTGTTTATCGATGCGGCTGACCTGGTGGTAGAAGCCGGCCAGGCCTCTGTTTCGATGATTCAACGACGGTTTCGGGTTGGATACTCTAGGGCAGCGCGGATTGTCGATCAACTAGAACAGCGCGGTCTGGTAGGGCCGTTTGAAGGCAGCAAGCCGCGCGAGGTGTTGGTCAGCCGTGAACAGTGGGCGCAGCTGCGGGCGGCGCTGCGGCCGCAGCAGGGGTTTGCCGGTGGCGAGGTTCAAGAGCGCTTGTAACGGGCGGAAGACTACGGCCGAGGCCGAGGGGATTCCCTGCAGGCTGGAGACTGCGCTGCGGGGGGAATGCAGGCTCCCAGGTTTGTCATGTGCCAGCCGGTGATTGCATAGGTTGTACCATTCCTCAGCCGAGGAGGCGGTGGTATGGGCAAGGCGGCACCGGCTGCCGGGTCGCGCTGGGCCGCGGGCTCGCTCTTGACGCTAGGGGTGGCGGCCTACTTGTGTGCCGACTTGGCGCTGTTTGGCGGTCCGGTCAGCCAACAGCCAGTGGTGGGAACGAAGGCCGCTGTACCGGCAGATGCCACGCTGGACGTGCCAGACACGGTGGTGAACCAGATTGCACAGGCGACCGCCGTTGTGCCAGGGGTTGATGAGTTGGTGGTGCTCCCAGCTGCGGGCGGAGGCTATACGGTGTCAGCCCAGGTGACCTTGGCTGCACAGGCGGCGGGAGATGAGGATTGGCGGCCGCGCGCTGCTGCCGATGCAACCCATTTCTTTCGGGCGGTCTATGGGGCAGGCCCAGACGTGCGCAATGCCCAAGTATACTTTTTTGCGGGCGGGCGGTTGGTCGGAGGAGCTGACTTGGGCAAGGCAGCCTACCAACAGTTGTCACTCGCGGTGGATACCAGCCCGGACGCGTTTGTACAAGCAGTTCAAGCTCTGCCCGTGCGGACAGGCGGGGGTGTGGATGACAGCTGGTTGCAGTTGTCACCTCCCGAGGTGTTGGGTGGCTGATTTCCACCGGAACAGCAAAGGGCAGGCGGGTGTCACCCGTCTGCCCTTTGCTGTGGATGGCCTCAACCGTGCCTCGGTGAACCAATCATGTAGGCCTGTGTGAACTGGATGTTGCGCTTGCGTACTTCACGCATTAAGACGCGCACGATGGGTTCATGTCCCGTGCGCATCAACGTCTCGACGATGGTGCTGGTGGTGAAAGGTTCGTCGATAGAGGCAGCGACGTCTGGGTTTTCATGCAGATGGGACAGCCAACGGTCATCGTAGCGGTCGCCTCTGCGCTTTTGATACGCCTGGCGGTAGATATCCTGTATGGAAAACGGCAAGTTCAGCGCTTTCAGATAAAAGCTCAACTGGTACAGCGCTTTGGCGACTGACAAGTGCTCTCCGCCTATGTTGCCCATTGCTCTCCCACCTCTCTTAGCTATTATCCTTGCTCAAAGACAGAAAGGCAAGTCAAACAACCTACGCACGCGCAGCGTGCATGGTACAATAGACGACAATGAAAGAGAACAGGTTGGATGACAGACAATCGAAAGCATGGAGGGTCCAAAGCGGGCGGACAAGTCGGCTGCAGACGGCTGCGGCTGCCTTGATTGCCGTCGGGGTGGTCACAGGCTGTGGGGCTCCGGATTTGGCGTCGCTGCGGCCCACGGTGACCAAAACGGCGGTTGCGGTGTTGCTGGTCAATCAGCCGGCCGAGTGGTCGCCCGCGGCAGTTCAGGCTAGCCTGCCGGCAACAGGCAACCTGGTTGTCAAGGTGGACGGGGTGTCCGACCGTCAGGCGGTGGCTACCGCCAATGCCGACGTCAAACAGCCCGAGGTGCACTGGCTGATGTGGGTGCAGGACAGTCCTCTGCCGGGTGAGCTGGTGAGTTGGGCGCAGGACCATCCGCAAAAGCAGGTGCTGTTTGTCGGGCCCGCAAGCACCCAACCCGTCCCGGATAACTTGCATGCCCTGGTGCCAGACCCGGAAGCAGAAGCGTATGTGTTAGGCTGGCTGGCAGGTGCGCAGGCCGTGGCAGCTCAGTCGGCGGTGGTCGGGTGGTTAGGCAATGCCTCGCCCGACCCTGCAACCACTCAGGCTGCGTTGGCCGGGTTATACAGCGCCGCACCACAGTTGCAGCTGCAGCCTGTGAGCGGGGGCATGGCTGCCGTGGCGGGCGGAACGCCTTTGTGGCCGCACGTCTGCCTGGCCGCACGTCCACTTACGCCTGCTGAGCAACAAACGGCCGCAGCAGCCGGGGTGATTGTGGTGGCACTGTCAGCGGGTGCAGACAATCCGGCATCGTCGGCACGTCCGGGATTGCCCTCACCCCAGGGATTGACGGACGTTTGGCAGGGCATGCAGTCGCCCGCGGGGACAGGTGCGGCAGACGCACTGCGTCGAACGGCAGGGAGAACGGCGGTGGTTACGGCGTCTGACCGGTTTGACCCGGCGGTGCTCAGCCAACTGGCCAATATCCAGTCTGCGTTGCGTGAGGGCACGCTTCAGCCCGCGCAGCAGTGGGCGCAAATGCCTGCAGTCCTCCGGCAGGCTTGGGCGGTGGTCACAGGTCTGCCGGCCGCGGCAGGCGGGTGAGGCCATGGCGTTTACCAAGAGAACCCGTACCTGCCATACGTGTGCATGGGACCGTCCAGGTTTGGAAAACTTCAGGGAAGAGGTGGCTCAGCGTGGAGCAAACGCAGTCGGCCAGCCGTGAACCGGTGGAAGTGTATTTTGAATACCGTATTCGCCGTGACCGGCCTGGCCTGTTGGGAGATATTGCGTCTCTGCTCGGGATGCTGGGCTTTAATATCTTACAGTTAACTGGGGTGTCTGAACACAGCCGGGGGTTTTTATTGGAGACAACGCGGACGGAAAACGTCGACGTGTTGCGCTCACTGATTCAAGCCTTGGAGGATGTCGACGTCTCCGCCTTGCGCCCGCCCAGCCTGCGTGATCGCATGGCGTTGCGCCATGGCCGGTTTATTGAACGCAGTGATACAGAAGCCCGAACCTATCGATTTGTTCGGGATGAGCTGGGGATTTTGGTGGATTTTCTGGGGGAGTTGCTGAAACAGCCTGGCCGCCAAGTGATAGGCGTGCGCGGTCAGCCACGCGTAGGCAAAACCGAGTCGATTGTGGCCGCCAGCGTGTACGCCAACAAGCGCTGGACGTTTATCTCTTCCACCTTGTTGCGCCAAACCCTGTTGTACGAACTTGGCCACGATGAGTTGACCTCGGATAATTTTGTGTACATCATTGACGGGGCGGTTTCCACACTGCGCGGCGATGAGCGGCACTTAAGCCTGGTCAACGAGGTGCTGGCTTTGCCGGCGCCGGTGGTCATCGAGCACCCGGACATTTTTGTACGCCGGACGCATTACGGTTGGAACTTGTTTAATTTGTTGATTGAGCTACGGCGCGATCCTGACGAAGTGATTCAGTACGATGCTTACGAAGAAGAAGTCGCGCGTTGGGATGCGGAGTAACCCGCACGGGCGGGCCTGACCATACGTTTACGACGAAGGGGGAAGCAGCGATGCGCAACTTGCAGGCACTCGGTGCAGTTTTGCGGACGCAGCGGGAAACGCTTGGCCTAAGCCTGGACCAGGTACAGACGCAAACGAAAATCCGCAAGCGTTACCTGACTGCGCTGGAGGCAGGCGATTGGCGGGTCTTGCCCGGAGACGTGTACGCCCGCGGTTTTGTTCGCAGTTATGCGGCTGCCCTCGGTCTGGATGGGCGCGAACTGCTCGCGCAGTATGTCGATGGCGATCCCGTCCCGTCCCCCGTGTCTCAGGCTGCAGCGGTACCAGGACACGCAGCAGACTCACTGGTGGCGCCCGCACCTAGGAAACCTTTGCCAGAAGTGGCAGATCCAATCCAAACGCCGGCAGGGACAACGGTTGCGCCGCCTGGTGCCCTTGCGGAAACCGTCCGGAAAGAAGAGGAGCTGACCCGGGAGACGGCTCCCGCATCTGTCGGCAACCCCAGGCAGGATAAACCAAGAACGGAGGCAGAAGGGTCAGATGACGGGGCCGCTGCTCTGGTTGATCCAAAGGAGGAGGGACCGCGGTTGGCGGACCCCTCACAGGCTGCGCCGAGTCGGGCCCGTGTTGAGGCGGTACCCGTGGAGGGTTGGAACCTTAGTGCCATGACGGTGCACCAACGGAACAAACGGCGCTCACTTTCAGCACGCGAGGGCCGTAGCCGTCGGCGTTCTGGGGCGTGGCCACGGCGCCGGGGATGGGTGTTCCCCGGGCAAGCTGCAGCAGTCGTGGTGGTCTTGGGCGGATTGGTGGCAGCCTGGTGGTCCTTGCAACGAGCGAATCCCAGCAATCCGGAAGCAGGTCATACCACTGCCGTCGCCCCAGCGGGTGACACGACAGGCAACACAGTCAATCCCGGGGGGAGCGGTTCAGCAACGGGGACGACGGCAGACACCTCTTCTGCGCGTACTGGTACACCCGCCTCTTCTGCCAACGGATCAGCTCTCGACCATGCCGCCGGGGCGGACAGCGGCGTGACAAGCCCTGCACCTGCTGCAGGCGGAAACGCAGACAGCGGGCAGCCGCAAGTGCAGGTGGTGGCACAACCGTTTGCCAATGGTCTACAGACGTACGTGGTCAGCGGACAGGGCCCTATTGTCGTTCAGGTTGCTGGCGCCAGTGCCCCGTGTTGGGTACGAGCTGTGGCGGACGGGATGGTGGTTGATCCGGATGATACGGTGCAGGTGGGACAAACACGGACCTGGCAGGGAGGGCAGAGTGTGCGCGTGCGTCTGGGCAATGCGCCAGGTGTGACCCTGACAGTCAACGGCCAGCCTGTACAATTGCCGGTTGGACAAACGGTGTTGAATGTGTTGTTTACCAAGGGAACGATGCAGTGACGCAGCAGACAAGGAGGGCTGCCGTGTGGCCAAAGACGCATCCTTTGATATTGTTTCAGAGGTGGACCTGCAAGAGGTAGACAACGCCGTCAACCAAGCGATGAAAGAGGTGCAGACGCGGTTTGACTTTAAAGGCAGCAAAAGCCGTATTGAGTTTGACGGGAAAGCAGCACTGACGCTGTGGTCAGACGATGAATACAAATTAGGGGCGTTACGCGATATTCTCGACAGCAAGTTGGTGAAACGCGGGGTTTCGTTGAAGGCTTTGAAACCAGGCAAGGTGGAACCCGCAGCCGGAGGCACCGTCCGCCAGGTGATACAGCTGCAACAAGGGATAGAGCCCGACTTGGCCAAACAGATCACCAAGCTGATCAAAGATACAAAGTTAAAAGTTCAAGTCACCGTACAAGGAGACCAGCTGCGGGTGTCTGGCAAGAGCCGCGACGACTTGCAAGCAGTGATTCAGCTCTTGCGCAGCGCCGACTTACCCCTGCCTCTGCAATTTACCAATTATCGCTCTTAGCCGGGTTACCTGATACGCGAGGTAGGTGGTGCCAGAGCGGACGGATGGATAAGGTCCATCAGGTCGCCACCCGTCTGTCACCGCGGGGGCAAAATGGATATATATGGAAGGCGGTGCCCGCTGCCGCTTTTGACAGACTCTACCGGGCTGCGCTATACTCAATCCTACCGAGACTGCGTGCTCGCGCAGCGGACGCACCAGCCCGAGGTCAACCAGGGATTTCTCGGTCGGATGGGGAGTGTGCTCGTTGAATCTGGCTAACCGGATTACGCTAGCCAGAATCTTCTTGGTGCCCGTGGTCGCGTTCACGCTGTTGGTGCGGTTCAACTTTTGGACAGTGACCATCAACCACCGGACCACCACCGGCAGCGAGATGATTGCTGCGCTTGTCTTTATTCTTGCAGCGAGCACGGATGGATTGGACGGTTACATTGCGCGCAAACGCAAGTTGGTTACCAACTTTGGCAAGTTCCTCGACCCGCTGGCAGACAAACTGCTCATTTCCGCCGTGCTCATCAGCCTCGTTGAAATGCACCGCCTGTCCGCTTGGGTAGCCATTTTAATCATCAGCCGTGAGTTTGCTGTGACGGGCTTGCGGTTGGTGGCGGCAGCAGAGGGCATTGTCATAGCTGCTAGCCGTATTGCAAAGTTGAAAACGGCGACTCAGGTGGTTGCCATGGTGGCCCTCATCACCAACAACTTCCCGTTTTCCGTCATTGGGTTTCCGTTTGACGTGTTGATGGTGTACGTGATGGTCATCACGACGCTGCTTTCCGGGATTGACTATTTTGTACGCAACAAGCACGTCATTCAAACGGATGTCAATCGCTCCGCCTGAGGTTCTGGCTGTACCCATCGTCCGTTCTTCCGGCCACTGGCCGGAACCGGCCGCAGCCCGGCTGGGCGGGCGCCATCGGGGATTTTTCCTGCACCGCCCACTGGGCGAAGCGGGGCAAGGGAGGACGGTCGCTGTGCAAGAGGTGTCTGTCTGCCGCGGTGAACATATCGCCGTCGGCACCGAGATCCTTTTGGGCCAGATTGCCAATCGCCATGCCCGCACAATCTCGCTGGCGTTTGCACAACACGGCTTTTTTCTCTATCACCACACGGCGGTGGGAGACAACCTGGAGCGGTTGACCGAGGCGTTTCGCATCGCTTCCCGCCGTGCCAATACGGTGATTGTCACAGGAGGATTGGGGCCTACAGCGGATGACTTAACCAAAGAAGCGCTGGCAGCGTTTCTCGGTCGTCCCCTGGACTTGTCGGAAGCGGCTTTGCGCCACTTGGAGGCATACTTCCAAGCGCGCGGGCGCACAATGCCGGATGAAAACCGCAAACAGGCGCTGTGTATCCGCGGAGGAGAACTTATTCCCAACCCCAACGGCACGGCACCTGGGGTGTACGTGGCAGCGGACGGTGTACACTATTTTTTGCTGCCTGGTCCGCCGTTGGAAATGACACCGATGCTCGAACACCATGTGCTGCCGCGCTTGCAACAACTGTTCCCGCAGCGTCAAGCGCTCGTCTCGCGGGTTTTGCATTTCTGTGGCATTGGCGAGTCGGACGTCACCTCGCGGATTCCTGCACTGCTGGCTCAGTCCAACCCCACGGTGGCGCCGCTGGCAGGGGAAGGGGAAATGCTGTTGCGCCTCACGGCGGCAGCGGCTACACCGGCAGCCGCTTGGCAGTTGATTGCTCCTGTAGAACAAGCGCTGCGCCAACAGTTTCGCCCGTACATCTACGGGGTGGACGAGGACTCGTTGGCGACGGTGACGGGCCGCTTGCTGCAGGCGCGTCACGCCTGGTTGGCGGTGGCCGAAAGTTGCACCGGTGGGGTGCTTTCTTCTATGATGACGGCAGTGCCCGGTAGCTCCGCGTACTTTCGGGGTAGTGTGATTGCGTATCACAACG
>JAILZF010000056.1 GCA_023512635.1 Alicyclobacillus sp. | reverse complement strand
GGTTTAAGCCCACCTACACGATTTCCAGTCGTGCTCCTTCGACCAACTCGGACATCTCTCCAAGTGCTCGATCCCGGTTCGATTCACCCGCACCGCCGCTGCAACCAGCCACTCATCACCGAGCGACATTGAGGATTTTAGCACGCTGTCCCGGCTTTCGCAAGAGGCCTGGGCCAGATTTGAGCGGGATTTGCTGGGGTGTACACCAGTCCAGGGTGTACTCTCCCCTAGAGTCTACCTTTATTGATTTTATGGATTTGGAATCTCTGCCACCCCGTGAGAACCCGTCCTTCTAGAGGACACGCCCATGCTACATCAAGCTGCCTTTCAGGGTGAGGATCACCTCGACCTGCACCTGGGGCTGCGCATCACGGAACAAATCCGGCCAGCGCGGGGCCAGTTGGATGCGCTGCTCTGGATGGCGGGCAAAGTAGCGGGTACCATACCCATAGATGTCTGCCCCTGACTGTTGACAGAGGTCCAGGGTGTGCAGAATACGACGGCGGATGTCTTGCGCAGCCAGCTGCTCGTACTGTTGCAGTTGACGCATGCTAACTTCTTCCTGACCGTCGCTAGCGTCACGCATTAAATTGGCAAAGACGCGCACGCGAATCGGCAAGATCAGCCGGCCATTCTGCATTTGCACCCCCGTGCGGCTCTCGCTGCGGACCACGCGGATGACAAACGAGGGCTGGGCCGCTTCGCCCTCCTGCTGCCCCATGGACGATTCGCTGGTGTTTGTGCCACTTGAGCTGGTTCCTGACTGCATTGCCTCACCCGTTCCCCCGCCTGCCGCCTCTGCAGCTGACGTGGACCCGGCTGAACCGCCGCCTCCTGCAGGTCCTGCCCCGCCCCCGTCTGCTGCGCCCGACTCTGCAACTCCTGGCGCAGGCTGCATGCGAATCGTCAGGTTGGCCTCTTGCGCTTTGCCAATCGCAAACTCGTAGCCCATGACATCCTCGGGTGTCAACTCTAAGATAGGCTTGGCTTGTTGCAAGGCCAACAGGCCCCCCACCGACAACTCGTTCCCGGCGTGCACCATTCCCACTCGAACCGCACGGCCAGACGTCTCTTGGTCACGCCACACCTCCCACAGCCGCGTACGCACCATATGGGCGTGCTGCCGCACACTTTCCTCTAACAACCGGTCAATGCGGTCAGACGGGGCAGCATTCGCACCACTGTTCATCAGTTCGGTGGCTGAGTCGTCTGTGGCGAGGATGAACGCCAGGTTATCCACCGTGGGGTCGCGGATGAGCTCGCTTATCACCTTGCGCAGCATCTCGGGTGAGATATTCCGGTTAAAGACGATAGCTTGTAAATTGCCGAGGAAAAACTGTTTATCCGCCTGAACCTGGGCATTGGTGATGGCCTCGTGCAGACTGCGCGCAACCACCGTATAGTTTCGGAAACTGCTGGTGGAACTGGCCTGACTAGGGGCTTGGGGTTGTCCAGCTCCTTGCCCTTGTTGGCCAGCATTGGCGAAGACAGGAGATTGAAAGGTGAACCGCAGCTGATTGGGCTGGTCTGGTGCCGGGTCCAGCCCAATGCCGATGATGGATTCGCGGTAATTGATTCGCTGATAATCCCAACAGCCCGGCAGGGTGATCAGCAAACCGCAGGCCAGCACCCACCGCGCCAAGCGTCGCCATCGATGCAAGGTCCCTGCCACCTTCACACCCTCACGTCCCCTCACAGGTAATGCTCACATTCCAGTCTTCTCCGTGTGTTAAGGGGTGCGCCGTGGCGGCCGTTTCAACATCTCGGATTTCTCAAGTTGCGGATGCGGCACAGGGTTTTGGTAGTCTGTGGCACTGACCGGGTCGGTCGGATGGGTCATGCCGCTGCGCTCGTCCATCAAAAAGATGGGAACTCGCACCACGCTGTCCACCAACAGGTCGTGCACGTGTTCGCCGTTAAACGGATCCATGTAGGAAATCCCGAACGACTTGAGCGAAGCCACGTGGTACAACAACAGCATGGTCATCAGAATAACCCCGTACAAGCCAAACAGGCCGCTTGACAGGATAAACAGCCAGCCAACCAGGCGTTGTACAATGGTCATCTCATAACTAGGTGAGACGAAGATACTCACAGCTGTGAGGGCAATCACGATGATCAAGATGTTGCTCACAAGCCCGGCTTGGACCGAGGCTTCGCCCACCACCAAACCGCCGACAATGCCGATGGTCTGACCCATTTGCTTCGGCATGCGCAGCGATGCCTCGCGCAAGATCTCCACGACGATGGTCATGAGGATCACTTCCGCGATGGCCGGAAAGGGAATCCCCTCTCGCGAGCGCGTGATTTGCAGACCCAACACCTTGGGCAACAGTTCTGGGTTGTAGTCGACAAACGACACATACAGCGACGGCAGGTAGATGGCCAAGACGGCCGCAATGATGCGCAGCCAACGCACCATGGTGGATTCATAGAAGGTATGTGCGTAGTCTTCCTCGGTGCGGAAAAAGTCGAGCAGCGTCGCCGGTACCACCAAGACCACCGGGTCATTGTCAACCACAATGGCGATTTTCCCGCGGTTGATTTCCCGGACCGTGCTGTCAATCCGCTGGGTGGTGCGGGTCAAAGGGAACAAGGTCCAACGGTTGTCGACAATCAGCTGCTCCAACGTGGCGCTCTGTCCGACCACTGCCACATGCACGGCCACCAGCCGCCGAATGACGGTATCCACGGCCGTGGGATTGGCCACGTCGTCCAGGTAAATCACCGCAACATCCGTGCGCGAGCGAAACCCTACCTTTAATTTTTTTACGCGCAGGGTATCGGAACGAATGGCCCGGCGGATCAACCCCACATTGATGCTAAGGTCTTCGACAAAGCTGATCTGGGAACCACGCGAGGCCGACTCGATAAACGGCTGTTCCGGAGCCCGGTGCTCGACGTATTGTGCGTTGAACACCACGGCGGGTGATACCCCGTCAATAAACAACACCGCATCGCCGCTGGCCACGGCCTCGCGAATTTCATACAGATTCGTTAAAAAGACCGCTTCGGACGCTGGCAGCACGCGTTCAATCACGTACTGCGCCAGGTCTTTCGGCTTTTTTTTAGGAAACTGGTGGCGGTGTATGGCGTTTAAGATCTTTTCAATGCTGTCGCGGTTGGCCACGGTACTGATAAAGCACAACGCCGCGTCGTGACCTGCCACCTGCAATACCCGCACCATGTAGTCGTCGCTGATGCCGAGGTGATCCGCCAAGTACTCCAACACCTCGTCAAGGTTGCCGCGGTAGTGCGGGGCCCGCCGGTAATCGGGTACGTGAGGCACCCGGCGGTGTCCAGGTTGGTGGTTTGGCCGCGCCATGGTTTTCGTAAGCCATTCCCCAAACATCTCATCCCCTGCCCATCCACCGGTTTCACGGTTACTCTCACCGTTTTTCTCCCTGGGTATACCCAGGGCAGGATAAGTCCGGTGGCCGTTTAACCAAGACTCGCCACAAGGCATAGATCCCCTAACCGGTGGCAAGCTAACAACAACGGATGAAGACGGAGGGATTGCCATGCTTTGTCTCCCTCGCGCCACCTGGGCAGCAGTGGCCCTGTTGTTGGTTTGTACAGCTGGGTGCACCCCACGCACCGCAGCCCCCCTCAACCAAGCGGCTGGACTGGCCAAAGCCGCCACCGATTTAAGCGGAGTGCCGGCTACCCCTGTCCCGCGCGACGCAGATGAGGTTCCGCAGCACCCGGCGCGGCATGCGGTCACGCAAGCCTCCTTGCAGGCTGACGCTGGCCACCGCCAGGCGACCCTGCAGCTGACGGCCGACCGGCCCACCCCCCCTGCCCCCGCGCCGGCGACGGTTCCTGCTGCACCGGTACTCCACGTCCCCCTCGGCTGGCAGGTGACCGTCACGCTCGACAACCCACTCGGCTGGCACAGCGCTATGCTTGTCCAATACCCCAACCTGGCCGCTGGGCAGCGTGCCGATGCGGCCATCGTAGGGCGCGGCGCCACGGGGCGTACCCAGAACATCCTTTTTAAAGCCCGCACACCAGGTCGCTACGCGGTGATCTGCGCAACGCCCGGCCATCACCAGGGAGTGATGGCCGTCCTCGAGGTCAGTACAGAGGCAGACCGGCCGACTTTAGAGACCCTGCCGCAACACCAGGTGGCCGTGCGCTAACCCCCTGCCTTGACGTTCGGCAGTCGCCCTGCGCCGTATGCTCACCGCAGCGGCGCAGGGTTGTCAAACGCGAGCCGGCAACGGTCAGTCCCCCACGGTGGTTACCCCTTCCGTGGCCCCGGCTGCGCGTGCGACCGCACACTGGCACCTAACCCGCGCAGCAGCGCCAGCATCACCCCCGCCCCAGCAGCCACATCGGGATCGCGCAGAGCCTGCCAATACAAGCGCAACCCCGGTTTTTCGGTTGGCGGCCGCTGTGCCGCGTCACTCGCCGCCTCCAGACCGGCCTGCAGATGGGTCCACAGCGACGGCGGCAACTGTCCCCATACCTGCACCAAAGCCACCATGTTTTTCAACAACTGCGCACCGCCAGGTTGGTCGGCCTGCTTCACCAAAATCTCTAACAGCCCTTCTCCTTCCTGCATCAAGCCAGTCGCCAGTTGCAAGAGCCCTGCTTCGGAGCACTGCTGCAACAGCTGCAGACCCTCTGCCAAGGCCGGCTCAGCCGCCGCCAGCAGCGCGCCCAGGCGCGCCCGGGCGCGGGCCTGCTCCACCGCGGCCGGTGGGGTCTGCCGCTCGATGGATGCAATAGGTTCTGCCATGTCCGCTCCTCCTCGTTAGACCTGGATAGCCGCTTTAGAATCCGTGGGCGCCAGCGGCACCTTGCAGGCCGCTACACTTGCGGTGGTTCATCCACCAACGGCCGGTAATCTGGGCGTTGCCACTTACGCTCTACTTCTACCCCGCGCTGGGGGTGCGGGTGGCCTAACCGAAAATTACCATGGACCACCGGCGATGGCCCGCTCGGCTCGACCACCTCCAAGCGTACTGCCACCTCTTTGTACGCCGGGGTGTGGGTGACTTCGTCGCACTCGCTGCTGGTTAGGTAGTTGACCGCTTCGTGGTCGCGCCAGGTGTTCATCGGCAGGTAGACCTGGTTGCCCTGTACACGGTCGGTTACAGTGGCCCGCAGCTCCACCTCGCCAAAAGGGGACACCAGCCGGACCTTGGCGCCGTCGGCAAAGCCGCGTTCTGCCGCCAACTCGGGCGATACCTCGACATACGGCTGGGGCACCTTGGCAGCAATGCCTGGCACGCGGTAGGTCAAGTTGCCTTCGTGAAAGTGCTCCAACATCCGCCCGTTGTTCACGTGCACGTCGTATTCTGCCGCAAACGCCTGGGGCGGCTGCCAGGTCACCGGACAGAGCCTGGCACGGCCGTCCGGGAAAGGAAACCGCTCGGTGTACAGCAACGGGGTGTCGATCCCGTTTTCCGCTACAGGCCACTGCAGGCTGCGATAGCCCTCCAACCGGTCGTAGCGGACCCCCCTGTACAGCTCGGCCAAAGAAGCTATCTCAGCCATGATGTCCGACGGGTGTTGATAGCGCCAGTCGGCACCAAGCTGTCGTGCAAGGTCACATAAGATTTGCCAGTCTGGGCGTGATTCACCGAACGGATCGAACACTTTGTATAGGCGCTGGATGCGGCGTTCAGTGTTGGTGAAGGTGCCGTCCTTTTCTAAGCTCGGACAAGCGGGTAACACGACGTCTGCAAACTGGGCGGTTTTGCTGAAGAACACGTCCTGGACAATCAACAGGTCCAGCTTGCGGAACGCCGCTTGCACGTGGTTGGCGTTGGAGTCCACCAGCGCCATCTCTTCGCCCATGATGTACAGTCCCTTGAGCTTGCCTGCGTGGATGGCCTCGACCATCAAGTGGTTGTCAAGTCCGGGGTTTTCTGGCAAGGGAACGCCCCAGGCCCGCTCGTACTTGGCCCGCACAGCAGGGTCGTCCACGCGCTCGTAACCAGGGAGATACAACGGCGCACAGCCCATGTCCCCCGCGCCTTGTACATTGTTGTGGCCGCGCAGCGGGTAGGCGCCCGTGCCAGGACGGCCCACGTGTCCCGTCACCAGCAGCAGGTTGCAGATGGCCGTGCTCGTCTCGCTGCCACCGCGGTGTTGCGTCACCCCCATGGCCCAGAGTACACACATCCGCTTGGCCGCGTGGATCATCTCCGCGGTGCGGAGCAGGTCCCGCCGGGAGAGGCCTGTGACCTGCTCCGCGTACGCAAGCGTATACGGTGCGAGCGAGGCGCGCAGTTCCGCCAGACCGGTGGTGCGCTCGGCTAAAAACCGTTCATCCACCCAGCCCTGTTCCAGCAGGTAGCGGGTGACCGCGCACAGCCACACCAAATCGGTACCCGGGCGCGGTCGCAGCCACAGGTCAGCGCGCGCGGCCAGGTCGTGTTTGCGCAAGTCGGCCACCAGCAGCTTTTGTCCGTGTAGCTTGTGCGCACGCCGAATACGCGTGGACAGCACCGGATGCGACTCGGCTGGATTGGCGCCAATCACCACCACCAAATCGGCCTGGGCGATATCGTGGATAGACCCGGTGTCACCGCCATACCCCATCGTCCGGCGTAAGCCTTCCGTGGCCGGGGTCTGACAGTACCGCGAGCAGTTGTCGATATTGTTGGTGCCCATCACTGCGCGTGCGAATTTTTGCATCAGGTAGTTTTCCTCATTGGTACACTTCGAGGACGAAATGTACCCTATGGCGTCTGGACCGTACTGTGCCCGCAACTTACGTAAGCGGGAAGCGGTAAACGCCAGCGCCTCTTCCCAAGAGACGGGGACAAACCGGCCATCGCGACGCAACAGCGGTTGTGTCAAGCGCTCTGGGCTGTTGACAAAGTCCCAGCCGAACTTCCCTTTCACACAGGTGGAGATCTGGTTGGCTGGGGCCTCCATGGACGGCTCCACCTTGAGAATGGTGCGCCCTTTGCTCCAAATGTCAAAACTGCAGCCAACACCACAGTAGGTACAGACCGTTTTGGTCCGGCGCACGCGCGCCAAACGCAGCCGTGCCTCCAGCTCGGAAACGGTGAAAATAGGACCTTACCCCGGTTCCACCACCTTGGTCAAGTGAATCATCCGCTCCAACAGCTTGGGTGACAGGCCGGTCAGGTACCCTGCCTCGCCGAGCATCGACTTCTCCATCAAGGCGTTGCACGGGCAAACGGTTACACAGTGTCCGCAGGATACGCACGACGATTCCTGGATAGGTACATCGTGGTCCCAGATGACGCGCGGCCGTTCCCGCTCCCAGTCGATGGACAGCACCTCGCTGACCTGCAGGTTTTGACAGGCTTCGACACAGCGTCCGCACAGGATACACTGGTCCGGGTCGTAGCGATAAAACGGGTGACTGTTGTCCTGCTCGTACGGTTTGGGTGTAAACGGGTACTTCTGATGCTCAATGTGCAGCGCCAGGGCGGTGTTGTGGACCGTGCAGTTGCCGTTGTTGTTGTCACACACGGTGCAATACAGCTCATGGTCGCGCAGCAGCCGGTCCATAGCCTCGCGCCGCGCCGCCCGGGCACGCTCACTGTCTGTGACCACGCACATGTCTTGCTGTACGGGTGTCGCACAAGCGCGCACGCGCCGGCCGTCGGCTTCGACAATGCAGGTGTCACAAGTCTGGATGGGCCCGAGCGCCGGGTGATAGCAAACATGCGGAAACGCTGGGTGACGCTCGAGAATCGCTTGCAGCAGGGTGCTGCCGGCCGGTACACAGGCGCGCTGTCCGTCCAATTCAAAACTCACCGAGGGCGCGCTGCTGCCCGGCAGGTGTGGCCCTGCCGCAGCCGGAGCCTGTTCAGCAGCCATCCTTGATCCCTTCCTTTCGACAACCCGAACCTGGCAGGCGGGTTTGCCGTAAACCGGCATCGAGCTAAGCATGCCTCCAGACCAGCTCTTCCAACCTGCCCCAAACGGGAAGTCTGCAAAAAAAAACCAGCGCCTTTGCGCTGGGGAAAAGAAGATGGTGGTTTTACGCTCCGAGGAACGCGTCGTGCAGCTGTTGCACTGCGCAATCCACCGCATCCGCCGGTATGATGCAGGAGACCTTGATTTCAGAGGTCGATACCATTTTGATGGGAATGTCTGCGTCGGCCAGGATTTGGAACATCCGCGCCGCTACGCCGGGGTTGCTGATCATGCCGGCCCCGACAATGGACACTTTGGCCAAGCCGTCTTCACGCACCAGGTCGCGGTACCCAAGTTCTGCTTGCATGTCGCGCAGAATGCGCAATGCACGCTCCGAATCGTCTTCCTTCACGGTAAAGGAGACGTCGACTGCAGACGCCTGCACCACGCTTTGCACAATCACGTCGACGTTGACGTTGCG
>JAILZF010000055.1 GCA_023512635.1 Alicyclobacillus sp. | reverse complement strand
GTGAACAAAGCGCTGTTGGTACTTGACGTGCAAGACGATTTTCTGCGCAATACCCTCGATTACATAGCCCCGCTCTGTCAAAAGTACCTGAACCGGCATGCGGACGATTACCAAGCGGTGGTTCTCACGCATTGGATGTATGATGAAATTCGGGATCAAAACACCTTGCTGGTGGCTCACCCGCGGGCGGTGGTGGTCGAGAAGACGGGCTATTCAGGGTTCACCGAACGCACCCGCGCTGTGCTGGAGGAGCACGCCATCCAGGAGGTGCACCTGGCAGGAGTCGACGCGGAGGGCGCCGTGTTGGCCACCATGTTTGCCCTGGTGGACGCCGGTTACAAGGTGAAGATTTTAGAGCGTTTGGTCGGGGGATACCACGGGCGCAACTGGGAGGCTATGATGATTGCCCGGCATGTGTTGGGCAGTGAGAACGTCCTGAACATTGGCGGTGACCGGGTGTACGCTTGACGTCCTTGCGCAGGGCGGCGTTTTGCTGAAGCTTTGCGGTGACAATCGGTGTCTTGCGGAGAACTTGGCACTCACGCGGCCCCTTTTCGCCGTGCATACTACCGGCAAGGGGGCGGTGCCATGGACGACTGGGTGTACTTCGCCGGGCTTTACGATTCCAAATTTGAGGCGTACTGCGCGGTCATGTGGATTGAAGCGGATGAGCGCATCCGGGGCGCCGTGGCACCGGGTGAGGTACAGGTGTATCAAACGCGCCGCGGTAAGTACGGGGTGCGATTCCGCAAGCACCGGGTGGTATGATGGAGGACGAGTACGCTGTGGAGCGTGAAAAAGGTTCACCTGCTGCGTACAGGTGAACCTTTTTCTGTTCTACAGCAGCCGCGCAGAGTGACCAGCCAAGCAAGCCAGCGCCATGCCCAGCAAACAGGTTTAGTGCAAGGTGTCCAGCGCGTCCTCTAGTTCACGGGCAAACTGGTCTCGCCCGTAGTCTGACGGACGGGACTCCCGGTGTCCAGCATGACCGTGGCTGCCTGACTCAGCGCTGTGGCGGTGGTGTGACCGCTCACTCGCCGCGGCGTGGCCGTGTGTGTCGGTTTCCGAGTGCTGCCTCTCAGCGCGGTTGGACAACCCCGGATGATGCATATGGGCAGCAGAGCGGGCGTCTGAGCGTTGACCAGAGCGGGTGTTGTTGTGCGATTGGACCCCGTTGGTGCTCACACCGGCGACTTGCAGCAGTGGGCACCAGCCGGTCACCCCTTCGGCAACTTTCATGGCTCCCAAGCCCAAGAGGGCGGCTTTGGCCAAGGAAGGCCGGCGCTGAGATGCCCCGCTGGCCAGCAAGACCAATCCGCCCAGCAGGCGCAAGTAGCGGTCCAGTGTGCCAAGATTCGGTTGAGCTTGCACCGGTGCAGCCTCCTTCCACGCAAGATGGCGGTAGTATGCCGCAAGGTGAAAATCCCTATGTTTGACTTTGACTATTCTTGACTAAAAACAGGGGTTCCCGCATACTTACATTGGAGATGCTATGGGAAGAAAGGATGGGGTTGGGCATGAGTTTGGTACCGATTGTGATTGAACAAACCAGCCGGGGTGAACGCAGCTACGACATTTACTCGCGGTTGCTCAAGGACCGCATCATTTTTCTGGGCAGCCCGATTGACGCTGAGGTGGCCAACGCAGTGGTGGCTCAGTTGTTGTTCTTGGCGGCTGAAGACCCAGAGAAAGATATTCAGATGTACATCAACAGCCCGGGCGGTTCTGTCTCGGCAGGACTGGCTATCTACGATACCATGCAGCACATCAAACCGGATGTCTCGACGTTGTGTGTGGGCTTGGCGGCGAGTATGGGGGCGGTGTTGTTGGCGGCTGGCGCCAAGGGGAAGCGTTATGCCTTGCCGAACGCGGAGGTGATGATTCACCAGCCGCTGGGCGGTGCGCGGGGGCAGGCTTCGGATATTGCGATTCACGCGGAGCACATCCTGAAAACGCGTCAACGCCTCAACCGCATCTTGAGTGAGCGGACGGGACAACCCTTGGAAAAGGTGGAAAAAGACACAGACCGGGATAACTTTATGACGGCTGAAGAAGCGAAAGCGTACGGTTTGGTGGACGATGTCTTGGGACCCCGCCACTGACTGGGAACAGGGCAAGGCAGAAGGTTCGGTACCTGCAGCGGGGGACCGGCCAGCGTGGCAGGAGGCATTGGCCAAGGCGGGCGGCCTGCCGTTTGGGCAGTGGATGGAGTTGGCGTTATACGGGCGGGGTGGATATTACGCGGAATCTGTACGCATCGGTGGGCGTGGCGGAGACTTTGTCACGGCCGCGTCTGCGCCGGTGTTTGCGGTGACGCTGGCCCGCTGGGTGGAGGCTGCTTGGCGGGCGCTGGATGCCCCGGCCCAGTGGCAGTTGGTGGAGCTGGGACCGGGCACGGGAGAGTTGGCGGAGCGTCTTGCAGTGAGCTTGAGCCAGCGTTTGCCGCCAGGGGTGAGGGTGCATAATCACCTGCTGGAGGTTTCATCAGCGCTGGCAGAGAAGCAGCGGCAGCGGCTGCAAGGGCTTCCATTGAGCGGGATCGACTTCTCGTGGGAACGGCCGCGGATGGATGTGGACACGGTCCTACTAGGCAACGAGGTGCTGGATGCGTTGCCGGTCGAACGGTTGCGGCGCACGTCGGACGGTTGGGAGCAGGCCTGGGTGGTCTGGGAACACGAACGCCTGTCGTGGCAGTGGCGCCCGGCCTCGGCGGCGCTCAGGGCGTTGGCTGACCGGTGGCTACCGTTGCCTGTCGGTGGTGTAGGAGAGCTGTCCTTGCACGTGGCGCCGGCAATGGCCGAGTGGGCGCGCCTGGGCCAGCGGATGCTTGGGGTGCTGTTCGATTACGGGAGTCACCAAGTGGAGTGGGCGGCTGGCGTCCGGCCCCAAGGGACGCTGCGCGCCTTTCGCCAGCACCGTTGGGTCGATCCGCTGGCATATCCGGGCTTGGCCGACATCACCGCGGACGTGCACTGGGATTACGCGCAGGCGTGTGCGGAGGCCGCCGGGTTGGCTGTACGCTGGCGAACACAAGGGGTGTTTTTGCTGGCGGCGGGAGCGGACAAGGCGGTGGCCGAGTTGACGGGGGCGGGCGAGGAGGTACAGACTGGCTTGGGGGCCATTGCCTGCGGCGGACAGGAGCGCTGTGCACATGGATACCGTGCTCAGGAGCATACGTATGGCCGTGTGATCCGTCAATTTAAACAGCTGGTTTTACCAGGGGGCATGGGAGAACGGTTTGGTGCTTTAGAGTTGGCGAAAGGGGTCGCTTGGACACGATTGGATGCCTGCTTAACAGCGAAGTAAGCGGGTCATCCCGTTGTGTCGAGGGTTTTTAGGGAGTGTGGCGGAGGCGAGGGGCATGTTGCAGCGGTTGGCCATTGGGTGTCTGGTGGCGGGGTTGGTGTTTTTGCTGTTGGGCGTTCGTTACGTATGGGGAGGGCGTATGTAGATCTGCAGGGGGGCGCGTGCGCTTGCGGTCCGCAGCGGCCGGCTGCGGCCGGCTGCAGCCGTGGGCGAGCCCACGAGATGGAAAGGGCCGCGGCGGTCGCTAACCAGACCGGCTACACCGCCGCATCCCCCGATGTTTCGTTACTCGAATTGTGACATACTAATTCGTATGTATGCCTCCTAGAAGGATAGAACAAATCCCTTTCTTTGTGTAATATAGGAGTAGAAGCATCCGATTCGATGTACCATTACCCTGCACAGAGAAGGGGCGTTTACAGGCAATGGCGATTCGCGTAGCCATCAACGGGTTTGGCCGCATCGGCCGGATGGTGTATCGGAGAGCCGTGGAAATCGGCGGATTGGACGTCGTCGCGGTAAACGGGACGGCGGATGTCAACACGCTGGCACATCTCTTGAAATACGACTCGGTTCACGGAACATGGCGCATCCCTTTGGAAGTGGGCGAAAACGGCTGGCAGGCAGGGGGCCAGAAGACCCGTGTGTTCAGCACGCGCAACCCAGCGGAGTTGCCGTGGGGTGACCTTGGTGTGGACGTCGTGGTCGAGGCCACGGGCAAGTTCTTGACGCGGGAGACGCTGTCGGTCCACCTGGCCCAGGGGGCTCGGAAGGTGGTGTTGACTGCTCCGGCGAAGACCGCCGAAGACGTCGACGTCACGGTGGTGGTCGGCGTCAATGACCACATGTACCAAGCGGATCGCCATCAGCTGTTGTCCGGGGCGTCGTGTACCACCAACTGCCTGGCACCGGTCGTCAAGGTGTTGCACGAAACGTTTGGCGTCCAGAGCGGCTTGGTCACCACCGTTCACTCGTTCACCAACGACCAGCGCAACCTCGACAACCCGCACAAAGACCTGCGCCGAGCGCGGGCATGCGGCCAATCTATCATTCCCACGAAGACAGGTGCCGCCAAAGCCATCGGCTTGGTCATGCCCGAATTGCGCGGCCGGTTAAACGGCATTGCCCTGCGCGTGCCGACCCCCAATGTCTCAACCGTGGATCTTGTGGCCCAGCTGGATAGGCCGGCTTCCGCGGCAGAAGTCAACGCTACTCTGGAGGCTGCCGCGGCAGGGCCGTTGGCCGGCGTGCTCGGTTTCACCACGGAACCACTGGTATCGGTAGACTTCAACGGCGACGACCGGTCCTCCATTGTCGATGGCCTGTCGACCATGGTCCTGGACAGCGGCATGGTCAAGGTCCTGGCCTGGTATGATAATGAATGGGGATACTCTTGCCGGATTGTCGATCTCGTGGCAAAGGCGGGGGCAGCCGTGCCGCAACGCCCGGCTGAACGGGAGATGTTGGCTTTCAAATAGCCGGCGAGGGGTGGATGGACAACCTTGGCTTTGGTCGCCAGGGTTTTGGCTGGCACACGCAGAGTCGGCCGGAGTCTGTTACCAGTTGGCCAGTCTGGCCGCCGTTTTCCCCTTGGGGGGAGAACGGCGGCTTGTCTTTGCATGGCTGCTGTGGTTTTGTACTCTAGAGAGGCGAGATCTGGGCAATGCGCCGGGTCACCGGTGCGGGAAAGGAGAGGCGCCCCGTGGAGTTATACCTCGACCACGCGGCCACTACACCGCTCCTGCCAGAGGTGCAGGAGGCGTTAACTGCTGCGTTTGCAGTGTACGGCAACCCATCCTCATTGCACCGCAAAGGGGTAGAGGCGGAGCAACGGGTGGAACAGGCGCGTACACAAGTGATGCGCGCCTTGGGCGTCAACGGCGGCCGTTTGGTCTTCACGGGCGGCGGCACGGAAGCCAACAACCTGGCGATCTTTGGAACCTTACACCGGCACGGTGGACGGGGCCGCCATGTGGTGACCACGCAAATTGAACACCCGTCTGTGCTGGAGTGCTTTCGCGCCTTGGCAAGGCAAGGGTGGGAGGTGACCTTTGTCCCGCCTGAGACAGATGGCACGGTGCGGGCGGATCGAATCTTGTCGGCAGTACGTCCGGATACGGTGTTGGTCAGCGTGATGCACGTCAACAATGAAACAGGGGCGCTATTGCCGGTTGCCGAGGTCGCGCAAGGGTTGCGCGGTAAGCGCACGCTCTTCCACGTGGATGGCATTCAGGCGTTTGGCAAAATCCCGTGGGCCGGGCGCGCCGCTGGCGCGGATTTGTATACCCTGTCGGGGCATAAGGTAGGGGCGCCCAAAGGCGTAGGTGCACTCTACATCCGTCCAGGTTTGGAGATTGACCCGTTGCTGTACGGCGGAGGTCAGGAGCATGGTCTGCGATCCGGGACCGAAAACACCCTTGGGATTATGGCGCTCGGGGTGGCAGCTGAACGGGTGGCAAGCCAGGCGGCGGCGCACTGGCGGCAGGCTGAGGCGTTGTGTGACCTACTCGTCCAAGGCTTGTCAGTCATCCCCGGGTGTGTGGTACAGCGGCCGGTGGTGGCTTCTCCGTACATTGTCAGTGCCAGTTTCCCTGGGTTGCGCGGGGAAGTCCTGGTACACGCCTGTGAAGCCCAGGGATTGTATGTGTCCACGGGATCAGCCTGCTCGAGCAAGGGGCCCAAGGCGCACGACAGCCATGTATTGCGGGCGATGGGCAAGCCAGCGGCCGACGTGCAAGGGACTTTGCGTTTTTCCCTGGGACCGCAGACCACGCGCGCAGACATTGAACAGGCTCTGCAGATTGTGCGCGAGCAGACGGCTTGGTTGAGCCAGCAACTACGCGTGCGGAGGTGAAGCGGGTGCAGCACATCGTGGTCCGTTACGGCGAGATGAGTTTAAAAGGTAAAAACCGCTCCGACTTTGAACGGTTGCTGTTGCGCAACGTGCGCACCGCCTTGCGCCCTTGGCCGGACGCACGGGCTGAACGGGTGAGCGGGCGGATTCTGGTGACACTGCAGGAGACCTCGCTTGAACCGGTGTTGGCGCGTTTGCAGCGGGTGTTTGGCGTGATTTCGCTCAGTCCGGTGACTGTCACCGATTTGCAACTGGAGGCGTTTCAACAAGCGGCGATACAACTCCTGCGCGAGTATGAAAGTCAACACCCGGACCGGTCTCACCCAACCTTTAAGATAGAGGTCAAGCGTACCAACAAGCGTTTTCCGCTGCGTTCACCAGAGATTGCCGATGAAGTTGGCGGGGCGTGTTTACGGGCGCTGCGGCGGTGGAAAGTCGACGTCCACCATCCGGACATCACGGTGTTTCTGCATATCCGCGACGCAGAAGCGCACGTCTATGGCCGCGTGGTTCCCGGGCAGGGCGGGATGCCAGCAGGGTCGGCCGGACGGGCGGGACTGCTCCTGTCGGGCGGCATCGACAGTCCTGTGGCGGGTTGGTTAAGCATGAAACGCGGTGTGGAACTGGAGGCCATTCACTTCCATAGTTTCCCGTTTACCAGCGAGCGGGCTTTGCAGAAGGTACAGACCTTGGCACAAACGCTGGCTGACTGGGGAGGCAAAGTGACGCTGCACACCGTCCATTTCACAGAGGTGCAGACGGCCATCCGTCAACACTGCCCGCCGCCGCTTTACATCACGGTGATGCGGCGGATGATGCTGCGTATTGCCAGTGCCTTGGCGCAACAGCACGGCCTGTTGGCGCTGATTACGGGGGAAAGCCTGGGTCAGGTAGCAAGTCAGACCTTGGAAAGTTTACACGTGATCAACGCCGTGACCCGACTGCCTGTGTTACGTCCGTTGATTGGCAGCGACAAACTCGAGATTATTGAGCTGGCGCGGCGCATAGGGACATATGAAACGTCTATTCTGCCGTACGAAGACTGCTGTACCCTGTTTGTCCCCCCCAACCCGCGCACGCGTCCGCGCTTGGCAGAGACGGAAGCGGCAGAAGCCAAGCTGGCGGTCGACGAACTGGTGGCTGACGCGGTAGCGCGGACCACTTCCCAGGTTTTCCTCGCCCCTGAGTGGGCTTAATCACAGGGCATCTGGTACAGCCTAAGAAGGCCGCAGTCGAGCTGCGGGCGAGGAGGGAGAGAAGGGCATGAGCGGGTTGCGAGCGACGTGGCGCACCATCCGCATCCTCCTGATGTGCTACGGTCTGTGGTGTGCCTTGTTGCGCAGCCGCTGGTTGACCGTGGTCTTGGCGCTGTGGCGCGTCTTGCGCGGCAGACCGCTGCGCGAGCCGCGGCGGGCTGCGGTGATTGCGTTTTGCGATGCCGGGGAACCGGCCATCTACCGGCGGTTGGGCCGGCGCCGTATCCGCACTAGCCGGATGCGGGCCTAAGGCGCGGCGGGTTGGGCCAGCAGTCAGGGAACTGTTCCCTGGTCTGCTGGTCTTTTTATGTTTATCAGGTATACGGCTTCTCCTGTTGGGGAATCAATAGAACTAGCAAGGTTTTCTCCAAACGGAGATGGGACGCGTACGTACCTTCAGGAGGACCGAACATGAAGCAGAACGTGCGGACGATGCGGCAAGACGCGTGGACGTCAGAAGACGATGCCATTCTCGCAGAAGTGGTGCTACGCCACATCCGC
Source organism: Alicyclobacillus sp. (assembly GCA_023512635.1). Classification (GTDB taxonomy): domain Bacteria; phylum Bacillota; class Bacilli; order Alicyclobacillales; family Alicyclobacillaceae; genus JAILZF01. The sequence continues at coordinate 432 of JAILZF010000055.1, read as the reverse complement.
GAAGGCAGCACCCAGTTGGCTGGGTTCAATGAGGCTAGCCGGCGTTTAGGGCGGACGGCGGCAGCTTGCGGGTTTCGCTGGAATGCCTGTGTACGCAAGCAGTACAAAGGGCAGATTGAACTCGCCAAAGAGGACAGAAAGCAGCGCAAGTCACAGCAGATTCAAGCCCAACTGGAAGGCGGCGACTACGAGCACCCGACGGCCACGCTGATGAGTTGGGCACAGGTGTTGCGGTTTTTACGCCAAGAAAAAAACACCGCGCAACACTGGGCTTCACGCTGGCGGGCGGCACAGCGCGAGTCGGGGGAGTGGCGGGAGAAGTTTGAGCAACTCCACGAAGAGTACCAACAGATGCGCGAGGAGCACGAGCGCTTGCGGCGTGAGTACGCCACCGTGGTGGAAGACTACCGGGCGCTCGTTCAGATTGTCGAC
>JAILZF010000054.1 GCA_023512635.1 Alicyclobacillus sp. | reverse complement strand
CTACGCACCACCTCAGCAACCCCGGCGAGCTGTGCTGATAACAGACTACGCTGTTCGCGCAGCTTAGCTAACCAGGCTGCATCTCGATCCGTCAACTCCAGGTTGTGTCGCAGCTGCGCGAGCATGGGCTCGACGCGGATGCAGCGCTCGCGCAGTTCCGGTGGTGGAGAAAGAGCACGTCCGTCTCCGGCCTCCAGCCGTTCGACCGTCCGTACAATGGCCTGATACGTCGCCAAGCCCTCTTTATCCCAGCAGCGGGCTTGCCGCGGACATGCTTGACACACTTGTTTGGCCGCACGCCCCACCGCGTGATCAACCAACTGTTGTGCAGCCACAACAGGGTTGTCTCCGACTTCCGCAAACGCCGCAGACAACTCCTCAAATACTTGGCTGACGTCCTCAATCCGCTCCGTTAATAACTTACGAATACGCCGTGCCCGCTGTTGCTCAGACTCACGGTGTTCCACGGTACCTGGAACATATGCCGCCAGTTCCCGGCGCCAGCGGCGTGGGGTCAAAAGACTTGCGGCTGACCCCGCCAGCGCCGCAAACACCGTCCCCTCCACCGCATCGATAGAAGAACTTGCGCCAAAACTCAGCAACGCAGTGCTGCCGACAAACGCCAAGGCGGCTGGTAATCGCCCTGCGTCGCGCAGCAACCCCGCCAGCAATCCGGCAAACGCCAACACCGCCACCGCGGACAGCGAGGCACTGTGATTCAGAAGAGCCAGCGTCCCCATCACCACAGCGGCGGCTGCCCCGGCGCTGGCCCCGCCAGCCAAGGCAAAAAGCAACACCCCCCAATCAATGACGGCTTGTGATAACGCCACCCCGTGCCATGCCAGACCAGTAAGACCTGATACGCCGGAGGCGAAGAAAATGGCCAAGCTGATCCATTGCTCCGCACGCAGCATGCGATTGCTACTGCGTTGCACCAAAACGGGCGCGCACTGCAGGAAGATGAGGGAGAGGATCACTGCCAATCCACCGTCCGCAAACGCCAGCAGCAGGTCGTAACGCGTCCACACCGTGCCGATGGCAGCTAAGCGTACGACGGTGTCGACCGCCCCTGCCAAAAAGGGTACCCAGTGCGGGTCTGGTGCTTTGCGCCGGAACAACAGTCTGCGCATGAGTACGTACAGTATACAAGACAGGACAAATACCACGGCCGCTGGCCAACCGCCCATGCTGTACGCTCCTGCTGCCGCCGCCAGTGCCGGCCAGCTGCGGCGCACCCCTAACCATTCCACTACCACGGCAAAGTAGGCGATGGCAAAAGGAGAGACCGCGTGTTCAATGGTTGCCCGGCCTAATAACACACCGGCTAACGCCCAAGCCATCACCTGCAGCCACCCCCGGATAACCACCCGTGCACTGCGCTTAGAAACCGGCTGCACCGGATCCCGGGATGCCCCTTGAACTTTTGCCGCCGAAACGAGGGTAGACATACGTTTTTCCTCCTCACGAACGTGTGTGAGGCCATTATAAGGAGGTCGCAAGGGGTGATTTTGTCAAACGGCGGGGTCAAACCTATAAAATCTTCCGACACCGATTGCCTGTTTCGACAACGTTCGCCTCGACTTGAACGGCTGTCAGTTCCTCCTGGGATTTCGTATTATAATAAACGGTACATAAGCATTCGCGGTGTCCCCATCGCCTTTCCGCTGCTTTCGGGCGGTTCTATAAGAATGCTGCCATTGCACACGAAGTGAGGCGCTTTCGGAATGCATGTTACTGGCGGAACTCCGGCCAAACGAATGTCGTGGGAAGCGTTTTTTGCTACCCAAAGCCGCGTCATGGCGCTGCGTTCCACCTGCCCGCGACTGGCGGTGGGCTGCGTCATTGTTCGGGATAAAAGGATGATTGCCAGTGGCTACAACGGGTCTTTGCGCGGAGATGTGCACTGTTCCGACGTCGGCTGTCGAATTGTCGACGGCCATTGCGTTCGCGCGATTCACGCCGAACAAAACGCCTTGCTGCAGTGCGCACGCTTTGGCATTTCGACAGAGGGCGCCGATTTGTACGTCACCCATTTACCGTGTCTGCAGTGCACCAAAAGCATTATTCAAGCGGGGATTCAACGGGTGTATTTTGAGGAGGTGTACCGGCCTGACCCGTACGCTGCCGAGCTGTTTGCCCATGCCGGGGTACCTGTGATCCAGGTGCACAGCAATCCCGCTTCACTGCTGGCTGCCATGGCGCCTGCGGTTCATCCGGCAGACGGTGCACGTTGACGCCGGACGGGCGCCACCCGCATATACATACGTTGCACGCGGTGTGCAAAACACGTTGCGCAGCCGTTGCTGATGACCAAAGCCTTCTAACCTGAGGCTGCAAGTGCGGGGGATGACCATGCCGGAGTGGTTGTGCAGCCAGCTGCGAAGAGCGTTTTTAAATCATGATACCCGGTCTATCCAAATGCTCAACCAGGCTTTTTTTCGCTACCGGGGTAACGCCGCCGGGGGCCGGAACCCTTAAATTGAGCGATGCTCAGACTGCGCCGTTGCCCGCAGGCAACGGCGCAAGGTCTTACTGTGTGACGTGCAACGTCGCGGCAATCCACGTGCTGTACCCAAACACAAGGGTCGACAGCAACAGCAACACACTGCCAAATAAATTGCGATCACGCAGCAGACGCACCAGACCCACCAGGGACATGAAAGTAAAAATAAGCAAAAACACCGCCATGACTCCGGGATGCAGGTAGTGTTGATCCATGCCGTTTCCCCCTGTCTCCACTATCAACGCCCAGCTCGCCAAAGGCCATTATAAGCCAACCTTGGCAAGGACGCAAAACCTGCGTCAAGCGTTGCCAGACGTGTCAGATTGCACTGCACGCGCGTACCGGCCGCGAAATTTTGCCAAGATTTCCGCCAGCACCACGTGATCAACCGGGCCTAACTGAACCTTGTACATATCCAGCGAGATGTGACACCCGTCCCGGTCATTGATGTCGTCAAACACCAGGATGACGCGTTCTCCGTCACTCAATTCGTACTCTAAGTAATATGTGTCTGCTTGTCCTGCCACTCCGCATCCCTCCGCTGCCATGACAAAAGCGGCCGAGCGCATTTCGCCCAGCCGCCTGGACCCATCCGTCAGCCGCGCCGGCCGCCGCGCCCGCCGCGCTTTGACTCACTGCGCCGCAGAGCCTGCAGCCGTTCTTCACTGTCCTTCATAAACCGCAACAGTTTATCTTCAAACGACTGACGACCCCTACCTCCCGTATGCCGTCGGTCCCCAGACCTGGGCGGCGGGTCAGTCGCCTGCCGGATGGACAACCCAATCTTCCCGTCCTTATCCACGTGAATGACTTTGACGGTGACCGAGTCGTTGATCTTGAGATAGTCGTGGATGTCCTTGACATAGCCGTGCGCAATCTCTGAAATGTGCACCAGGCCGGTGACGCCCCCAGGCAGGGTCACAAACGCCCCAAAGTGGGTGATCCCCGTGACCTTACCTTCCAATTTGCTGCCGACCTCAATGGTCATAAAAAAGCGGTTCCTCCTTAAGGGTGTAAACTCCCCTACATCATAATATAAAAGCGGAACCGCTGGCGATCAAGCCGAGTTCCGCTCGGGGATCAGTGCTTGACCTCAAACGTCACCTGACCTGGCAGACTCAAGTTATAATGCTCGCTGGCGTACCGGGCAATGTACGCATCATCCTGCAACTGTTGGGCCTGCCTGGTCAACTCGGTGTGTTGCTTTTGCAAGTCGGCCAGTTGGCTTTGTAACGACTGCTGCTTGACCTGCAGTTGGGTGAGCTGTGGCTGCTCTACCCGCCATTCGTAGTATCCCGCCCAAACCAAAACAGCGACTAGCAATACATACCGCAGCTTGATACGACGGAGCCATATGGCGTGCATTGTTGCCATCTTGTGCTTGTCTGAGCGTTGCTCCGTCTGCACCGTCAAGCGGGCCAACTTTGCCAACACGCGTTCGCCCCCGGATGACCCGGCTGCACCCGTCCCCAGCGCGAGCATCAAGGTAACTCGTCAGGACGCAGCCCAGGTGTTGCTCACTCGCTTGAGCGCGTACGATGCCAAGCGGTAAGCAACCAATTCGACGCCAGACCCCAAATCTCCTCCCAAGTTTGGACTGCCTTTTGCGTAAAAACCACCTTCCCTAGCTGCCGTCCGAGCCATCGCAGACCACTGATGCGTAAACCGGTGCGTAACAAACCCCAGGTGGCGTTTTCAAGCAGACAAAGCAGCCTGTAACCTGACTTCGCCAACCAAACGGCGAACTGGCATAACGCCCATAACGGACGCACCAAGAAGAGATGGACCAAGAACCAGAACGCTTGAAGCACCGCAGCCACAGCGCGTACCAACGCCTGAGCACTGCTCACCACCCAGTTGCGCAAGGTGAACGCATACAACCCCCATCCCAACGCCACCAACACAAACAGGTACAAGCGTACCCGGCCGTCGTCTGCGACGTACGCGATACGAAAGACCGCCAGTGCGGCTGTTGCCCAAAACAACAGGTCGGCCAGCGGCCGCAACCATCGCAACCAGCCGCTGCTGCCCAGCGTCGTGTTATACATATCGAAGACCGCACCCATGACTGCCCCAGCCGCTAACAGCCAAATCACATACAGGCTTTGTCCCTGCATAGGCGTTTAACGGAACAGTTTCCCCACAAAACCTTTGCGCTGGGATTGTTCCGTGACGTACGCCAGACTGGATACGGTGCCTTCGATTTCTACCACGCCGCGTTCTAAGTCGAGGTGCTTCATATGTAGGTTTGCACCTTGAATCACCAGCGGTCCTGCGCTTGTTACCAATACAAACTCGCGTACGTCAAAGCTTTCTACGCTCGCCACGCCGGTCACTTGTACCATTTTCCGACCGCGGATGGTCACGTCGTGTTGCTCGGAGGACGCCACAGCCCGCCACCCCCAACCTGTCCCGGTTCTGCTTCCATGCTATGAGGCAGCGGCTGAACCTAGAACCAGAACCCTGATTTCTCCTGTATAAGGCGGAGGCCGGCCATTCTCAACGAACGGCCGGCCCGTCCGACGGATCCTCCGTAGTAGGCGGGGGAGCGCCAACGCCAGCTTGAACGACTTCGTACATGTTCGTGGCCATCTCTTTACGGGGGTTGTCTAACAACTGTGCGACCCGCACCACCAGTGTACGATTGCCAAAATGTAAGGTCACAACATCCCCCAAGTGTACCTCTGTCGCTGCCTTGGCCGGACGGCCATTGATGTCAACTCGCCCTGCGTCTGCGAGCTCCTTGGCTACGGTTCTGCGCTTGACCAGTCGGGAGACTTTTAAAAACTTGTCGAGCCGCAACTTACTTAATCAATTCCTTTAAGCGGTTTCCCGGTTTGAAGGCGGGCACAACGGAAGCCGGGATATCGATGGTTTCACCCGTCTGCGGATTGCGACCTGGCCGCGCAGCGCGGCGCCGGGTTTCGAAGGTACCAAAACCAATCACCTGCACCTTCTCCCCTGCTGCCAGCGCTTCCTCAATCGCCCCGAACACACTGTTGACGGCCGCTTCTGCATCCTTTTTCTTTAACCCGGTTTGTTCCGCCACTTTGTTAATCAAGTCGTTCTTATTCACCCATCGCGCCTCCTTTGTACGGCGTTGTCAGACTTCAGTATTCGTCTTCCCGGCTGGAAATCCTGCAAACTTCACAGTCTCCAAAACTGCACAAACCCTACCCGTCAAGTTTGCCTGTGTCTCCCCCTTAAATCTCTGTACGGGAGGGAGCAGGGTACTGGGCCTTGACGTCTGTCCACAGCTTGTCCAATTCGGAAGCCCTTGCACCGGCAAAGGTCTGGCCGCGGGATTGCAACTGGCGCTCCATCTGTTCCACCCTGCAGGCAAATTTACGCGCCGCTTGAAGGAGCAACTGATCCGCATCCGCCTGCAACCACCGTACCAGGTTCATACAGGCGAACAACAGGTCTGCCAATTCCACGAGCGCCTGATCCTGACGGCCAGCCCGTAGTTCCTGCTCGACCTCTCCAGTCTCTTCGCGGACTTTGGCCAACACTCCCCACACGTCCGGCCAGTCGAACCCTGCTTCAGCCGCCCGTCGGCCGACGTCGACCGCCACCTGCCACGGCGGACGCGACCAGCGGACACGCGCCAGCACGCCCGTGCGGTTCTCTGTCACAGCTGGTTGTTCTGCGGCTTTCGCTGCGCTCCAAATCGCTTGTGCAGCCGCCTCATCGCTGGCCTGCACGCCGCCAAACACATGCGGATGGCGGCGGATCAATTTGTCAGCCAGCGCCTGATAGACATCGCGAACGGTAAACGCACCCGATTCGCTTGCAATCTGGGCATGCAACAGCACCTGCAACAGCAAATCGCCCAGCTCGTCCGCGAGTTCATCTGGATCACCTGAATCGATGGCGTAGGCGACTTCGTAAGCCTCCTCCAGTACGTAGCGTCGCAGACTCGCGTGCGTCTGGCTACGATCCCACGGACACCCCCCAGGTTCACGCAAGCGCCGTACCAATGCAGCAACCCCGTTGGCATCCCGTTGCAGCGGTGGGGAGAGCGGCTGTGCTGGAGGCAGATACAGCGAAGTCAGGTGGTCTACCCAAGGGATACGGTCGATCTCGTACAAAGGCATGGCTTGAACCTTTTGTTCCCCCGGAACACCGGCTGCGCGGACCAACGTCACGCGGTAATCGTCCGGATAGACCTCCATTAACGTCAACTTCACCTCAGCCGCTACCGCTGGCTGGTAAACCTGCAACACCAGGGTATGCAACCGCGGCTGCAAGTCGTCTGCCGTGAGCGCCGTCCCATCTAACACCAGCAATCCATCCACCGGATCGACCGCCAAGGCTGTCCACAGTGCGTCCAGTGCACTACTGCCCGGCCCTGTGACCATCTGCACCTGGCCACCGCTCGATGCAGCCAACTCATGCAGCCGTCGGACGGTTTGCTCGCCCAGCCAGGGATGCCCCGGCACCGCATAAACCACGTCGGACACGGCAGCTGCTGACAGCAACCGGTTGGCAATCCGCTCGTAGACCTCTGCAAACGTATGACTGTTCTCATACACCTCGTCCAACGCCGTAAAATGCACACCGCGGCGTTCTAACTCTGCCACCACAGGGTGGACACGTGTGCGCAGGTAGACAGGCAGACCACTGCACAGCCGTTCCCAGGAGCCCACCGGCAGGCTGCTCCAGTCGCCCGGCCCAAGACCCACGACGTACAGGGTTGGCAACCGTTTGTTCCCCCTTTGGAGGCAGCCGGCTGTTCCGTCCGCCTCAACCCGTGTCAACATGTTACATCCGCAAGAGGCCCCAGCGCGCACACCATACCGCCAGGCGCGGGCCAACCCGCGGGATTGCCTGCAGGTCACGTTGCGTCAAAGCCCCGGCAGCCACAGCCGCGAGGCCGTACAACACAGCACCCGCCGCCACCATGACACAGACCGCCGCCGCCACCTGCCAGCGTGCCTGTGACGGTCCGCCCCACATTTGCCACTGACGCTCCAGCGCAAAGACAAACCCACTCATGGCCAACGTCGCCAGTGCAGGCCGCACCAGCCACATCAGCCCCAAGCCGCCCAAACGGTGCTGAATGGCGCGTAAATTCAGCAGCGCTGCTAACCCATAGCTGGCCGCCGTGGCTGCTGCAGCGCCGCGAATGCCCCATGCGGGGACCAAGCACAGGTTGCCCAGCAGTTTCAGCCCCGACCCGGCCAGCAGATTGAGAACCGGCAAATACACCCAACCTGCCCCTTGCAAGACAGCTGCGGAAGTCGCCTGCAAACTCGCAAACGCAGTGGCCACCGCCATCACCTGGATCGCCGCTGTGCCTGCACCGTCGCGAAACAACGCCATATCGAGCGGTAAGGCCAACAAAGCGAGCCCTGCCGCGGCGGGTAACGCCACCAGAGCTGTCAAGCGTAACGCCAACTGCACACGTTCGTCCAATAACCGGCGAAAGCCTAAGGTAAACGCCTCAGACACCGCCGGCATCACTGCAATGCCAATCCCTGTGGCCAGCGTAGTCGGTAACATCATGAGTTTAAACGCCCGGCCTGTCAACAGTCCGAACTGCGTGGTCGCTTCTGTCTGCTGCAAGCCGGAGTGTTTAAGCAAATTGACGACTGTAACCACGTCGACGTTGTTCATCAACGGGACCACCAGCGCCCCAGCGCTAATAGGCAGGGCATAGTACAGGAGTTGGCGGCCGATGGCAGTTGCGGACCATTGGCGAGCTTGTGTAGCTTCCGGCCAATGCGGATGCCTCATCCAAGCGTAATACAGCAGCAGCAACAAACCGGCTGCTGCCCCGGTCACGGCGCCAAACGCAGCACCAGCCGCGGCCGCCGCTTCCCCTGCGCCGCTCCGGACCAACCAGATGGCCAACGCCAAGATGGTGACCACGCGCACAGCTTGCTCCACCACTTGTGAGACGGCTGTCGGCTCCATCCATTGAAACCCTTGAAAATACCCTCGCCACGCGCTTAAAAGGGGGACAAACAACAGCGCGGGCGCAATCGCTCGCAACGCGGCTGCGGCCCGGACATCCCCCGCCCATGCCGCCCACACCTCAGCTCCGCCATACAACAGGAAACACGCGGCTGCCCCGGCCGCTGTCAGCCACCAAGCTGCTACACGCAAGGTTTGCCGCACGGCGACCACATCACCACGTGCCAGGTGCTCGGACACCATCTTGGAGATGGCCACGGGAAACCCTGCCGTCGCCACAGCCAACAGCGTGGCGTAAACCGGAT
>JAILZF010000053.1 GCA_023512635.1 Alicyclobacillus sp. | reverse complement strand
GGAATATAGATATGTTGGCAGAAGAAGTAAAAAAGACAGCCAATGCAGTGACCCAAAAGTTATGCTGTTTGTAGAACCCATATTATCCTCCCATTCCCTTCGAACATACGTTTGCCTAGCCTGGTGGCCGTGGGTATACTAAAGATGTTCGAACGTATGTTCGCATGTGAGGGGGATGGCGATGCGCCCCATGGCGCTGATCCGCGACCTGTTGGTCTTACGGCTGATTCAGGACGCCGTGCGCCAGGAGGAGCGCCGGGCCCGCGGGCGACTGCGCGATGCGGCGGTGGAGTTGGTGGATGTAGAGGACCGCGAGCTGGATGTGCGCGTGCGCTTTCGCGTTCACGGCTGGGAGCACGAAGTGATGTATCCGCGTGCCATGCTCACGGCAGAGACCAAGGCGTTGCTGCAAACTTGGCGGCGCTGGAGCAGGGAACGGCAGTGAACTGGGTGTACGGACTCGTGGACATGCAGAGCTTTTACGCTAGTTGCGAGGTGGCCAGTGACCCGCGTTTTGCCCTGCAACGGCGCGAAGACGACGACCACACCGACCCGCCGCTGGTGGTCTCGGGCGATCCCGCTCGGCGCACGGGGGTGATTCTGGCGGCGACGCCGACCGCAAAACTGTTGGGTGTGGAAAATGCCATGCGCTTGGGCGAGGCGTTGCGCCTTGCTCCTCACCTGCTGGTAGTTCGGCCGCGCATGCGTTTGTACCTCGAGGTAAGTGTGCGCATTCAACACCTCATCCAACGCCAATTTCCGCTGCAGGAGCAGTTTTCGGTCGACGAGGCGTTTTTTGCCTTTCCTTGGCCGAGCCGCCTGTTTCCAGACCCCGTGGCGGCAGCTCGCCAGTTAAAACAGGCTATCTGGGATGTGTTTCGCATCCGCTGCCGGGTGGGGCTGGCACCGAACAAGTGGTTGGCCAAAGTGGCCAACAAACAGGCTAAGCGCGTCCCGGGAGGCATTGTCTGGTGGCCACCGGAACAGGCCTTGGCAGCGCTGCATCAACTGCCGCTGGAGGCGATGTGGGGGTTGCGCCGCCGGGCGGAAATCCTGCGCTACGAGTTTGGCTGTGATACGGTGGGCGATGTGGCGGCGTTGCCGGCGCATCAGCTGCGCGCCCGTTTTGGCCCGGCGTGGGGGACGGTGATTCACCGCTGGGCACACGGGGAAGACCCGAGTCCTATGGAACCCGACTCGTTTCAGGCGCCGCACAAGAGCTATTCCCACCGCACCACCCTGCCGCGGGACTACCGGGAACGGGCGGAGGTGGCGGTGGTGATCTTAGAGTTGTTAGATGAAGTGTGCACGCGCGTGCGCCGGGCAGGGGTACGCGGCCGCCGCGTCAGTTTAGGGCTGACGTATGAACGCTTGCAAGGCGGCTTTTGGCGGTCTAAAACCTTGGCGCATGCCACGGACGACGCGCAGCAACTGTACCCTGAATTGCTCAGCCTGCTGGACCGCTGGTGGGACGGGTCTGGGGTGCGGGCGGTTTGCGTCGGCTTGGATGTGCTGCTGCCGGCTGAAGGGGTGCAGCTTGGGCTGTTTGACGACGCTGTCCGGCGCCAACGCTTGGCCCGGGTTGTGGATGAGGTCCGCGAGGTGTACGGGGAAACCAGCTTGATGCGCGCCGTCAGTCTCTTACCAGCGGGGCAGTTGCGAGATCGAACACAGAAAATTGGTGGGCACTACGCCTGACGCTAGGTTGGCGGGGAGGAACGAATGATGCGGATCACCGAGGGTAATCTGTTTGCCGGCATGCGTTTGGTGCTGCCGGAACACCGTGCAGCGGTCACACGTTGGCAGGCGGATGTCCGGCGGCAGCCGCCGCCGGCGCTGGCGGAAGACGTGTGGCAGGAGATGGCGTACACTTGGGCGGCTGCTGAGGCGCAACAGCGGTCGCTGCGGGTGCGCCTGTACACCCCGGAAGGGGAGGAGGTCTGGGAAGGTCTCCCGGAGAGCCGCGGCGGGGAACTGTGGCTGCGTACTGCTGAGGGACGGCGGCGGTTGGACCGGGGACGGGTGACTGGGATGGAGGCGGGTGCTGTATCCATTGCCAGAACTCGTGAATTTCCAGTACCATAAGAGGGACAACAGCATCCCCGGGCTGGGCCTGGAGATGCCTAGGCCCGCTTGCCGCTTCTTGGCGGCCAACGGGAGAGAGAGCGGGAGAGGGGAGCGAGTGGGGATGGAACGGATCGCTCTGCTGGACACCACCTTGCGCGACGGCACGCAGGCGGAAGGGGTTAGCTTGTCGGTGAACGACAAGCTAAGAATTGCGGCCAAGTTGGACGAGTTGGGGATTGCCTACATTGAAGGCGGGTTCCCGGCGGCCAACCCCAAAGACCAGGCGTTCTTCGCCCGGGCAAAGGCGGAGCTGCAGTTGCAACACGCCAAGCTGACGGCGTTTGGCAGCACGCGCCGGCCGTCGGTCAGCGCCGAGCGGGATGAAGGATTGCGTGCGTTGGTGGAGTCCCAGGCACCGGCCATCTCGATTGTTGGGAAAAGCTGGGATTTACATGTGCGCGAGGCGCTGCAGGTGAGCCTGGAGCAAAACCTGGAGATGATCCGCGACACCGTGGCGTGGTTAAAGCGGCATGGGCGCGAAGTGATCTTTGACGCGGAACATTTTTTTGACGGTTTCCGGGATAACCGCGAGTACGCGTTAGCGGCGTTACGGGCGGCGGCAGAGGCTGGGGTGGACTGGGTTACCCTGTGTGACACCAACGGCGGCAGCTTGCCCCACGAGATTGCGGCGGCGGTGCGCGCCGTACGGGAGAACCTGCGAGTACCCGTGGGCATCCACACCCATAACGACTGTGAGCTGGCGGTGGCCAACACCTTGGCGGCTGTCGAGGCAGGGGCGACGATGGTGCATGGCACCATGAACGGGATTGGCGAGCGCTGTGGCAATGCCAACCTGACCTCGATTATCGCCAACCTGGAGCTGAAACTAGGGCGTCCGTGTCTGCCGACGCCAGACCACCTGCGCCGCCTGACGGAAGTCTCCCGGTTTGTCAGCGAGGTTGCCAACCTGGTGCCACACAGCTATCAACCGTTTGTTGGGCACAGTGCGTTTGCCCACAAGGGAGGCATTCACGTCAGCGCCATTTTACGCAACCCGCGGACGTATGAACACATTGAACCGGAGCGAATTGGCAATACCCGGCGCGTACTGGTGTCGGAGTTGGCGGGTCTTTCCAATCTGCTGCACCGGGCGGAAAAACTCGGCCTCAATCTGAAGGACCGGCCGGCCGAGGCACGCCGACTGTTGGAAGAAATTAAAGAACTGGAGCACTTGGGCTACCAGTTTGAAAGTGCTGAAGCCTCGCAGGAGCTTCTGTTGATACGCACGTTTGGCCGTTATGAAGATGCGTTTGCCGTCGAGTCGCTGCGTATTCACGTGTTGCAACAACCGGGATCGGAAATTGTCTCAGAAGCGGTGATCAAGCTGTCGGTCCAAGGAGAGGGCGTGCACGCGGTGGCTGAGGGCAACGGTCCGGTCAACGCGTTGGACAACGCGCTGCGTAAAGCGCTGCGGCCGTTTTACCCGGTGATTGACGAGATGCATCTGACGGACTACAAGGTACGTGTGCTGGATGAAAAAGACGGCACCGCGGCGAAGGTGCGGGTGTTGATTGAGTCCACCAACGGACACGAGATCTGGCGCACGGTGGGCGTGTCCTGCAACGTCGTCGAGGCGAGTTGGGAGGCCCTGGCAGACAGCGTGCGTTACTTCTTGATGTGCGTGGTCAAGCGTGTGCCGGGAACGGACGAGGTGCTGGCGCATCATTAAGATGGGATAGGCAGGCCTTTGGTTCTGCAGCTGCGGCGTGAGGCGGAGACAAGGAACCCTCCGGGGGTTGGAACCGGAGGGTTTTTTGCGTCACAGGCGGGTGAGACGCCGGCTGTTCATCACGGAAGTCGGGAGGCTGCCCAATGGGCCAGCGGCGGGGTCAAGAGCACGCCGATGGCGGCCGCCAGGATCATGGCCAGGCTGGCGTACGTGCCTTCTTCATGCCCGAGTTCAAAGGCGCGGGCGGTGCCGATCCCGTGGGCTCCCATTCCCATCAGGCTGCCACGCGCCACAGGGGAGCGCAGGTGCAGGCGCCTCATCCACCAAGGGCCGAAGACACTCCCGCCCAGACCAGTCAAGGTGACAAAGGCGGCGGTGAGCACTGGGTTTGCTCCGAGGTGCTGTGCGATGGACATGGCCACGGGCGTGGTCACTGACCGCGGCGCAAGGTCGAGCGCCAGGCTGTTACCCAGGTGAAACACTTTGGCCAGCCCGACAGAGGTCAAGACCGCCGTGCAGGTGCCAGCCAAGAGACTGACCAACAGCACAGGGGCCGCCCGTACCAGCGCCTTGCGCTGTCGGTAAAGCGGGATGGCAAAAGCGGTCATAGCGGGTTGCAACAGGTTGCCAAGCCACTGTGTTTGCTGGGCGTAAACACTGTAAGACTGGTGCCGCAGGCAGAGCAGAACCCCCAACACCACGGTGCAGACCAAAACCGGGGACAACCACGCCACCGGCCAGCGCCGGTATAGCCAGCGTGCCGCAGCATACACACCTAGGGTGGCTATCAGCCAGCTTCCCGGAGGACTGGGCAGGTGCAGGGTCACGGTGCCGGCCTCCTTGCCGAAACCTGTGTGGTTGCAGCACGGTGTGGTTGAGCCGTTTGGCTGCGCCGCTGCAGAACGCTCCACACCTCTGCCACGCCCCCTGTGATGGCCATCACCCCAGCGATGCTCAAGCCAATGGTGGCCAGCAGGGCGCCCGCTCGCGGCCAGAGGCTGTGGATGTATTGGACAATCCCGACAGAAGCCGGTACGTAGAACAAGAGCAGCTCCTGCAACAGCCAGTCGGCCCCTTGCTCAATCCAAGCTAAGCGCAGGATGCCGCTTTGCAAAAGCAGAAACAACAGACCTGCCCCCACCAATCCCCCGGGGACAGGCCAGTGGGCCCAGCGTACCAGGGCTTCGCCAACCCAGGCGATGATCCAAAGGGCGGTCACTTCCCCGGCTGTGAGCAAGAGCCGTTGCCAAGGACGCAACGGATTCCCCTCCTTTGGCACAGGTAGGTTGTCCATGGTCACTGTACAAACCACAAAGGATGATGTCCAATATAAAATTAGGGTTTGATTCATACGTAAAGCGAATTAATAGAGTTCATGGAGGCGGAATTGTGGAGTTGCGCCACCTGCAGTATTTTGTTGCCGTGGCTGAGGAGTTGCACTTTGGTCGGGCAGCGGCGCGTTTGCAAATCACCCAACCGCCGCTCAGTCAGCAGATTCGCCAATTGGAGGAGGAAGTTGGGGTACCGCTGCTGCGCCGCACCCAGCGACGGGTGGAGTGTACCCCGGCGGGCGAGGTTTTTTTGCGCGAGGCGCGCAAGGTCTTGGCGGCGGCCGAGGCGGCGGTGTCCGCTGCCCAACGGGCACACCGCGGGGAACTCGGGACACTGGCGGTCGGATTTGTGGGGTCTGCGACGTATGACGTACTGCCGGCGGTGCTGCGCACGTACAGAAGCCGCTATCCGGGGGTGGCGGTGAGTTTGCGCGAAGGTTCCACCCCAGCGTTGGTGGCCGGCCTGTTAGCTCAAGACCTGGACGTCAGTTGGGTACGCCCCCCGGTGGCCGCTCCCGAGTTGGAGGTGCAGGTGGTTCACTCCGCAGAGTGCGTGTTGGCGGTACCGCGCCAGCACCCGCTGGCACACGCCCGCACCATTCGTTTGACGGATCTGGCACAGGTGCCGTTGGTCAGCTTGACGCGCGAGACGTGGCCGGGCCTGTACGACGACCTGTTGGGGCGCTGCCGAGCCTGTGGGTTTAGTCCCGTCATCAGCCAGGAGGCGACTGAGTTCCAGACGGTGATTAGCCTGGTGGCTGGAGGCATGGGCGTGGCTGTGGTGCCGCCGTCGGCGCAACACTTGCACACGCGCGACGTGGTCTACCGGGTGTTGGACGATCCGCTGCCGTCAGCGGCCATGGCGCTGGCTTGGCGGCGCGGCGAGGCCAACGCCAGTGTCCACGCGTATGTCTGCGTGGCCACTGAGGTCTGCCGCGACTTGTTTACGTTGGGAGACAGAGCAGGAGGCGGGGGGAGTGTCGGACGGCCACCGCGGAGCGCTGGTCTATCCACCAGCAGCCTAGGCGGAGGTAGCCAACGCCTGGCCGAGTGCCGCGGCGGCCATCACCACCACCAGGAACAGGCCGCAAAACGGCAGGTTCCAACGCATGATGGCAAGAGGGGGTTCGCTGCTGACTGCGCTGGCGATGTTCAGCGTTGCAGTGAACGGACTGAAGACATAAGTAATAATGCTGCCGCCTACCAAGGCCACCGCCAGCCATAACGGGGAGGCGTGGATGACCTCTGGCCGCAACACCGGTGCGAATAACGACAGGCTGACCATGGGGTGGAAGCCAATCAAGGACAACAACATGGGCAGCAGGGGCAGCAACGCCAGCAACAGGTACGGTCCCAGGACGTGCGAGAGTGTGAGAAACGCGTGATCGACCCGGGATAAGAAGGGGGAGTGCGACAGGGCTTGGACAAAGAACCCGGCGGCGGTGAAGACCGTGAACAGGTTCTCTAGCTTTTGCACGTAGCTGCGGTGTGCAGCCAAGGCTTGCCGGAACGCGGGTTGTTCACGGATACAGGCGCTCCAAGCCCAGGCAAACGGGACGCAGACGATGGCGATGGCCTGGAGCATCGACCAGTGTCCAAGCGCCTGGGCGGACAGGAGGACGACTGCAAACGCGACAACCCCGGCAGCGATATGCCAGATGGGGCGGCCGGGCGAAGAGGTGTCCGACGGATGGTCGGCGGCGAGGGCCGCAGCAGTGGCTGGGTAGACCTGTGGCGGTTCTGCAGCAACTGCTGCCGCTGTTGCAGGGCGGACATGCAGAGCAAACGCCGGCTCGCGCAGCATAAACCAGGCTACCCCCAATCCCAAGCCCACCAGGCTTAACAAGCCCATGGCTGGCAACACGGCTAACCAGCTGATGCCGATGACGTGAATGACCGCGGCCACCACAGCGGCCACCGGGCTCCAGGTTAACGCGGTGGCGTAGCCACAGACGATGCTCTCCAGGATAAAGCGGCGCGGGCTGCGTACGCGTACGCGGATCAACGGTTCGGTGGTGTGGTAGAGCAGAGGGATGACAGCGACGTTCATCAGACTGGCCATCAGATAGGCCAGACCAGCAATCACACAAAACAGATAACGCGGAGTCAAGGCTGGCCCGGCCAGCAACAGTCGTTCCACGCTGCGTTCATAGCGGCCGAGGCGGACAGGGATAGCGAGCACAGGGACGATGGAAAACAGGGCGAGCAGTCCGGAAAGGTCGCCAAACCACGGCCAGGCGAGCGGCAGGGTGGCGTGTCCTGTACGAGCCAACACCAAGCCAGCAGCCAGAAACAGAACGGTCAGGGTTTTGGCCTGCCGAGAGGCGGTGCCGAATCCGGCTACCATACTGGCGACCGCTGCACTGGCTAAGAGGTCCTCTAGGAGCCGTCCAGGACAGAGCGTGTCGGCGGCGTACAGAACCACGGTGGTCAGGAATAAAGGGCCTCGCGCCATGGCGAGGAGGTTGACACACGTTTTCAACATGCGGGGTTTCCCTTCGCCGGTACGCCGCATCCTTGGCATGGTCATGGAGGGGGCTACCGGTCCGGGGTCCGCCTCCCTTCCTGCGGGAACATAGGGTGCGCGGAAACGGTGCAGACCTCACAGGGCGAGGCCATCAGCGTCATTATATCCCATCTCTTGCTTATTTCGCTTGTCGAAGTGAGTCAGGTCGGGAAAAATTGAACAGGGGTGTACGGCCGGCCCTGGAAGAGACTGTGGTTGGGGAATGTTGGATAGGACAGGTTGTCAAACATCCGCTGGGGATGGTACACTGGGTTCAGGGTTTTTCGCTGCGGGTCTTAGCCATGCCGAGGTGGCGGAATAGGCAGACGCAGCGGACTTAAAATCCGCTGGGCCACAAGCCCGTACGGGTTCGAGTCCCGTCCTCGGCACCAGCACAGCGCGGCTTCCCGGGATTCAACGGGAAGCCGCGTTTTGTTAGGCAGGTCAGCCGTCGGAAAGGAGCCATCGGCCATATGGACCACGCGGTAACGACGCCGTTTGAAGTCCGTTGGGGCGAGTGCGATCCCGCTGGGATT
The DNA here is from genome assembly GCA_023512635.1 of Alicyclobacillus sp. GTDB lineage: Bacteria > Bacillota > Bacilli > Alicyclobacillales > Alicyclobacillaceae > JAILZF01. The sequence continues at coordinate 618 of JAILZF010000053.1, read as the reverse complement.
GTCTACCATCCAGTTTACTTTGACTGGTTTGCGGTTGCGCGTATGCGGTTCTTACGAGAGCATGGCGTCTCGTACATGGAGTCGCTGCATGACCGTGGGTTGGTGTTGGTGGTGATTGATGTCCAATGTCAATATTTTAAATCGCTGCGCGCGGAGGACAAGGCGTGGGTGGACGCTAGCCTGCACATGCTCACTAAGACGCGTTTGGCCATGCAATATGTGGTGCGCAATGAGCGGGGCGAGGTGTGTGCACAAGGCCGCACCGAGCACGCGTATGTGGACATCGCCAGCCAACGCGCGGTAAACATTGCAAAGCGTGCACCCGACGTGTGGGAGGTGTTGCAGAAGTTGCCGCGGGTACAGGTCTCCTGAAGACCTGCCGCTGCCCTTTCCGCCGCTGTCTGGCACGTTCCGCATATGGGTACATATCGTAAACAAGGCGGAGTCGGTGCAGGTGCTTGGTGCGATGTCCCAAGGCGCGTTCGCGAGCGGGTGAGTTGACTTCGCTGCAGAATGCGTGCTAAGATAAGCCCGTCCCAAGTGAGCGGCTGTAGCTCAGAGGGAGAGCACCACCTTGACACGGTGGGGGCCACAGGTTCGATTCCTGTCAGCCGCACC
>JAILZF010000052.1 GCA_023512635.1 Alicyclobacillus sp. | reverse complement strand
GCAAACGGCATGCGTTGGGTTTGTGGGATGTGGTTTTGCTTGGGGGGATGATTGGCTGATTGTCACCCATGAGCGGCCGGACGGAGACGCGATTGGCAGTGCGCTGGCCATAGCACATATTTTGGAGGCGTTAGGCAAACGCTGGCGCTTTGCCGTGGAGCAGCCGCTGCCCCCGCGCTTTGCCTACTTGCCGCTGCACGCCCGGGCGTATACGGCAAGCCTTCCGGTGGACCGAACCTTTACCCACGTCGTGGCTGTCGACTGTGCAGATGAGCAGCGCTTTGCAGCGCTCGCCGGGTACATTGCTGAAGGGGCGCAGCTGGTCAACATCGACCACCACTCCACCAATCCGCGATATGGTGTGGCAGCGTACGTAGACGTGCAAGCGGCGGCCACCTGTGAGCTGGTGTATCACTTGGCGCGCTACCTCCGCGTTCCGTTGACCTCTGGCTTGGCCATGAGCCTGTATACCGGGATTTTGACGGATACAGGTGGCTTTGCCTTGCCCAATACGACGCGGGACGTACACTTGATTGCTGCTGAACTGCTCAACTGTGGCGTCAATCCATACGACGTGGCAGAACCCGCCTTGGAGTCGCGGACGTGGGCTCAGATGCGATTGATTCAGATGGCATTGACTACGCTGTCCGTGTCCGCGGACGGGCGTTACGCTGTCCTCTACGTCACGGAAGGTATGTTGGCAGGCGCCGGCTGCACGGATGATGATACACAGGTGCTGGTAAATTTTCCGCGCAGTATCGACACTGTAGAAGTTGGCGTGCTGTTCCGCGAGCTGGGCAGTGGACAGGTCAAGGTGTCGTTACGGTCGAAACGACGGGTGGACGTGGCGCGAATTGCCCAACGCTTTGGCGGGGGCGGACATGTACGGGCTGCTGCATGCGTTTTGTCAAAGCCGTTGCCCGAGGCGATGGACGAGGTGGTCGCCGCCATCGAGCAGGCGTTGGCGGAGGGTTGATAGGTGCCGACAGGGGTCCTTATTTTGGATAAGCCTGCTGGCATGACGTCGCATGATGTGGTGTCGGGTGTCCGGCGTGTGTTAGGTACGCGTCGGGTCGGCCATGCTGGCACGTTAGACCCAGATGTAACGGGTGTCCTGGTTTTGTGCGTGGGTGAGGCCACGCGGCTGTTAGAATATGCCATGGGTGATGACAAGGCTTATACAGGGGTGGTGGCGTTCGGCATCAGCACCGATACGGACGACGCCTCTGGACGAATCTTGCAGGTCATGGATGCCGGTGGGCTGACCGAGGCTGAGGTGCGTAAGGCGGCAAGGGAGCTCACCGGTGACCTCACCCAAGTGGTCCCCCGCTATGCCGCGGTGCGTGTTGCCGGACGTCGTTTATACGAATATGCTCGCGCAGGACAAGAAGTGGTTCGACCGGTACGGCAGGTGCGGGTAAACCAGCTGGAGGTATTGTGGTTTGCGGCTGGCTCAGTGGCCCGCGCTGGCTTTTCTGTACGTGGCAGCAAAGGTTTGTATGTACGAGCGCTGTGCCGGGATTGGGGTGCGCAATTACACCTGCCGGCACATATGGCCGCGCTGCGGCGGACCGCTAGCGGTCCGTTCACCCTTGACGAAGCAGTCCCATATAGGGAATTTGTCGAGTCGGCCACACCCGAACGCTACCTGTTGCCGCCGCTTACGGCGCTACGTGGTTGGCCGTGTGTACAGTTAGGCACTGCGGCCGCAGCCCGGCTTTCCCAGGGACAGGCTGTCCCGCTGTCTGTCGGGCTCCAGGTGGCTTGTAACCAGACCCGGGTGGCTGTCGTGGGGCCCCACGCCGCTCTGCTCGCCGTTGCAGAGGTGGTCCAGCGACGTGGCCAGGTTTTGTTGCGGCCGATGAAAGTATTCGGGAAGAGGGAACCGTAGGGTATGCAGTGTATAGAGGTGATAGGTCGGCCGCCTGCTGCGGCCGCCCCCCAGGTGTTGGCGCTAGGGAAGTTTGACGGATTGCACATGGGTCACCAGGCCATTTTACGGGCTGCACAAGCGGAAGCTGCAGCCCAAGCAGCCGAGCTGGCGGTCATGAGTTTTTGGCCTCATCCGGCATGGGTGTTGGCCCAAGTACCTGGTTATGACCGGGCGCTTACACCCCTCCCGGAAAAGGCGAGACTGCTCGCCGCCTTGGGGGTCCAGCGGCTGTACTGGGTGCGCTTTACAGAGGCTTACGCCCGAATTCCTGCCACCGAGTTTGTTGAACAGCACCTCGCAGCGTTGCGTTTGGCTGGCGTGGTGGTGGGCCCAGATTTCCGGTTTGGCCAAGGTGGCCGGGCAGATGCCGATGATTTAATCCGGTTGTGTACCCGTCTTGGGATTACGGTGCGCTTGGTGGAGCCGGTGACCGATGGCTTGGGCAAGGTCAGCAGCACCCGAATTCGTGAACACTTGGCGAAAGGCCAGGTGGAAGCGGCCGCTGGCCTGTTAGGCAGGCCGTACACGGTTGCGGGCGAGGTGGTGCACGGCGATGCGTTGGGGCGTACCCTGGGCTTCCCCACGGCCAACTTGTCGGGTCTGGACGCGTTTGTACTGCCGGCTGCAGGGGTGTACGCTGTCCGTGTGGAGGTGTACAATTCGCCGCCCCCTGCCACCGACGGTTGTGTGGCGGTCACCACCCATCTGTTATTGGGCCAGCCGGTGTTGTGTGCGGCTGGCGTGTTAAATGTCGGCTTCCGCCCCACCGTAGGTGGGCGTAACTTGCGCCTTGAGGTTCACCTGCTCGGCTTTCAGGGCGACTTGTACGGCCGCTATCTGCGCGTAAGCTTTCTACAGCGTTTACGGGCGGAGCGAAAGTTTTCCGGTCTAGATGAGCTGCGCCGGCAGATTGCTGAAGACGTGACTGCTGCAGCCCGGGTGTTGGGGTGGGACGGCCAGACAGCCGTGATGGCAAATCCGGCAACGGGGTTTTGACAGGCGGGCATACCACTAGGCGGGTGGGACGGGTCCGCCACCTGGGAACTGCGGCGCGCGACGGCCGGCCGCGGCAGGGCGACGGTTGCCACGAGCCCACTTTCACCTGGTGGACCTCAGGCGGCGTTGGATTGCACAGAGATTGCCTTGTGCTATAATGGGAAGGTCCCGACTCTGAAGCGGAGAACCGTCCCGACGGCATGAACTGTGACGTGGCTGCGCGTGACCTCCCACGCCGGCTGGGTTACAGGGATTCGCTTCAAAATTTAAAGGAGGACTTAGGATTGTTAACCCAAGAGGACAAGAAGCAAATTGTGGAGAAATACAAGTTGCACGACACAGACACCGGTTCTCCGGAAGTTCAGATTGCCATCTTGACAGAACGCATCAACCAGCTGACCGAACACTTCCGGGTGCATAAAAAGGACCATCATTCAAAGCGCGGTTTGTTCAAAATGATTGGGCGCCGTGCACACCTGTTAAACTACTTGCGGAAAAAAGATATCAACCGATATCGGCAGTTGATTCAGTCGCTTGGTTTGCGCAAGTAAGAGCGGGCTTCGGCCCGCTTGTTTTGCGTTGCTCCACCTGGACTTGCTGGGGGCTGTCAAGGTCACACTAGTTCTGTGCAGGATACAGGTCCTACATAAGCGCCTAGGTCTGGGCTTTGAGCTTGTCTGCGTAAGCTGCGTGGTTTGGTGGTATGGGGTTGGATAGAGGAGGATTTGGGTACGCATGGTCAAAACGCATGAGTTTATGGTCGGCGGCCGGCCCATGATCTTGGAGACCGGTAAATTGGCCAAGCAGGCCACCGCTGCAGTCACCGTACGGTATGGTGACACCGTCGTGTTAGCGACTGTCACGGCGTCCAAAGAGCCTAAAGAGCTCGACTTTTTTCCGCTGACGGTCAACTACGAAGAGCGATTTTACGCGGTGGGGAAAATTCCGGGAGGTTTTATTAAACGCGAAGGCCGGCCAAGTGAGAAGGCTATTCTTGCATCGCGTTTAATTGACCGGCCGATTCGGCCGCTGTTTCCAGAAGGCTTCCGCAACGAGGTTCAGGTGGTTGATCTCGTCCTCTCTGTGGACCAAGACTGTGCCCCAGAGATTGCAGCCATGATTGGCACATCGGCGGCGCTCACCATCTCTGACATTCCATTTGCCGGTCCTATTGCGGGGGTGATTGTCGGACGAGTCGACGGGCAATTTGTCCTGAATCCGACCGTCGCCCAAGCGGACCGCAGTGAGATGCACCTGGTGGTGGCGGGCACCAAAGACGCGATTGTCATGGTCGAGGCGGGGGCAAACGAGGTTCCTGAAGAGGTTGTGCTGGATGGCATTATGTTTGGTCACGCAGCCATCCGAGAAATCATTGAAGAGATTGAACGGTTTGCCGAAGGGGTGTCCGTCCCGAAGCGGGAAGTGGTTTTGCACGCCGTTCATCCAGAGGTCGAGGCGGCCGTCCGTGCACAAGCCACGGAAAAATTGCGGTTGGCTGTGCGCAACCCGGACAAGCTGGCACGAGAAGCGGCTGTGGAAGCTGTCCATCAAGAAGTGCTGACGGCGCTCGCCGAGCAGTTTCCCGAGCAGGAGAAAGATATCGGGGAAGTCTTGCACACCATTTTAAAGGAAGAGGTTCGATCTGCCATCCTCAGTGAAGGAATTCGTCCAGATGGACGCCGGCTGGACGAAATTCGGCCCATTTCCTGCGAGGTCGGTCTTCTGCCGCGGGCTCACGGTTCTGGATTGTTTACTCGCGGCCAAACGCAAGCCCTGTCGGTGTGTACGCTGGGTGCTTTGGGTGATGAGCAGGTATTGGACGGTCTCGATTTAGAAGAAACCAACCGCTATATGCACCACTACAACTTTCCTCCCTTCAGTGTCGGCGAAGCCCGGCCGCTGCGCGCACCCAGCCGACGGGATATTGGCCACGGTGCGTTAGGAGAACGTGCTCTTGACCCGGTGATCCCGCCTCCGGACGAGTTTCCGTATGCGATTCGCGTGGTCTCAGAGATTTTAGAATCAAACGGTTCGACGTCGCAGGCAAGCATTTGTGGCAGCACCATGGCTCTCATGGATGCAGGGGTTCCCATCAAAGCCCCAGTCGCGGGCATCGCCATGGGCTTGGTCAAAGAGGCGGATCGGGTAGCGATTTTGTCGGATATTCAAGGCTTGGAAGACCACTTAGGCGACATGGACTTTAAGGTGGCAGGGACGTCCCGCGGGGTTACTGCCTTGCAAATGGACATTAAAATTGCCGGCATCGACCGGGAGATCTTGCAGCGTGCCCTAACCCAGGCACACGCCGGACGGATGTACATTTTGGAAAAGATGGCGGAGGCCATTGCTGCACCGCGGCCGGAAGTGTCAAAGTACGCACCGCGCGTACTGGCATTGCATATCCAGCCGGATAAAATCCGCGAGGTTATCGGGCCAGGCGGCCGGGTGATCAACAAGATTATTGAAGAAACGGGGGTGAAAATTGACATTGAACAAGACGGCACCATTTACATCTCTGGGGTGGAGTCAGCCGGTCTGCAGGCGGCCAAAGAACAGATTCTAAATATTACACGCGACGTCGAGGTCGGCAAAACGTATCTGGGTAAGGTTACGCGTGTGGAAAAGTACGGGGCGTTTGTCGAGGTGCTTCCCGGCAAAGAGGGGCTGGTGCACGTTTCGCAGCTGGATGTAAACCGCGTGAATCGGGTCGAGGACGTATGCAACGTCGGGGACGAGATTGCGGTCAAAGTCACCGAGATCGACAGCCAGGGCCGAATCAACTTGTCTCGCCGCGAGGTGTTAAAGGACCGCCCGGCGGACGCTCAACCCCTGCCTGAACGGCGTACAGAGGCACCCCGTCCATCTGCTCCGGCTAGCGAAACACGCCGGACGCTGGGCAATAGCGCACCGCGCCCGTCAGGGACGGTGACGGGTACGTCAGCAAGTGGCAGCCGTCCGGCCGCTGGCAACCGCGGGGTACAGCCTTCAGCCGCGCGCCGCACCCCCAGCGGGACACCCGGGGGTCCCAGGCGTTAAGCAGCTTTGATTTGTTTCACCGGTCACAGGTCTCGGCCTTCTGAGAGTGTCTTGGAGTGAAAATCCTTCCTTATGCCAGGAAGGATTTTTTCGTTCCAGGGGGACCCTATCGGTCGAACGACCACGTATCCGGGCAAACGGCGGGTGTGTGTCCTAGGCCTGTGCCCGCTGGCATGGAGGGATGTAAGTGCGAGGAAAGCGGCTTGCCTTTGCGTTGTGTGCGGCGGTTTGCGTGCCCAGCTCGTGGGACGGGTGGGTGGCGCCGGTGCCGGGACAGCTGGGGCAAGGGTTTCCTGCAGCTGGGGTGGCGAGCGCGCAGACGCGTCTGCAACCTCTTCAGAGGCAGGTCACCCAACGTGTACCGGTAGGGGATCAAGACGAGTGGAGCCGGTTGTCCACTGTGTTAAGTGTGCCACCGGTGGATGCCCGCGTGGACCGCGTTTGGCGGGCTGTTCCCGGCCTCCAAGGGTGGGAACTGGACGTGGCAGCGAGCCAGCGTCAGACAGCAGCGGCTGGCGACGGCCGGCGTCACCTGGTATGGCGAGCTGTGCCGCCTGCCCGGAGCTTACGGGACTTGCCGCCAGAGCCCATCTACCGCGGACCTTCGGCAGAAAAATCGGTATGCTTGATGTTCAACGTCTCTTGGGGGGAGGCGTATGTCCCCGCACTGCTCGACACCTTGCATCAAACCGGCGTACGGGCAACGTTTTTCCTGGACGGGGATTGGGTGGACAAGCATCCCCAGCTGGCGAAGCAAATTGTAGCAGCAGGACATGCCATTGGCAGTCACGGCCGGGGGCACCCCGACTTTCGTCAGTTGAGACGGGCGCAAATAGAACGCAACTTGGCCAGCACCAACGCCTCGTTGCAGCATATTCTGGGGCAAACCCCGCGCGTGTTCGCACCTCCGGCGGGTGCCTTTGACGCGCGAACGGTTGCGGTTGCCCGGGAATTGGGGATGTACACGGTCTTGTGGAGCGCCGATACGGTGGACTGGCGCAATCCCCCGGCCAGCACGGTTGCAGCCCGTGCGTTGCGTGGGGCAGAGAATGGCGCCTTGATTTTAATGCACCCGACAGCGTCGACGGCGACGGCCCTGCCTGTGATTTTACAAGGCTTGAAACAGGCAGGGTATGTATGTAAAACAGTGGATCAGGTGGTAATGGAGCAAAGGGCGGTGGCGCCGCCAGCCGAGTTATCACAAGGGCCACTTGCTTGAGACAGACAGGAGCGGTTTGTTATAGTTAACTACGCTGGTATGCGTGTGGTGGCGATGCGCAGGCTTGGTCTTGGCTGCATGGGACAGACAAGAGGGCAAGCGGCGCGCTGGGGAGGACTGGGAGATGGCGTATCGGGCTGTGTTGCCGAACGGAATCCGGGTGGTCGGTGAAGAGATCCCATCGGTTCGCTCGGTCAGCATTGGGCTGTGGATTGGCACCGGATCGCGCTATGAACACCGCCGCAACAACGGCATCAGCCACTTTCTTGAACACATGTTGTTTAAGGGGACGGACCGTTTGTCGGCACGAGAGCTGGCTGAGGTGTTCGACAGCATTGGCGGCCAGGTCAACGCCTTTACCTCGAAAGAGTACACGTGTTATTACGCCAAGGTCTTGGATGAACACTTCAACCTTGCCCTGGAGACCTTGGCAGATATGTGGTTTCACTCCCAGTTTGCTGCCGATGAGATGGAAAAAGAAAAAAAGGTCGTCATTGAAGAAATCCGGATGTACGAAGATACCCCGGACGAGTTGGTCATGGACGTCCTGGCAGCCGGGGTGTACGGATCGCACCCGCTCGGTTTCACCATCTTGGGATTAGAAGAAAATCTGTTGGCGTTTTCGCGGGATGACTTGGAACGCTATGTGGGCGCTCGCTATACCCCGCAAAACCTGGTGATTTCTGTGGTTGGCAACATTCCGCAAGCCCAGGCCGTCGCGGCGGTAGCCCAGTGGTTTTCCCAGCCGTTTCCGGGGATTCCCGGGGATGCCTCTCCCAACTTGTCACCGCCCGTCTTTCGCCAGACGGTCAGCGTACGCAACAAGGACACAGAACAGGTGCACGTTTGTCTGGCTGTCCCCGGGTTGGCTGCAGGGGATCCGCGTCAGTACGCCTTGGTGTTGCTTAACAATGCACTCGGCAATGCCCCCAGCTCCCGGCTTTTTCAGGAAATCCGGGAAGAGCGCGGATTGGCGTACTCGGTGTTTTCTTTCCATACGGCTTACCGGGACTGCGGGATGTTTGGCATCTACACCGGGACGTCGCCCGATACTTTAGACGACGTCTTGCGTTTGATTGTTAACATTTGTGAAGAGATGGCCTCCCACGGGTTAAGTGAGGAGGAACTGCGCAAAGGCAAGGAGCAGGTCAAAGGGTCGATGATGTTAAGCCTGGAGAGCACCAGCAGCCGGATGAGCCGACTTGGGAAAAACGAGTTGCTGTTAGGCCGAGAGGTTCCCCTGGATGAAACGTTGGCCGAGATCTCGCGTGTTCGCCCTGAGGATATCCGCGATGTGGCCCAGGCCTTGTTAAGCCAACCGTTTGCGGTGGCCGCTGTCGGCCCGGTGTCAGAAGAGTCCTTGCTGCGCGCCATCGCGCGTTCCCACTAAAGCGGTCAAGGCACGGCGTTCCAGGGAGGTTGAAAGATGACAACAGGTGCAGGGTCTACAGGGCAAAAGCACGTACCAGACCTTGGCGGATGGGCCGAGGGCCAGGGTCTTACGGTGCACTATCGCGTGGTGTCCCCTTACTTCCGGCAAGAGTACCTGCCGGCGTACGCCACCGCAGGTGCGGCCGGCATGGACCTGCACGCGTGTTTACCTGAACCCCTGACCTTAGACCCAGGGATGCGGGTACGAGTGCCCACCGGCATTGCATTGCAACTCCCGCACCGTGGGGTGGTGGCATTGGTGTATGCACGCAGTGGATTGGCCTGGCGGCACGGGATTGCTTTGCCCAATGGGGTAGGGGTGATTGATAGTGATTTTACCGGCGAATTGCAAGTTTTGTTGACCAATGTGGGCCATCAATCGTATGTCATTCATCCGGGAGACCGGATTGCCCAGGTCGTGT
>JAILZF010000051.1 GCA_023512635.1 Alicyclobacillus sp. | reverse complement strand
CCTTCCTCGGAACCGCCACTCATTCTAGCATCGCGCTTTCCCTGTATACAACCGTCAATTTGTGGACTGTCTGCCACGGTTGCCAAACTCGCAGCCAATTGCCCCCAAGCTTGTTGGAAAGCGAGAGGATGGGGCAGGTCTGCGTCTGTCAGCGGCCCGTCCACCTCCACCGCTACCGTTACCTGGCGGCTCGCACCCGGACGCTCCGACGAGCTGAAGCCCGGCTGGCTTGCTGCGTCCCCTGGCGTTTGGGCAGCGATGGCCCATACACGGCTGCCATCGCTTCGCAGGCCGCTGGCTGCACACCCTTGGCCGCCATCCTCGCCGGTGAACATCCGCTCACTGATGTTCGCGCTCACCACGCCATTTTCCTGCTCCAACTCCGCCACCAACTGGGCAAGTTGTACAGAAGGGCGGCTGACCACGGCCCAACCATGCACGCGGTATCCAGTGGCGTGGGCACCGGTGGCTTGAAAAGCCTGAACCACAACGTCCGCTGTTTGCGCCAAGGCCGCAGGAGTGGCGGAGGAAACCGTCGGCGCCGGTGCGGCCAAGGCTGTATGGGCAAGGGCGACACGCCCGATGAACCATCCCATGAGGGTCAATCCCCCCATCCCTAGCCAAGGATAGGCTACCCGCTTGCCTAACGTCCGTTGCTGCTTTTGCTTCATTTAAACCCTCCCCCTCCGCCTCGCGCTTCATACCGTCAGTCTCGGCCGGAGAGGGCGGTCTTTATACCTTTTCTCGCAAACGCACGGCACCCGAATGCTAGACTGGCGGACGCCAGCTAGATTCTCCCTTGCCCGCGGATCTGGCCAGGTATCACCAGGCATAAGTTGCTTCGGCGGGGATACGCTAAGCCAACCGCGATGAAAGGGGCCGGAAGCACGTGACCAGCCAAGGAGGCACCAACGGGTTTGCCCAACAGGTCCGGCGTATCCGCGCGCACATCAGCACCATGGGCATCACCCATATCCATTTACGCAAGCCGTGGGTGCCGGCGTTTTGGTCGTTTTCATTCCCTGGCCTGGGGTATATCTCCATGAGCCGCTATATCAAGGGCTTTATGCTGGTGATGTGGGAAATCCTCGTGAACAACCTGGCCCACATCAACCAGGCCATCATGGAGACCCTCCTAGGCCGGTTTGGGGAAGCCAAGGCGGTGCTGGATGTGCGTTATCTCCTTTTGTATGTGCCCGTGTACGCGTACGGCATCTGGGACTCCTACCGCAGCAGCGTGGATATGAATAAGCAATACCTCCTGGCAGACCGGGAAGACGGCCCGTTGCAGCCCGTGGTGATGGATGTTGTCGATATCAATTATCTGGACCAACGCCACCCCTGGCTGGCGTTGGTCTGGTCCCTGTGGATGCCGGGTCTTGGCCACCTGTACACGCACAAGGTCATCACCGGGTTTTTCGTGCTGATCTGGTGGATTGCCATCACTTGGAGGTCCAACCTGCTGGTGGCCTTGCAGCTGTCAGCCAGCGGCCACTTTGCCTTGGCGACTTCAGTGTTGGTGCCACAATGGCTGATGTATATGCCCTCCATCTACTGTTTTGCCGCTTACGACGCGTATTCGGAAGCGGTGGAATACAACCGCTTGTTTCAAAAAGAGCAGGCACGGTACTTGCGGGCCACCTATCAACAGCCAGCGTTTCCCTTGCTGGCTGGGGTCAAGCGGGGATCATGATGTACCTGTTTGCGGTATTCTCTCACTCCTTGGATGTGGAGCTGTTGCTTGGGGATTTGGCGAGTCGCGGCCTGGGTCCAGACCATGTCTTGGCCATCCCGCTGGACGAGAAGCGCTCCCGCGAGGTGCGGCTGTTGGACACCCTGCACCGGTCCGACGGCTACAGCCTCTTGGATGTCACTGCGATTCTCGGAACGGCGGGGATGTTGTTGGGGACGGTCTACGGATTTGTCCTGCCCTGGGGCCCGATTGTCTGTGCCTCTGTGGGATTGCTTGGATTCGCGCTGGTTGGGCTGGGGCTGGACCTTATGCTGGGCCGGGAGCGGCGGCGGCTAGGGCGTCCCCGCCGCCTGCTTGCTCCCGAGGTGGCGTTGGTCATCCACTGCCCCGCCCGGCAAGCGGACACGGTGGAGCAGTTGCTGTGGCACCACCAAGCCCTGTCCATCGGCCGCTGGCAAGACGTGTCCCACGAGGATGAAGCTGGAGCACGCGCGGAGGACGAGGTGGTGGTGGAGGACAGGAAGGATACCTCCGTCAACCCCGTCTGGCGGGCGTATCCAGGCAGGAGGAGCCCAGCGGGATCGCCAGACCCAGCCGCCGGCCCGGTCCGGGGGCGCAGACGCCGCGGGCGGCGCTAGGGCGAGGGGATGAGAGACACTGCCGCCTGCTACCCAAACCACCGCGGCTACCGTTGACGTTCCCGCATATGGACGGCAACCACCTGCTGGGTGCGTGGTTGGAACACCACGTCCACCCACAGCCCCCACTCTCTGCCCCCTTGCCTCATCCACAATTTAAACCGTTCAACCGCCGTACCTCCTGGTCTCGTCTCGCCCCCCAGGTGTTGGTAGTCGATCACGCTTGCCCCCGGGTACCGTTTCTTGGCAGCCGCCACTGCCACTCGTCCCCACTTGGCGTAGGCTGGCACAGGTTTGGCGTAAGGCGCCTGCACCTGGGTGCGCAACCCTGAGACTGGCCAGGTGAAGGTGTCCTCGGTGGTTTTGCCGGCATCCTCTTTCCCCGCCGGCGGGCTCGTCGACTGCAGCACGACCGCAGGCTTCCCATCTCTGCGGGCCGTTGCCAGGGTTGCCTTCAGCGTTGACACAGCAGCCGCGGGCGGAGCTTGTGCAATAGTGGCTGGTGCGGTCACTCCCACCGCTTGCCCCATCCCCAGGGTGATCAACCATCCCCATCCAATCAAAGCCGTTCACCTCTATCCAGCCCATGATGGTTGCAAAGGTAAGGAGGAAAAAAAGCCCCTCCAGGGCGAAGGTAGGCCTTCCAAGAACAGCGCCCCTTGTAGGGTGCCCCATCTAAGGAGGGTCATGCTATACGCGTCGATGACGTTGCGGATCTTGGTATCAAAGACGGGGAATGTGTGGACGGAATGAGGTCTTCACGAGGTGGAGACAGGGAGGTGGAAAGGCGGACGCAAAGGCCTTCGCCGTCCGCCTTACAGCAGCGTCCGTACAGCCTGCCAAGCCAACGCATACGCGGACGCGGTCACTCCGGTGACAAAGCCGCCAGCCGTGGCAAGCAAAAAACGCAGAAGACGAATCTGTTGACCCAGCGGATCGAACGTAAACCGATCCCACTTCAAACACCCCAAGGCCCGCCACCAGACGTAGGTGCCGAGGAGAAACGCCAAGGTGAAAACCAGGCCGTCTGCTGCCCACCAGGCATGGTACGCCGGTGCCGGGTTGATCACCCATGCCCACCCCCATCCTGCTATACGTAGCGCCCGCCGCAGCCGCTATCCACACCCGCACCGCCCCACGGCCCGCTCAGGACAGCCACAGCGTGTGTGCCAGCGGCCGCAGCAGCAGCGCCGGTACCATACCAAGCAGCAGCGTGCCGGCCACACAGACAGCCAACAATAGGTTCATACTCGGCCCCACGTGAATCCGCTGCCCCGCCAGCGGGCCTGTCAATGGCTGAAACACCTTGCGCACCCACCCGAAGTAGTAAAAGAACGAGGCCACACTGCAGACAAACAGCAACACCCCCAGCCAGGCGGCGTGCAAGTGGACTGCGTCGCTGAACAAGTAGACCTTGCCCACAAATCCCCCGGTCAGCGGCACTCCGGCCAGCCCTAAGAGAAACACCGTCAGGGCCAGCGCCAACCACGGCGATTGTTGGTACAGCCCAACCAACGCCTCGTCGAGCAGGGTGTTGCGCGCGCGCGACACCACCCAGACGACAGCAAACGCACCCACCGTCATAAACGTATAGGCGTACAGGTAAAACGAGAGGCTGTCAAACAGGCTGATCCAATCCTGGAACGCCCCTGTCTGGAACAGCGCAAACGGCAGCAGCACGTAGCCCGCCTGGGCCACACTAGAAAAGGCGAGCAGGCGTTTCATGTTGCGCTGCGGCAAGGCAATGAGATTGCCTACCACCATCGTCACCGCTGCCAGCACCCCCGCCCAGAAAAACACATCGCTGGCGGCGGCGTTAAAGATAAACAGCAGCATGCGCAACAGCATGCCAAACGCCGCCGCTTTGGAGAGCGTGGCAAGGAACGCGCTGATGGGCGCAGGAGCGCCTTCATACGCGTCGGGTGTCCACATATGAAACGGCACCAACGACAGTTTGAACCCCATGCCTGCGAGCATGAGCACAAAAGCCAGGGTGGCAATCTGCGGGTAGCTGGTATACGTGGCTAACCCCCCTGCTCCCAGTTGAATCAAACTGGTGGTCCCCGTGACCCCATACAGGAACGACATACCGTACAGCAACACGGCCGATCCGATGGACCCCATCAGCAGGTATTTGACCCCACCTTCCGCTGAGGCGGCCGATCGGGATCGCAACGCCACCAGGACGTAGCTGCTGAGCGAAAGCAGCTCAAGGCCTACGTAGAGGGTGATCAGGTCGACCGCACTGGCCATCGCCAGGGCACCAGCCACCGCAAACAGGATGAGATACGTGTGCTCCCCTGCCAGGCGCACCTGGCCTGCATAGTCGAGGGCAAACAGCAGCACCAGCAGGGCACTGATTAAAATCAGCACGCTGAACACGTTGGCAAACGCGTCCGTCACCACCGTGTTCAAGGCCATCGCTGGATCGTGGTAGAAGTGGACCAGAGCCTCCGCCAAAGCAACCGCCACGCCCGCCAAGGCCAAGCCAATCAGCCAGCGGCGGTCCAGTTTTCGGCAGGTAAACTCGAGCACCATGATGATCAACGCGGCGGCGCTGACAGTCAACAGCGGCCCCATGGTGGCTATATACGGTTGATTCAGCCAGTCGCTCACAGACATCACTCACCCTCCCATCTGCAGCAGCTGCTGTACGGTTTGGCCGAGGACCTGGCCGAGGCCGTTGGGATACACGCCCACCCACAGGACCACCGCGGTCAGCACCACCGCAGGCCACAGCTCGCGCGCTTGGGCGTCCGCCAAGCTTGCGTACTCCGGGCGCAGCGGCCCGAAGGTCGTCTGCTGGATGGCGTACAACAGGTACACCGCCGACAAAATCAGACCGAGCGCGGCGACAAACGAGATGGCCGGGAATCGGTGGAAACTGCCGATGAAGGATTGGATTTCGCTGACAAACCCACTCGTCAGCGGCAACCCGAGCGCCCCCAGCGCGGCCACCAGCCAAAACCCAGACAGCAGCGGCAAAGGCCGCGACAAACCGCCTAAGCGGCCCAGCTCAGCCGTCTGCGTACGCGCCTGCACAGCGCCCGCGAGAAAGAACAGGAAGGCGGTCAGCAGTCCAGAGGAGACCATCATAAACATGGCTCCCTGCAGTCCGGCCGCGTTGCCCGCCGCGGTGGCGAGCAGCACCAACCCCATATGGCTGATGCTGCCAAACGCAATCAATCGCCGCCAGTCGCGCTGCGCCCAGGCTGCAAACGCTCCGTACAGGATATTGATGGTGCCGAGCACCGCGACCCAGGTGGCAAAATGCTGCAGCTGGTCTGGCAACAGGCCGGCGCCAAAGCGTAGCAAGGCATACGCCCCGGTCTTGGTTAACACACCGCCCAACAGCATGCTGACAGGGGCAGAGGTGTGCTCATGGGCCGTGGGCAGCCAGGTGTGGAACGGCACAAACGCCTCTTCCACCAAGATGCCGAGCAGCAGCACCCAGAACAGCACCGCGCGCGCGTGATCTGGAAACACCGCGGTACTCAACCCGTGCAGGTTGTGCTGCAGGGCAGGCCAGGCGAGCGTGAACGCCGGGGCCCCTGGCAGGTTGCCGTTGGCATCCGGCTGCAAGCTGGAATAGCCGCCGGCAACGCCGTAAGCGATGCCAAACAGGGCGAGCAACAGCAAGACACTGGCCAAGCCGCGGTAAAGCAGATACTTGACTGCTGCTGCTCGACGCTGCGGATCACCGGACAAGTCAATCAAAAAGAAGCCGGCAAACAGGGACAGTTCTAAGCCAGCGAAGAAGGTCAGCACGTCCAACGCTGTAAAGGCGGCGATGGCACCGGCCGCCGCCAGTTGGGACCACAGGGCAAACCTGCGCATCTCCGCTTCCTCCGGGCGTACCGCAGCCGCCGCCAGCAGCGCCAGCAGGGCAGTCAACCCGGCGAGCGTCAACGACAGGCCGTCCAGACCGAACGACAAGCCGACCGTCACGTCTTGTTGTTGCCACAGTCCGGGCAGGGTGAACCAAGGCAGGTGCGAAACCAGGGGCACGCCTGCGGCGGCAGGGTTGGCTCCCCCCCCTGCCTGCACGGCGCCCGGGAAGCGCAGCCAGGCCAGCAGCGCGAGCAACAGCGTGATGACAGATCCCGCGAGGGCCAGGCCGCGCTGGACGCATGCCTGGCGCGCCGGCACGAGCACACAAACAAACGCCGCCAGCACCGGGACCAGCACCATCCACAACGCGAGTCCCATGCTCAATGCACCCCCCCGGCGCGCAACATGGCCCAGGCCACCAAGACCAACACGCCCAACGCAGCGACCGTACTGTACGCTTGCACCTGGCCGGTTTGGCTGAACTTCAGCAGCACGCTCACGCTGTAGACAAGGCGGCCCACGACGCGCACCAGCGCGTCAATCACGTAACGGTCTATCCAATCCACCACGGCCGCTATGCCCTTCCCAGTGTACACCAGCGCCGCGTAGTACACTTCGTCAAGGTAAAACTTGCGGTAGGACAGCGTATAGAATGGCCCCCAGGCGCGTGCCCAACGCTCGGGCCGTTGGCTTTGCCGCGGCCGCCAGTACACGGCAGCCGCCAGGCCGATGCCGAGCAAAGCCACCAGCAGACTGAGCAGCATCAGCGGCACGTTCTCGGGCGCGGTATAGCCTATCTGGTGCTGCGGGGAATCGGCAAACAAGAAGTGTTCCAGACCGTCACCGTTCAGCGGCGAGTTGAAAAAGCCGGCGATGGTGGCCATGGCGGCCAACACCAGCAACGGCAGGGTCATCACCCACGACCCCTCGTGCGCGTGCTGCCAGCGCTCCGGCTGCCGCGGTGCCCCGGTGAACACCAGGAAGTAAACGCGGAAGATGTAAAACGCTGTGCAGAACGCGGCCAATAACAGCATCCCCCACAGCACAGGGTGGCCGGTATTCAGCGCCGCAGCCAGGATGTCGTCTTTGGACCAAAAACCTGCAAACGGCACCACCCCCGCAAGCGCCAGGGCGCCTGCCAGGAAGGTCCACGCGGTCAGTGGCAGTTTGCGGTACAAGCCGCCCATCTCGAACAGGTCTTGCGTGTCCACGGCGTGGATGACGGAGCCGGCCGCCAAAAACAGCAAGGCCTTGAAGAAGGCGTGGGTCATCAGGTGAAAAACCCCATAGGCGTACGCCCCCACACCCAACGCCAGCATCATGTAGCCGAGCTGCGAGACGGTCGAGTAGGCAATCACCCGTTTGATGTCGCGCTGCGTCAACGCAATCAGCGCGGCCAACAAGGCGGTGATGGCGCCAATCCAAGCGACCGTTGCCAAGGCTCCTGGACTGGCTTGAAACAAAGGGTAACAACGAGCCACCAGATAGACACCGGCCGCCACCATGGTGGCTGCGTGGATTAAGGCTGACACCGGGGTTGGACCTTCCATGGCATCAGGCAACCAGACGTGCAGTGGAAACTGGGCTGACTTGCCGACAGCGCCCAGGAACACCAAGAGTGCACACAGGGTGGTCAACTCCTGGCCCGACACCCAGCCCAGCGACCACTGCCCAGCCCCCGCCGCAGCAAACACGGTGCTGTAATCGAACGACCCGCTCGCCCAATACAACAAGACAATGCCAATCAACAGCCCTGTATCGCCGATGCGAGTGACGATAAACGACTTTTTGGCCGCCAGCGCTGCCTCTGGTTTGAAATACCAAAATCCGACCAACAAGTACGAGCACAGGCCCACCATTTCCCAAAAGATGTAGAGTTGCAGCAGGTTGGGCGAGAGCACCAGGGCCAGCATCGAAAACACGAACAGGTTTAAGTACTGGTAGAACACAGGAAAGCGCTCGTCACCGTGCATGTACCCGGCTGAATACAGCAGCACAAGCGTGCTGACGAGCGAGACCACGAGGATCATCAGCGCATTTAAACGCGTGACCTCGAAGCCAAACGAGATGGACGCCGACCCGAGGGTCAGCCAGTGAAACAGGTAGGGGCCCACCGGCCCCTGACTGGCCGCGGCGCGAAAAACGGCTGCGCTGACCAGAAACGAGGCCAGCGAACATACCACTGAAACCCCCGCCGCTACGCCCTCCGGCGCGCGCCGGCCGAGGACCAACAAAAACACGTACGCCGCCAACGGCAACAGCGGCACCAGCCACGCATAGGCCACCATGCACATCCCTCCTGTCGACCTGAGGTGGCGTCAGTTCTTGTTCTCGTTCAGGTCGTTGACATCGCTCGTCTTGCGCAGCCGGAACACCGCCAACAACAGCGCCAGCCCCACCGCAATCTCGGCCGCCGCCACGGTGATGGTGAACAGCGCAAACACCTGGCCGTTCAGCCCCGGGTTCAGACCGAGCCGGGAGAACACCACCAAGTTGATATTGGCGGCGTTGAGCATCAACTCCACAGACACCAGCACGATGATCAGGTTGCGCTTGGTCAGCGCCCCGTACAAGCCGATGCAGAACAGGATGGCGCCCAAAGCCAACAGCGAGCCGGTGGGAATGGGAAAGTAGGCCATCACTCGTCCTCCTCTTTGCGCTCGCGCGCCAGGATGACCGCGCCTACGAGCCCGACAATCAGCAACAGCGAAACCAGCTCAAACGGTACCGCGTAGTCGCGGAACAGCATTATGCCCACCGCCACCGGGTTGCTGTTGCCTTGGTTGAGGTCGACATCCGCTGGACTGGGCGGCCAGACGGTGCTGCGGATGGTCCAAAGCAGCACGGCGCACAACAGGACCGCCGCAGCCGCAGCAGCCACCTGCCTCCAGGTCCAGCGCAGCGCAGGTTCCATCGCCTCGTGGTTGGTCAGCATGATGGCAAACATGATCAGAATGGTGATGGCCCCCGCGTACACCAACAGTTGCGCCACGCCGACAAACTCGGCCCCGACCAAAAAGTAGACGGCGGCACAGCCGAGAAAGATTCCTCCCAGCGCCAACGCCATGTAGATCACCTTGCGCAGGTTGATCAGCAGCACGGCGCACGCCAAGATACAGACCGATAAGAGGTAAAACACCACCATGCCGCCGTTCAGGTAAGCCAGCATCACGACTCACCCGCCTGCTCGCCGTTCGCGGTACCAGCCGCTGCCGGCTGCACGCGGTCCGGGTGATGTTGCTCATAGCGCAACTGGTTTTCGTACAGCCAGTGCATGTCCAGGTACAGGTTGTCGCGGCTGTACTGCGCCATCTCAAACGTATCGGACATCAGCACCGCTTCTGTAGGGC
>JAILZF010000050.1 GCA_023512635.1 Alicyclobacillus sp. | reverse complement strand
CGTGGGCATGGTAGGACCGCGCGATGGCATCTTGGGGATGGACCGTGAGCAAGTGTTGCAACGGCTGCTGTCGCCGCTGCCGGTACGGTTTCAAGTGGCGGGAGGGGCTCGCCAGTTTTGTGCGGTGGTCTTGGAATTGGATGACGAGAGTGGTCGAGCAAAGCACATTGAACGGATTCAATATTACGAAATAGAGTGAAGAAATAGAATGGAGGAATAGAATCAAGACCTGTTGGACCGACCGGGTGTTACGCGGACATGGGCTTCGCAGATCGTTCGGGCATATTCGGCCGCGTGGCGAATACCCATAAAGTGTGCCAGTCCAGTCCCGTGGTCAATGCAAGGAGGTCCAATAGCGTGGACGTATTAAAAGTTTCTGCAAAGTCAAACCCGAATTCGGTCGCGGGCGCGTTGGCCGGGGTCTTACGCGAACACGGTGTCGCTGAAATCCAGGCCATTGGTGCGGGCGCCCTCAACCAAGCCGTGAAAGCTGTGGCCATCGCCCGCGGGTTTGTCGCTCCCAGCGGTGTGGATCTGATCTGCGTGCCAGCCTTCACGGATATCATCATTGACGGCCAGGAGCGCACCGCCATCAAATTGATTGTAGAACCCCGCTGAGGGAAGGGGTTGCAACGTGCCCGCGCTGGCAGTGGCTGACGCCCACGTGGACGTGTTGTGGCGGATGTTGAGTGAAGGCGTTTCGTTTTATGGAAACTCGCCGTTGTGTGCGGGAGCCGCCAAGTTGAAACAAGGCGGTGTACGTACACAAGTGTTCGCCCTGTTTGTGTCGCCAACGTGGCGCGGTGGTGCGCAACTGCGTGCAGTTTTGCGTTGCCTGGATGTCTTTCTGCGACAGGTGGTCCGGGCAGGCGAGGTGGCAGCGGTACACTGGCGGCACGAGTTGCCCGCGGCGCACCGGCGAGGGGAGATCGCTGGCTTGCTATCGCTTGAAGGCGCAGCCTGTCTTGGGGGCGACCCCGCGTTGCTGCGCGTGTTGTTCACCCTTGGCGTCCGCGGGATTGGGTTCACGTGGAACGGGGCGAACGACTTGGCTGACGGGTGTATGGAAGAGCGTGGCGCCGGCTTAACCACCGCTGGGCGTGCCATCCTGCGGGAGATGGGGCGATTGGGGGTCTGGGCAGACCTCGCTCACTTGGCGGATCAAGGGATGCGCGATGTGTTGCGCTGGGCAGAAGGGCCTGTGCTCGCGTCGCATGCCAATTGCCGGGCGCTGTGGGACCATCCGCGCAACCTTTCCGATGAGGTGATTCGTGCATTGATCCGCCGCCAAGGGTGGATAGGTTTGACGTTTGAAGCGAGTTTTCTGAACCATCCGGCACGTGCTACCGTCGACGATGTGTTGGCGCACCTCGATCACGTTTTAGACCTCGGCGGCGAAGACTGTGTCGGTCTCGGTTCGGATTTTGACGGGGTCTCCCATCCTCTGGTTGGCCTGGCGAGTGCGGCGGATTACCCAGGGTTTGCCGACCGGCTGACGGAGCGTTACGGGCGAGCTCTGGCTGCGAAAGTGATGGGGGGGAATTTGGAACAATTTTTACTTCGGACTTTGCCTGACATCCCCCATGAAACAGCGAGGGAATGATAAACGGAAGCGGCAAGTCCTAACCAAAAGCGTTGTGGTGCTTCACAGCTCCACAACGCTTTTTTTGGTGGACAACCATGCGCGGGCGGCAGGGTGGCCGCGCACCATTGGCAGGTGCCCGGCATACTGATGCAGTACCGCAGGACTGGGCGAACGGCTGCGGCCTGGCCCTGGGGAGGAGAGAGGAGGTACGCGTATGGTGCTTTCGGGCAAAGACCTGACCTACCGCGAAATCGTCGCCAACGCTGTGGTTGGACGCGGCAGCAAGTACTCACAGACCACGTACACCATTCGCCCAGCCAATCGCCCCACGACCATTGGCGGTTGCTGGATCATGAATCACTCGTATGAGGCCGAACTGGTGGGTGATTACGTCGAGGTCCGCGGCCGTTTTGACGTCAACGTCTGGTATTCGTACAACGGCAACTCAGAAACGGCCGTCGCCAAAGACACGGTGTCGTACGTGGAGCAAATCGCCTTGCATGACCTGGACCCCACCGCCGACCGCGACAGCCGCGAAGTGATGGTCAAGGTGGTGCAGGCCCCTAATTGCCTTGACGCCACGGTCACAGGCAACGGGTCCGAGATCTTGGTTCGGTGCGAAAAAGAATTAGCTGTGGAAGTTGTTGGCCGGACCAAGCTGTGCGTGGTCACGTGCGAGGTGGCCGACAAAAAGGATGAAGAGTTTCTCGAGGACGAAGAGGAGTTGCTGGAAGACGTCGAGTTGCAGGAGCGGTAAGGCGCGAAAGGTGGGCGGCGGGCACCGGCGCGGGCGCGCAGAGGAGCGTCGCCCCTTTTTTGTGCAGAGGGAGTGGGCAGGGTGAGTCGCTTGCAGAGTTTGCCGCGTTTAGGGGTTTACGTGCACCCCGCGGTGATCCCGCGGTCACCGTTTGGGCAGCAAACGCAATTGCTCATCGACCTTACACGGCTCGGTCAGCAGTATGGGGTCGAAGTCGGGGTGTTGACCCCGGGTTACGTGCAGAGTCGGCAGGGTTGGATTTATACCGGTGAGGGTTGGGAGATGCGCCGGCTGCCTTTGCCTGATGTCGTCTTGCGTCGATCCGGTGCGTTTCCGGGGATTGCGCCAGGGTTGGTCGCGGCCGATTTACGGTATTTTCGCCAACGGCGCTGCCTGCACACCTTACCGCGCAAGTGTGGCAACAAGGGTTACGTAAGCCGCTGGCTGCAGCGGGAGGAGCGGTTGCGACCGTATGTTCCGCCGTCCCGGGTGGCTGTAGGGGCGGCAGAGGTGTACGACTGCGTGCAAGCGCTGCGCGATGCGTATGTCAAACCACTCACAGGTTCCCGAGGAGCGGCCGTCTTCCGGTTGATCTGGGAGGGTGGGGGATTGCGCGCGCGCTGGCACGGTTCACCGCGCGGACCGGTCTTAAGCCCCCTCGGATACCGCAGGTCACAGCCTGTGGTCACCACGGTGCACGAGTGTTGGCTGCACAACTTGGACGAGTTCACACGTTTTTATACCCGTACCGGATTGCGGCGCTGCTTGGTGCAAGCCACCATTCCCTTGCCGGAGACGGCAGGGGGCGGGCCGTTTGATTTGCGCTGGTTGGTGCAGTTCACAGATGCCCCGCAAGTGGTCGCACGAGTTGCGCGGGTAGGATTGCCTGGTGCCGTCACCACCAACATTCACGCAGGTGCCAAGGCGCTGCCGGCTGAGTCGGTGTTGCAGGAGGCAGGGTTTTCTCAACCCGCTGCCTGTGAACAAATCGACCAGGTCGCCTTGACGTTGGCAGAGCGGTTGCGTGCCGAACACGGCCCGTACGCCGAACTGGGCGTTGATTTTGCAGTCACGCCGTCGGGTCAGCCGATGATTCTGGAAATCAATCCTACGCCAGGCAGGCGAATGCTCAAATCGCTGGGAGCGGAGGTACGGGAACGGTCACTGGCTTGCTTGCTCGAATATGCTATCAAGGCAACGCAGACGTACTGACAGTGCCCCGTCGGCCGGCAGCAAACCGCACAGGAAAGGAGATGGCAGCGATGGAGCAAGGGTACCGGGTCACCCTTCTGCCCGACTCCCGACCGTTTGTGCGGGTGTCTGCCAACTTGGTTCAACAAATGGGAAGACCACCCGCGGACCTGCTCGTCTGCCGGTGCGGAAGTCTCCGCCTCCCCGTGCGGTGGGAGTCGGGACCAGGCGTGGCTCCTGATGAGGTGCTCGTGAGCAGCGGGTTGGCAGAACGGCTGTTGCCGGCAGCCGCTTGGCCGCACCTCCGCGTCCGCTGGGTGCACGGTGAATTGCGTTTCGGCCCGCTCATTGGGGTGCTTTGCAACCCGCAGTGGCACGCCAAGCATAAACGGTTGTGGTTGGGGAAGCAGCTGCCGGCCCTGGTGAAGCTGGTGCAGGCAGGGCAGCGAGAAGGGGTGCTGGTGTACGTGTTTGGCCTCGACGGCGTCGATTTTGCAGCCGAATGCGTGCACGGGTACCTGTGGACAGAGCGCGGTTGGTTGCCCGCCCGGTTGCCTTTGCCGGATGCCATTTATGACCAGGTGGTATCGCGCAAGCTGGAGCGCAGCCGTACGTACAGCGAGCGGCGGCAGCGGTTAAGCCGTCTGTACGAGCAACGCTTGTTCAACGACGGCTTTCTCGATAAATGGCAGGTATACGAGTGGCTCCATCGCGACCCCCGTTTACGTCGCCACCTGCCAGAGACGGTGCGCTTTGTTCAGCGGCAGGCGGCGGTGGCGTTCTTACGAAGGCATGCCGTGACGTTTCTCAAACCTTTGCACGGCAGCTTGGGTCTGGGCATCGTCCGGGTGTCGCACGAGGCAGACGGTGGTTGGCGCTACGAGCTACAAACCAAACGTGGGCGCGTAGAACATCGCGCCGGTTCGGCGGAAGCTGTCTTGGATGCTTTGTTGCCGCGTTTGCGCCGGCGTCCGCACGTGTTGCAAGCAGGCATTGCGGTGGCCCGCTATCAGGAGCGCCCGTTTGATGTGCGCGTGGTCTTGCAGCGCGATGGCACGGGGGTTTGGCGGCGCACCAAGGTCTTTGCGCGGGTTGCCAGCCCTGGTGATTTTACGGCCAACCTGGCGCGCGGCGGCGAAGCCTTCCCGCTGGCTGTTGTGTTGCGCGAGGCGTGCGAACAGCCTGCCTTGCGCCGCAGCGCTCGGAACCGTGTGCTGCGCTTGGCGCAACTGGCTGCTGAGGCTTTAGAACAGCAGTCGGGGAAGTCATACGGGGAGTTGGGGGTTGACCTCGCCTTGGATGAAGCGGGCCGGGTCTGGATTTTGGAAGTTAACGCAAAGCCGTGGAAGGCCCCAGACACCGAGCGGGGGCGCAAAGACCTGGTCGATTTGGCGTTTACCAGGCCGGTTCAGTACGCTGCCTTCCTCGCGCTGCAATCGTAAGGCCGGCGAGAAAGGAGATGAGGTGAGTGGCGTACTACCTGCTCCACGCCGGACAGCCGTCAGCCCAACGCTTATTGCGGCGGGTGGCGCGCTTGAGTGAATACCGCTCGGCGTCCGCGGTGCGTGCGGGAGATTGGGTGTTGCGGTGGGGGGACAGTGCCGAATCAGACCCGCCGCTCGGTCGTGTGCTCAACCCGCAGGCCGCCTGTCAGCGCACGCGCTCGCGCGTGCAGTTGCGACGGTTGTTAAGGCGCGCCAACGTGCGCGTGTTGGTGGCTGAACGGGTGCTGCAGCAACAGACGGAAACGGCCACGTTGACGCGCCAGTACCGGGTGCCTGTTTTTGACCTGCAAGCGTTGGCCTGTTTTCGCACTGACCAAGGGCCGGCTTGGATCAACCAACGGGTGTATCGCGTGCACGAGACGTTTCGGGAAGTGACTGAGGCCGAAGACAAAGCGGTCCGCCGTGTGACACAGCAAGCGTTGCGTGCCCTGCACGCACTTGGACTGGATCACGGTTTGGTGACCCTAGGTATGGGAGAGCGCGGGGTGCTGTACGTCCTGGATGTTACCCCGGCCCCTGTTTTGCAGGGGCGTTTGTTAGATCTGTACACCCGCGCCGTGGAGGATTGGATAGACCGCGAGGAGCGGTTAAAACAAGCCTCCTCCAGCAGTGTCCGGCTGGGGGCGGACGTGGAACTGATGTTGAAATCTCCTGCTGGCAAAATGGTGTTGGCCAGCCGCTATTTACCACGCAAAGGGCGCGTCGGGTGCGATGACCGGAGTGTCCAGTTTGATGGCCAGCGCCTGCCCTTGATGGAACTGCGTCCGGACCCTGACCCGTCACCCTTGGGTTTGCTGGCAAACCTGCGATCGACGATGGTGGAAGCGAGCAGCTTGATCAACCAACCTGGTATCTCCTGGTTAGCCGGGAGCATGCCGTTTCGGCCCTATTGTACAGGTGGCCACATCCATTTCTCGAACGTGCCTTACTCCAGTCACCTGGTGCGAGTGCTCGACGTGTATCTGGGACTGCCGTTGATGCTAGTCGAGGACCCGCGGACGGCGCGGTTGCGGCGCAAGCGATACGGCTACCTGGGGGATGTACGTATGAAAGCACACGGGGGTTTTGAATACCGTACACCGGCCAGTTTCGTCGTGAACCCGGATGTCACGGCTGCAGCGTTTTGCTTGGCAGCCCTGGTGGCTGAGCACCACCGCGAGCTGCCGCTCATTGATTTATATGAAGAAAACACACAAGCCGCGTTTTACAGTGGACGCGCTGACCTGTTGCGGCCATTGGCGGAACGCGCGGCAACGGAACTGCGCCGCCTGGCAGCGTATGAACGATGGCGAGACTCCATAGAGCCTTTGTTTGACATGATCCGCGCCGGCATCACATGGGACGAGAGTGTGGATGTGCGCACGGTTTGGGGGATCCCCTTGGCTGACCCGCGCCGTCGCCGGGGCCGGCGGTCTGCGCGCGCATAGCTGGGGCCGGGAAGGGGGAACGGACGTGCTAGCAGGGTCTGGAGACCAGACCGGCGAGTTGGTATGGCTGCGCCGAGCTCATGGCGTGGCCGTCTGTTTGTGGTTGGACCAGGGCGGCCGTAACTCACCGGAACGGCCGTGGGCGCAGGTGTCTAATCTATCGGTACCGGTGGTGACCTCTCTCAACCGGGGCGATGTGGTCTATCGTTGCCCTGTCCAGGTGCGCCGGCGGGCGGGCAGACTGGTTGCTGGCCCGGTTTACGCGGTCCTGGCAGCGGCGGGGGCCGGGTCGTTTCGCGGCAACCGCCGGGAGTACCGCGACTTGCTCCAAGCGGCCCGGCACCGCCGGGAATTTGTCTACGTCCTGCCAGCCGACGGCGTGCATTCCGGTTCACACTGGACCGGCTACGTTCGCCTCGGTCAGCGGTGGCTGGCCTTGCCCTGTCCACGGCCGGAAGCGGTGTACAATCGAATACCCAACCGCAGCTTGGAAGCGGCTCCTGACTCACGTCAGGCAAAGCAAACACTCTTCAACCTGTCGATTCCGTTTTTTAACCCAGCATACTTTGATAAAGCGACCTTGTATGAAGTCCTGAAAGAAGCACACCTCGGCCATTGGTTGCCCGATACTTGTACAGAGCTTAGCCTGCCCGTGCTTGCCCGGGAATGCGCCAGCATACAGGCGTGTACTTGAAGCCTGCAACGGGCAGCATCGGCCACGGGATGATCCGCATCGACCGCGGGGAGACGGGCGGCTATTGGGTGTCTGTCTTAAAGAACCGCCGCTGTCAGCGGTGGCCAGCCAAATCCTTGCAGGAGGTGTGGCGACAGGTGGGGGTACACCGCTTGCGCTCCCGATACGTGGTGCAGGCTGCTGTACCTTTGATTCGTTGGCGGGGCCAGCCGTGTGACATTCGTGTCTTGCTGCAAAAAGGCGGCGGTCAGTGGCAGGTGGTGGGCAAAGGGGTGCGGGTAGCCGGCCGCGGAACCATTACTACGCACGTGCCCAATGGCGGGTCTACCGCCCGGTTGCAAGACGTGTTGCAAGCCAATTTCAACGAGAAATGGGAACAAGTTGAGGAAGACCTTGACGTGCTTTGTGCCACTTGTGCCACCGTGATCGACCAGTATTATCATCAGCAGCTGGGAGAGATGTCGATGGACATTGGCATCGACCCTGCAGGGGGGCTGTGGTTTTTTGAGGCCAATGCCAAGCCTATGCGCTTCGATGAGCCGGATATCCGCCAGCGCTCCTTAATAGGCGTCTTGAACCACTTAGGGGAATTATGCAACCGGCGCGAGGGAGAGCAGACGCGCCTGTGATACAATACATCCATAAGGGGTTGAACCTGTCCGGCGGATGACGCCGGTTTTCATATGGAATACGGCAGAGGAGGGCTGTTCTTTGGAGAATCGAATTCACCAACTGCGGGCTGGACGGCTGCAGCCTGGCGCGGGATTGGTCTTTGGGACACATCGCCCCAATCCGGTGGAGCGCATCCGCTATGACGTGGCGGCGTTGGTCGAGGGTTACGCGGCAGGTCGTAAACCTTCCGGTGCCCCGTACCGATACGTCGTCAAAACGTATGGTTGCCAAATGAACGAACACGATTCTGAGGTTCTCGCCGGGATGTTCCAGGCCATGGGCTATGAGCCGGCGGCATCTGATGAGGAAGCGGATGTCATTCTCTTTAACACATGTGCTGTTCGGGAAAACGCAGAAGACAAGGTGTTCGGTGAGATGGGCCGGTTGCGCCCGCTCAAAGCGCGCAACCCGGAACTGGTGTTAGGCTTGTGCGGTTGCATGGCGCAGGAGCAAGGCGTACAGCAACTGGTGCGCAGCAAGTTTCCGTGGATTGACTTGGTCTTTGGCACGCACAACTTGCACCGCATGCCGCAGTTGCTCGCACAGGCCCGCCAGAGCCAGGAGACGGTGCTGGAGGTGTGGGACCGGGCAGCCGAGACGGTGGAAGACCTGCCGCGGTTGCGCCACGACCGGGTTCGTGCCTGGGTCAATGTACAGTACGGATGTAACAAGTTCTGTACGTATTGTATCGTCCCTTACACGCGCGGGGCGGAACGTAGCCGGTTGCCGGAGGACGTTCTGGCTGAAGTCCGTCAGCTTGTATCCGAGGGCGTCAAAGAGGTTACCTTGCTGGGGCAAAATGTTAACGACTACGGTGTTGACCTGGGGAATGTCAGCTTTGCTCAATTGCTGCGCCAAGTCAATGCCCTCCCGGGGTTGGAGCGAATCCGCTTCACCACGTCCAATCCGTGGAACTTTACGGATGAATTGATTGAGGCTATCGCTGAGTGTGATAAAGTGGCCGAGCATATCCACCTGCCGGTGCAGTCGGGCAATAACCAGGTGCTGAAGCGTATGAATCGCAGCCATACCCGCGAGTACTACCTGGCGTTGGTGGACAAGATCCGCCGAGCCATTCCGGGCGTGGCGCTGACCACCGACCTGATTGTTGGTTTTCCGGGAGAGACGGAGGAGCAGTTTGCCGATACCTTACGCTTAGTGGAAGAGGTTCAGTTTGACAATGCCTTCACCTTTATTTATTCGCCGCGTGAACACACACCGGCGGCGCAGTGGGCGGACGACGTCAGTGCCGAACAGAAAAAAGGGCGGTTGCAACAGTTAAATGCGCTGCAGGCACAAATCAGTCTGCGCCGCAACCAAGCTTTGGCGGGACAAACCGTAGAAGTATTGGTGGAGGGGCAAAGCAAGACCAACCCGGGGGTGTTGGCTGGACGCACGCGCAGCAATAAACTTGTGCTGTTCCCAGGCTCCGCTGACCTGTCCGGACAGTTGGTGCAGGTACGCATTGACCAGCCGCAAACCTGGACGCTCAAAGGTACCTTGGTGGCCTCCCCGCAGGGGGCATCGGCATGAATCATGAGCATTTGTTACAAAAAGCGGATGCCATTGCAGCGATGATTGGCCATTCAGAGGTGGCGCAGCGCTTCTGGCAAGCGCGGCGCAAGATGGAGCACAACCGGCGGGCGCAAGAGTTGTTTGAACGCTTGAAGCTGGTGACCAATCACCAGTTGGGATTGGCCCAGGTATATCCGCCGGATCACCCGAAAGTCCAAGAACTGCAGGCGCAGATTGAACGCTTGGAAGAACAGTTGTACGGCATTCCCGTGGCGATGCAATACAAAACGGCTCAGGCGGAGTTAAACGACTTGATGCAGGGGGTCGTGCATCTGTTGCTTTCTCGCTTGGGGCAACGGCTACCGGTGGAGCTCGGCCCGCGTATTGGGTGTGGACATGGTCCGGACGGTCAAGGTTGTTCGTGCGGCGAAAACGGGGCGTAAGTTGACGGGAGGATGGGAGTGGCTGCGGTGTCGTTGACGCCGATGATGCAGCAGTATCT
>JAILZF010000005.1 GCA_023512635.1 Alicyclobacillus sp. | reverse complement strand
GCAAAGAAAGACTTACCAGCCCGGAAGGACGGGAGTTCCATGCCCTCGCTGGAGCGGTTCAAGTGGATCCCGATGATAGTCAAAGCCTACAACCAAGCCTTGCAACAGACCCGCGCGCGGGCGCACGCTGAAGCCGAGGCAGGCGAAGGCGGTGGCAGCCACCGGGAAGGCACCCCCAACCGCCTGTCGCTGTCGCGCGCACGGGCGACCTCCCGGCGCGGGCTGGCCATGGCCGGTACCGTGTCAGGGGAGTCCCCTCGCCTGAACGCCCGCACGTTGCGCCCTGGGCTCACCGATAACCCTTCGGACAACCTGCCCGGCCGCCCGCGCAACCCACGCAATGCCCGTTCCGTCCGGAACCTGCCAGACACCGGCCAATCCGCGATGCGCAGGGACCTAGCACGCCGGGCTGCGTCCCATCGCCCGCGCGCAACCGGAGCCGCGCCATCGCCGCAGTCTGCGGCACGCGCAGCCACCCCTAGCAAGCCTGTACAAACCGAGTCCGCGCGCGCGCCAGCCCCCGTTGCAGCGCCCGCAGACGTGCGAGCCCTCCCGCCGGAGCCACGCCGCGTGCGCGTCTCTGCAGCCGACCGTACAGCCGCCTTGTGGCGCGAACTGCGCGCCACCCGCAACGCCCTTTTACAATTGGAAGCTTTGCAAGAAGAACTGGCGTCTGCCCAAGCGGACATCCGCGCACAGTTGCAAGCCCTGCTGGAACGGCTGGAACATGCGCGCAGTGCCGAGGTGGGCAGTGGACGGCACGAGGCAGGGTCTGCTGCGCCTGCTTCACCTGCGGCCCCATCTGGCCGCAGCACCCCGACTTCCAACGGTACCCCACCGCTGCAGCGCTCCTGAAGCACAGCCCCAGCCTGTCCCCGCCGGTCACGGCCTGGTGGCGAATCCCCCGAGATCGGCGGCGGCAGCCTGTCCACCCTGTCCCCAGCCTGTGTCCACCCGCAGGACAAGCCAGGCGCCGCGAACGCCCAACCGGCTGGCAGGCGTACCGCTGCCCAACTAGCCGCCAAGGTGGCGGCAGGCCGCACCTGCTTTGGCACAGGCTGCATCACAGCCCCTGTGCCCCGCCCGGCACAGCCCCGCCGCCCCCACGAACTGGCGTTTGTTCGCCGCCCGCGGCGGGTGGAGCCCACTCGTAGCTTGGCACGCCAGGCACTGCGCCAGCCCCCCCGGTGCTGTTCAACACCTTTTGGAAGCAGACTGCGCCCGGTCCCAGCCGGTACCGCTCGACGAATCCGTGACGGCGCACAAACTCAACCGCCTTCACGTTGTCCGCCTCGACAAACAGTTGGACTCCCTGGGCCCCTAACGCCACCGCTTGCCGTTCAATCTGTGCCATCACCTGGTTGCCGGTGGCGTCAGACTGATGCGCCGGGTGGATGACCAGGGCGTTGATGTGCAACATCCCTTCTGGCCCCATCACGTAGGTGTAATAGCCGATGCGCTGCTTGCCGCGTTCCACCACCACCACAGGTGCCCCAGCGTTCAGG
Organism: Alicyclobacillus sp.; assembly: GCA_023512635.1. Taxonomy (GTDB): domain Bacteria; phylum Bacillota; class Bacilli; order Alicyclobacillales; family Alicyclobacillaceae; genus JAILZF01. The sequence continues at coordinate 34,261 of JAILZF010000005.1, read as the reverse complement.
TAGCGCGCAAACACCTCCCGTGAAAAAGGCTGATTGAACGCCTGCTGGTGCGCGCGGCTGACCTGGCTCTCGGTCAATTGCAAGATAAACTCGTCATCCCCTGGCGTCCGCTGGCGAAACTGCAGGGGTTCGGCGGCCGACGCCGGTCGCTTGGCCGATCCCGCTGGACGATGCCCCGGCCTGCTCTGCACGCGCTTGCGTCCGCTGCCGACTGTACGGGCGGTGGCCCGCCGGCGTCCGCTCACAGCACCGGGAGCTGGGCCGCGGGCCACCGCTTCCGTCAAGCGGGCCAGCGCGGCTGCCGGATTCGGCCGTGAACCCGATTGCCCTTTCCCTTGCACACGCATCTGTGTGACCTCCTCATCCGCACGTAGGCGCGCGGTCACCACAGCGTATGCACCAGCGCGGGCACATGTCATCTTGATCAAGCGGATGCGGCCGCTCGGGCGTTTGCACGGGTTCTCCCAAGACACGGCCGCCCGGGCCATGCCCGGGCAGCATGTCTCCGCCGCCAGAGGCGAGCGCGACAGTCTACGGTTTTTTCACCTTGGCGTGGTCTTTCTCTTGCCCGTTGTCTTTGCCCTTGCCAGCGACCGCTTTCGCGGAGTTTTTTCCATGTTCCGGTTCCTTGCCCTTGCCCCTGTCGCGGCTTTTGCCGGCGTCCTTTGGCGTGCCGCTGTCCTTGGCCTTGGCCGCCTCCTTGCCTTTGCCCGCGTCTTTGCCTTTGCCCTTGGCGGGCGGCGCCACCACATAACCGATGTAGTCGCCGGCAATGTCCATCTTGTAGCGGTGGTTGGGCTGAATCTTGTCATATTCGCCTTTGGTGGTGTGGAAAGTGACGGTCTGCATCCGGTTCAGCTGGATGCCGCGTACTGCCTGGGAGACGTTGACCCTCCCGACGACCTGGTAGTTCTTTACGCGGATAAAGCGCAACCAGCCTGTTTTCGGGCGTTCGCGGACTATCCGCTTATGCAAGACAAACACCTCGTGGCGTTCTTTGGCCGCGTTGTACTGGGCTTCAAACGCCTGCTGGCGCTTGCGGGCGTAGCGGTACGCCCACACGTACAAGCCCGCCAACACCAGCAAGACAACGATTGTGATGATCCAACGCACCAACCGGATCTGCCCCCTGGGTCTTCCGCCGTGTCCGCGGCCTGGTCCGGGTTCCCCCGCAGCGGTTCTCTTCCCCTGCGGCAGAAGCGCCTGACTTTCTTAGCACCTTCTATCCTTGCCCGTACCCTGCCAACGGCCCCCTTGCTTGACGATATTCTACCATGATCAACGGGACCGCTCCAATTCGACGCAGTTCTACAGCCGCTTCTGCCCCAGCGGGCGCAACTGGCGGGCCGAAAGCGTTTGCTCCCCCACGGACGGGTGAAACATCACGTCGGCCAACACCTCGCCTGCCGCATCCGGCGTCCTGACTGCCAACACCACGCCCTCCCCGTAACGCGGGTGGCGTACGTGTTGACCGGGATGCGGCACCTGCCACGGGTCGTCGCGCTGCGTCTGTTCCGTCAGTTCAGGCGGAATCTCCGCTAAAAACCGCGACGGTTCGCGCGCCACCGACTGGCCATACAACAACCGCTCCCTGCAGTGCGTCAAATACAAGCGGCGCTGTGCCCGGGTGATGCCGACGTAGCAAAGGTTGCGCTCCTCTTCTAACCAACGTTCATCGTCCAAGGCGCGCGCGTGCGGAAACACCCCCTCTTCCATGCCAATCAGGAAAACCACGGGAAACTCGAGGCCTTTGCTGGCGTGCAGGGTTAGCAACCGCACCGCCTGGTCAGAGGTGCCTTTTTCTTTGTCGATCTCGCTCAGCAGCGCGACTTCCGCCAAAAACTCCAACACCGTTCCTTGCCTGCGGCGGTCAAAAGAGCGCGTGACGCTAAACAGCTCGTCCAGGTTTTCCAAGCGCTGCAGGTCTTCCTTCTTGCCGCTGCGCGCATACATCTCCCGATACCCGGAGGCATGCAACACCTCAGCCAGCAGCTCACTCACCGGCAGCCCTTCCATCCATCCCGCCAACTCTTGCATCATGTCGTAAAACTCGCGCGCGGCTGAGGCCGCTTTTTCGGCGATACCTGCCTCATGCGCCCGGCCGAGCGCCGCCAGCAAGGGAATCCCCTCCTGGTGCGCAAAGTCCAACAACCTTCCGGCCGTCTGCTCGCCCAACCCGCGCCGCGGTACGTTGAGGATGCGCAAGAGCGCAATCTCGTCTTGCGGATTAGCCAGGACGCGCAGGTAAGCCAGCGCGTCTTTGACCTCACGGCGGTCGTAGAACGTCAATCCCCCGACCACCGTATACGGGATAGCGGCCGCCAAGAACGCCTCTTCCACCGCCCGCGACTGAGCGTTGGCACGGTATAGCACGGCACAGTCACCGTAAGTCCCGCCTGCGGCCACCCAGGCCTGCACCTGCTCGGCGACGTACTGCGCCTCGTCCTCACCGCTTGCCAAGGTGCACACCTGAATCAAGTCGCCGCGACCACGCACGGATCGCAGCGACTTCTCGCGGCGGTGCGTATTGTGACGTATGAGGTGGTTGGCCGCCGCGAGGATGGTCTCGGTGGAGCGGTAGTTGGTCTCCAAGGTAACCACCCGGCACTCTGGAAAATCCCGCTCAAACGCCAGCAAATTGCCGCTGTCAGCACCGCGCCACCCGTAGATGGCCTGGTCGCCATCACCGACAGCACACAGGTTGCGGTGCTTTGCCGCCAGCAGCTGCAACCAGCGGTACTGGGCGCGGTTGGTGTCCTGGTACTCGTCGACTAGAATGTAGCGGAACTTGTCTTGGTAGCGTGCCAGGACGTCAGGACAGGTCTCAAAAAGGCGCACGCAGTTGCCGATGAGGTCGTCAAAGTCCATGGCGTTGGCGGCAAACAGGCGTTTCTGGTAAAGGTCGTAGACGTCCGCCGCCACCAGCGCTTGCGGTCCGCGCGCCGCAGCGGCCGCCTGCCCCGGGGTCCACAGCTCGTTTTTCCAACGCGACAGAGTGAACTGAAGGGCTGCCGCGTCCCATTGTTTGAGGTCAAGGCGCAGGTCGAGCAGCACCTGTTGGATGGTGCTGCGTTGGTCGTCCGCATCGAGGATGGTAAACGCTGGGGTGTATCCCAGGCGATCCGCTTCCCGCCGCAAAATCTTGACACACACGCTGTGAAACGTACCCATCCACAAGTCGTCCGCCGCCCTGCCAATCAGCTGGCGCACGCGCCCCTGCATCTCGCGTGCCGCTTTATTGGTGAACGTAATGGACAACAAGTGCGGCACAGGCACCTGTTCCACCTGCACCAGGTAGGCGATGCGGCGCGTCAAGACGCTGGTCTTGCCGCTCCCCGCTCCAGCCACCACCAACACAGGGCCTGCGGTACTGGTCACCGCCTGCCGCTGCTCTGGATTGAGCCCCTCCAACAGCGCGGCTGCCAACTCCATGGGCGCCGCACCAGTTCCAGCCATCGTTGCTTGTCACCTCGCTTGCGTCTGCGCCCATGGTACCACATCCAGGCAAGCCCCCCTTGCCTTGTCCCACAAAAAAGTTCATCATCTTGATATCGTCGTCCCCTTAGGACGTGGAGGAGGGAGCCCATGCGGACGGAGACCGGGACCAAACGGCCGGGGGAAGCGCTCGCGGGTGAACGCGCGCAGATTGCCTTGCACGTGCAGGAGATTTTGCGCCTGTTGGGCGAGGACGTCAACCGCGAGGGCTTAGCGGACACGCCCATGCGCGTTGCCAAGATGTATGAGGAAATGCTGGAGGGCATGCGCGTCTCGCCGGAGAGTGTGCTCTCGACGACCTTTGCGGAAACGGCTGAAGGGCCGGTGGTGGTCTCCGACATCACGTTTTACAGTCTGTGTGAACACCATCTTGTCCCTTTTTTTGGAAAGGCACACATCGCGTATTTGCCCAACCAGACCATCGTCGGCATCAGCAAACTGGCACGGTTGGTGGACGTGTTGGCGCGGCGTTTGCAGGTGCAGGAACGCATGACCGAGCAGATGGTGGACGCTGTGGACCGGGTGTTGCGCCCGCACGGGGTCATAGCCTTGGTGGAAGCTGAGCATACGTGTATGTGCGCGCGCGGTATTCGCAAGCCGGGGTCACGGACGGTGACGCTCGCTGCCCGCGGCGACTACCGTCACAACCCGGAGCTGCGCCGCGAGTTTTTGCAGCTGGTTGGACACGCTTGAAATGTTTTCCAGAGGTCTTGAAGGCAGCGGATACCCCCGTGCAAGGATGGTGCTAAAACGGTTTGCCGGCGGCACGGCCGCTGGCCGAAGGCCGGCCCGCGCGGCCCGGTGTTCTCATGCACTGTAGCCGCTGCCGGGTGGTGCGGGGGGTACGGCCGATTCCTCCGGGCCAGACGTTGACTCGGCGGTTGCGTACAACGCGTCGAGCGCCGCTTGGTACGTGGCCAGGACAGCTTCTCCCCGGACCTTTAAGGTGGGCGTCAACAAACCGTTCGCAAGGGTAAACGGGGCATCCGCCACCACCACCTGTTTGGGCTGCTCGTGAGGAAGCAAGCCGGCTGTGGTCCGTTTGACTTCCGACAGCAACAAGGCCCGCAGTTCATCGTCGCGCGCCCATTCGGTGCGCGCCAAACTGCGGCCGCGCGCTTGCAGCCACGCCGCAACGGCCGCTTCGTCAGGCACGACCACGGCGCTGACAAACTTGCGCCCGTCCCCGGCCAGGCAGACCTGGTCAATATAGGGGCTGGTTAAGACCGCGCTTTCAACAGGCGCAGGCAAGACCTTTTTCCCTGTGGACAGGACGATGACGTGTTTCTTCCTGCCTCGCACCATTAAATACCCTTCTTCACTCCATGCCCCAACATCGCCTGTGTGTAACCATCCGTCTGCATCCAACAACTGGCGCGTGGCTTCTGCATCGTACAGGTAGCCTGGTGTCACACTCGGGCCGCGCACGCAGATTTCTCCATCCGCGGCGAGTTTCACCTGAAGGTTGGGCAAGACCTTGCCCACGGTGCCTAAACGCGGAGCATCCGGCGGGTTGACGGCAATCACTGGAGCGGTCTCAGTCAAACCGTACCCTTCCAGGATGTTGACCCCAGCCCCGGCCAGCAGGCGGCCCACCTGCAGCGGCAACGGGGCCCCGCCGACAATCACCGCGCGCACGCGGCCGCCCAACGCCTGGCGAATGCGCCGTAACACCAGGGCGTCTGCCAGCCACAGCCGCCAGCGAGGCAGCGCTTGGCCGTCAACGCGCGCCGCAACCCCGTCAGCCAGCGCCCGCTGCAGCCAAGACTGGCGCCAGGAGGGCCCGGCAGCCCCTTGGCGACGCACGTGATCGGCCAATTTTTCAAGCAGGCGCGGCACAGTGGTCAACAGCGTAGGCGGTAAGCGGCGCAGGTCTTCCATGAGGTGCTCCAGACCGCGTGTGTAGGCAATGGCGGCCCCTGCGGACAAGGGAACGAATTGGCCTGCGGTGCGCTCAAAGATATGGGACAGCGGCAAGTAGGACAGGGTGCGGTCAGTGGGCCGCACAGAGACGAGGGCTTGGATGCCAGCGATGTTGGCCAACAGGTTGGCATGGGTCAAGATGACGCCTTTGGGATCACTCGTGGTGCCGGACGTGTAAACCACAGTGGCGGTGTCGTGGCCACATAGCCCTTGCCACTGCGTCTCCCAGACGGTTTGCGGCAACGCGGGCTTCCGCAGCCAGGCTGCCCACTCGTAAACGGGGCCGCAAGCACGGGCGTGTGCCAAGACAGCGGGCGGCACGGGGCCTATGCAGACCACAAAGCGCAGGTCCGGGAGCGCAGGCCAGACGGCACACAGTTGGCGCAATCCCGTCTCCCCAGCCACCAGGGCGGCACGCGCCTGACAATGGGCAAGCTGGCGTTGCAAGGAAAGGTCTGGCAACCCAGGATAGAGGGGGACGGTCATGGCGCCGGTGCTCTGGATGGCAAAGTCAGCCACAGGCCACCAAGCCCCGTTGGGGGCCAACAGCGCCACCGCATCGCCCCGTCCCACCCCCTGGGCCAGCAGGTGCGATCCCGCATGGTACACGGCCTGCCAAAGATGGTGATACGTCCAGATGTGCACTGCGCCGTCCGGCTCCGGCTGCCAAAGCGCTGGCCGCTCCCGCCAGCGATCGACCGCGCTGGCCAACAGCTCTAAGAGGTTGCGCGGTTCATTGGCTTGGCTCGCGTTGGCTTGGTTGTCTCGCATGGGTTCCCACCGCCCGTGTCGTGAACTGTTGCCCATATTTTACCTGACTGTGGCAATCCAGCGCAGGGTTGCGTGACACTGAGCAGGGTGTTGTACCCTTTACACAGCTTGGTGGCAAAGCAGGACTTGCCGCGATTCGGCGGCACATGGCAGGATATCCGCCATTCTCCAACCGTTTCCGTGTTACAAGACCCGTGGAGCTGCTATCACGCGCCGGGTCCCCGGCCGCGGTGGCAAAGACCCGCAGCGTATGCTAGACGCCCGCCAGGCCCGCTCTGTGAACGGAGGAAGCGCGCGCTGAAAGCCGCCTGGATTAACGCGCCGCCCAGACGTCCGCGAGTATCCGGCTGAGCTGGTCAAACTCAATTAAAAACGCGTCATGCCCGTACTTCGAGACAATCTCCCGGTAGCGGCAGCGGACCCCACACTCGCGTGCCAGCGCTGCCGTCCGGCGCAAATCGCGGGCGGCGTACAGGTAGTCCGTGTCGATGCCGATGACCGTGACGTCGCACGCCAGTTTGGCCAAGGCCGACTCCAAGCCGCCGCGGCCGCGGCCGATGTCGTGCACGTCCATAGCCCGTGTCAGGTACAGATAGCTGTTGGCATCAAAGCGGGCGTTCAATTTCTCCCCGTGGTGGCGCAGATACGCCTCCACCTCGTACAGCGGTTCACGGCCGCTCAGCCACTCCGCCGGGTCCGGTTGCACCTCCCAGCCAGCCGCGCCTGCCGCCTGTGCCACCTCGGCCGTCACCAGGCGGCGGCCAAAGCGCTCGTCAAACAGCAAGTCCGTCCGGTATGTCAACATGCCGATGGCTCGCGCAGCCGCCAGCCCAGCCCGCGGTGCCCGTCCCGTCCCGTAGTAGTTGCCCCCTTGCCAATCCGCGTCCGCCATGATGGCCAACCGCATCGCCTCGTTGTAGCCAATGCCAAGCGGCGGGAACGCTGCGTGGGCTGCAATCACCGCGGCCCGCTGCACGAGCCCGGGCGCTAGCAGCGGCCATTCCCAGACCTGCATTCCCCCGAGCGAACCGCCCGTAACCAAGGCCACGGTACGTACGCCTAGCGCCTGCACCAACGCCACCTGGGCGCGTACCATATCACGAATGGTCACCGGCGGGAAGCGCAGGGCATACGGCTGCCCGTCAGGCGCCAGGGATGCTGGACCGCTCGATCCGGTGCACCCCCCTAACACATTGCTGGCAATCACAAACCAGCGCCGCGTGTCGATGGCCTTGCCTGGCCCCACCAAACCTGACCACCAGCCATCGCGGCCATACCCGCTCGCCACATGGGCATCCCCGGTCAAGGCGTGACACACGACGACCGCATTGCAACCGTCGGGGGCCAACGTTCCCCACGTCTCAAAGTAAATGTGTACGGAGGGTAGCACGGCGCCACATTCAAATCGAAAATCGGACAGCGTGAACATGCCCCGCGCACACCCGCTGGCTTCGTCACGGTCTTGCCAGTGCAGTGTGCCGCCTGGCGCCCAGGACTGAACCGTCCCTGACATGCCAATCCCTCCTTACCCCTCTACGCATCCGCTCTCGTCTATGCGTGCGAGCCGCTCCTCTCTGACGTGTCTGGAAGCCTGGTCTCAGCCGGCGGCGAGGTCGCCGTGGAGCGAACCGGTCCGCGCACGCGGAAGCATGCGGAATGACGTGACATCCACCGTTAGGAATCATAAAAGCCGCTCCGAGAGGAGCGGCCGTCACCCTTCTAAGACATGGTAGACGCTGCGCACCCTCTCATCTCTCAGCGTGTCCACGGAACGTGGACGCACTGCAGGAATTGGCACCTCTTCGCTGCCCAACCGTGCGGCAGCGATGGTTGCCGGGCTTCATCGGGCCAGTCCCTCCGCCACTCTAGATAAGAGAAGTTCCGCCAATGTAATTTAGGACCACTATACCACCCGTAGAATCGCTCTGTCAATTGCCGCCCGTCCGCGTGGCTTGACGCGCTTCGACAGGCTTCGGTACAGTAATAAGGATGTTTTTACAAAAGGAGTTGCCATCTATGCCCACAGAGCACGCTGTGATCCTCGCGGCGGGTCGATCTTCCCGCTTGCGTCCTTTGACTGACGATTCTCCCAAGTGCCTGCTGCCCATGGGCCCGCGGACCATCCTCGATTGGCAGCTGGCAGCGCTCGCCGCCGTCGGGGTGACCCAGGTCGTGCTCGTCGTGGGGTATCAACGGAATCGGATTCAAGCGCATATCCAGGAACACTATCCTCAACTGCCTGTGCGCTATGTCGTCAACGAGCAGTTTGCCACGACCAACACCTTGTTCTCCCTGCGTCTGGCGCTCGACGTGTTGACCGGCGACTTCTATTATTTGAACGCCGACGTGGTCTTCGATGACCGGATCCTGCGCCGCCTCGCCCCCTTCCACGAAGGTGGGTTCCTGGCTGTAGACCGTAAGCAGTGCCGCGAAGAAGAGGTCAAGGTGATGGTCGACGGTCAGCAGGTGACCGCCATCGGCAAACACCTTGATCCGGCCGTGAGCTACGGAGAGTTTATCGGCGTCGCCAAGTTCGCAGGGGCGTTTGCTGAACGCTTCCGCGCCGCTGTGGTGCGTGAAGCCGTGGCCGGCAACGAGATGAAGTTTTTTGAACACGCTCTGGACCAAATGGCGGATAAGCAGGGACTGACGGCGGTGGATATCACCGGTTTGCCGTGTGTCGAGGTGGACTTCCCCGAAGACTACGAGTACGCCGTGCGCGAAGTCTTGCGTACCTTCGCCCTTGGCGGATTGGATGGTTAGGGAGGGAACGGCGTTGTCCTCGCGCGCTTGGACCAGCGATTGGGAGCATGTCCGCGCTTGCGCCAAACGGCCCACCGACATCTGGACGGAATACGTGTACTACCCGTTTTCTTTGCGTCTGGTCTACGCCATCCGCCGCTGCTCCGCCATTACCCCCAACGTGTTAACGCTGGCAGCCTTGGCCTTGGCCTTGGCGGGGGCTGGCGTGTGGCTGGTGGGGACTCGCCCCGCCCTGACCGCCGGCTTGGTGCTGGTACAGGTATCGTATGTTCTCGACTGTGCAGACGGGCAACTAGCGCGTTACCGCCAGCAGTTCTCGCCGATTGGCGGTTGGCTGGACCAAGTCGCGGACAGGGTCAAAGAGTTTGCTCTTTACTTCTGCCTGGCGTGGGGATACACGCGCGGGCACCCGGACGCCGTGGGGCTTTGGAAATGGACCGTGTGCGCGGTGTTTGTCTTGTACATGTTGGAGTACCTGGGGCAAATCGCGATGTTTCGGGAACGCGGGCGAGCTCCTGTCCGTCTGCTGAACGAGACGGGCGTGCCCGTGGAAGTCGAGCCCGCCGCCTCCCAAGCCACGGTGGCCGATACGTTTACACGCCTGCGCCGCTGGCGTGCGCTGATTCCATTTCGTGGCTTTATCATCGGCGAGCAGTACTTCACCCTGCTGGTCTTCCTGGCGTTTGGCGCGGTCTACAGCCTGGTGGTGTTTGTGACCCTGCTGGGCACCCTGATGCTGGTGTACCGCCCGCTTGTGGAGGCTGTCAAGTTTCTGCGGCGGCGGCAGGCAGGGGCTCGTCTGTCTAACAAACCAACAGCCCAGGCGGCTGAGGCAGAGGTCGACACCTGTTCCTCAAACCCGTGCGCAAAACCCAACTCGCAGGAGGGGTAATATGACTCGGCCGACGGTTGTCCTGACAGCCGCAGTGCCGTGGGACGGCACCACCGCCAGGCCGCAGCACTTTGCGCGCGGCCTCGCTCGCCGCGGCTGGCCTGTCTTGTACGTCAACGGCCCGGTCACCTGGTTGGCTCCGTTGAAAAACAGAGACCTGTGGCCGCGGCTGTGGCCCCGGCAGCCTCTGCTGGACATCCCCGTCCCCGCCCTTGAAGACGGCTCCAACCAAGGCTGGCTGCGGGTCCTTGCCCCTGTGGCCAGTCTGCCCTTTGGCAACGTCTGGCGTATCCTCAACCGCTGCAACCAGCGACTGTTGGCACAGCAAATTCGCCTTGCCGCGCCAGGACCTTACGTCTTGCTGCCGATGCTGCCCAGTTCCGTCGATCTCGTACCGTACCTGCACCCTGTGGCCGTGCTGTACGACTGCGTCGACCTACACGTGGGATTTCGCGGCTGGTTGCGCCCTGCGACGGTGGAACAAATGGAGGCTGACGCAGCCGCGGTGAGCCGCGTCGTGTTCGCCACAGCCGACACCTTGGCTACGCGGATGCGCCGTTGGCACCCGGACGTGCGGCTGCTGCCCAATGCCGCCGAAGTCGACCATTTTGCCACCGCGCACCGTGTCCCTGTGCACCCCCGTCTGCACAGCCTGCCAGAACCGCGCGTCGGCTTAATTGGCGGCCTCGGTCCCTGGGTCGACTGGGACTTCTTAGCCGGGTTGGCGGACGCCCTGCCTCACGTCCAATTTGTGATGATTGGCCCGGTAGAAACGGACGTATCTGCCCTGGCCCGGCGCAGCAACGTCCACTTCTTGGGACTGCAACCGTACGCCGAACTGCCGCAGTACCTGGCCGGCCTGCAGGCCACCCTCGTGGCGTTTGCGCCAAGCGAATTGGCGCACAGCGTCAACCCTATCAAGGTGTACGAATACCTGGCAGCAGGCAAAGAAGTCGTGGCCACGTCGACGCACGAGATCGACAAACTGGCTGAGTTTGTTTGGGTGGTGCGGACAGCGGCGGAAGGGGCTGCGGCCCTGCAGCGCATCCTGGCGGGCGAATGCCGTACCGAGCCGCAACGGCGGGCGGCGTTTGTCGCTCAACAGTCGTGGGACACCCGTGTGCAACAGCTGCACGAAGCGCTGTTGGCCAGCCTGCCCGCCCCGCTGCGCGGCTGAACCGCGATCTCCTGTTTCAGGCCAGCCCGCGCGGTTCAGGGACGTCCCCAGACGCGATATCTGCGGCCCACTCAGCCACCGCTGCCTGCGCCAACCACTGCCACGTCACGTCGTCCATCGGCGGGTTGTGCAAGCCCGCCCGCACGTCCCGGTACAACCGCTCCAAAGGCAAGTCGCGCCACAGGCTGCGCGCGCCGACAATGCGCATCGCCAGGTCGACCACCGCAATGGCGCTGTTGGTGGCGAGCGTCTTGACCGCGGCCAGCTGCGGTCTTAACCGCAGGCGATCCGCTGCCCCCGCCTCATCCCAGCGCCTGGCCAGGTCGTACATCAGCGTGCGCGCCGCCAGCAGTTTCAACTCCATTTGTCCGATTTTCTCCTGCACGTGCGGCACCTGGGCAATCGGGTGCGGCAAGCTGTTGGGCTGGTAGCGGGCGGCGTACTGCACGGCGATGTCGCGGGCGTTGAGCGCCACCCCCAGATACACCGCAGGGATGTGCAGCATCCAACCGCCGCCGTCGCGGTTGCGCAGCGACCGGCCGCCTGGTGCGGTGCGCCCCACCAGGTACTCCTCGGGGACAAACACGTCCTCGAGCACGATGTCGTGGCTGCCGGTGGCGCGCATCCCCAGCACGTTCCACGTTTCGACAATCTGAATGTCGCGTGCGTGCACGAGAAACTCGCCGACCTCCGGAGAGCCGTCGATGCCTGCGGTGACCAGGACCCATGTCAACGCCGGGCTTAAGGTGCTAAACGTTTTCCGCCCGCGCAGGCGGTACCCGCCTGGTACCGGGTAAGCGGTGGTCTGAGGCCGGCCACCGCGGCTGGGGCTGCCCGTGGCGGGCTCGCTGGCACAGCTGTTGAGCAGCGCCCCTTGTTCGACGCACGTGCGGCAGACCTCGGCAAACCGCTCCTCAGGAAACGCGCGGCTGGCGCGCAAGTTCAAAATCATCCCCACATGCCATCCCACGGCGAGCGCGGTGGAACCGTCTCCGCGGGCCAACTGCTCTTGGTGCAACAACATCTCGTAGAGGGAGATCTCTTGCCCTCCGTACTCCTTCGGTACCGTCCACGCCACGTACCCGCAAGCCCGGAGGTCGGCGATGTTTTCATGTGGAAAACTCGCGTCCTCGTCGTGCGCCGCCGCGCGCTGCGCAAACACCTGCGCCAGTGCCCGCACCTGCTCATGCCGGGCCTGCTCCGCTGGCGACCGCACAAACCAATGCTCGCTGTCCATCTGCTCGCTCCCCCTCACGGCGCAGCTGGCAGACGCTGCGCCACGTCGTCCAAAAACGCCTCCACCTCTGCGCGCGTTTTGCGCAGTTTGCTCACAAACCGGCCCAGCACGCGCCCATGTTGGTAGGCCAGCAGACTGGGGATTCCTAAGATGTCCAGAGACTCACAGAGCTCCGGGAACGCATCGCGATCTACTTTATAAAACGCAAACTGCGGCCGGGCCGCTGCCACGTCCGCTAAAAACCCGTCTAAATAACGGCAGTCGGGACACCAGTCGGCAGAAAACACCATCACCACCGGGTCCGCTCCACGCACCAGGGTAAAATACTCGTCCAAGGATGTCACGGATGCCACCGTCATCGCACAACCTCCTCTCCCTCTCCCGCAGCCTGCCTGGCTGCCTGCGAGCCCTTGGAGAAAAAACCCGTCCCGGTCTTCGCCTCGCTCGCCCTGCATCCGGGTGCTGCCGGATGCGGAGAACGCTTTATAACCCGTACAGCGGCCGAAATTTCTCGTGGAGATACGCCACCAAGTCGTCGGCGCGCAACGGCTGTCCTGTCACCTGCTGCACCAGTTCCGCTGGCGTCCGCGTTTTGCCGTAGCGATGGATATGCTCGCGCAACCAGGCGAGGATACCGCCCAGTTCACCGCGCCGCACCTGTTCGCGGTAATCTGGCAGGTCGCGAGCCAGTGCACTGCGAAACTGGGCAGCGTAAAGGTTACCCAAGGCATAGGACGGGAAGTAGCCGAAGTCACCGCCCGACCAGTGCACATCCTGCAACACGCCGGTGGCGTCAGCGTCTGGCTCTACGCCGAGGTACTCGCGCATCTTCTCACGCCACAGACCAGGCAGGTCGGCCACGCGCAGGTCCCCGCTCATCAACCCTTTTTCCAACTCATAGCGCACCATGATGTGCAGGTTGTACGTCACTTCGTCAGCTTCAATCCGAATCAGCGACGGCGCGACGTCGTTCATCCCGCGGTAAAACAGCTCGGCAGAAACCCCAGATAGCTCGGGAAACACCTGTTGTACCAGCGGCAACTGAGCCTCCCAAAACTCGCGGGATCGGCCGATGATGTTCTCCCAAAACCGCGACTGCGACTCGTGGATGCCCATGGAGGCACCCTGGCTGAGCGGCGTACCGATAAGGGCAGGGTCGATGCCTTGCTCGTAGAGCGCATGCCCGCCCTCGTGCAAGGTACTGGAGATGGCCGGGCGGACGTCGTCAGGCACGAACATGGTGGTCACGCGCGCATCATAGCGGTTGAGCGTGGTCTGAAACGGATGCACCGTCTCATCTAAGCGGCCAGCGCTAAAATCATACCCCATCCGTTCTAACAGGCAGCGGCTAAGGTGACGTTGCCGCTCTTTGTCAAAGCTGCCGCGGAACGGCCGCACATCCGGGCGCACGCCGCTGCCTGCAATGGCCTGGACCAGTTCCACGGTCTGCTGGCGCAGCGGGGTAAACAACGCATCCAGTTGATCCACGGTCATCCCCGGTTCATACTGGTCAAGCAACGTATTGTACGGGTGGCCGTGATACCCCCAATACTCGACAAACTCGCGTTTCATCGCCACAATCTTCTCTAGATACGGCTGAAACAAACGGAAATCGGAGGTGTGCTTGGCTTCTTCCCAGACTGACTCTGCCTGGGTCGTCAAGACCACATACGCTTGGTACCTGTCGGGAGGAATTTTACGGAAACGGTCGTACTCTTTCTGTACCTCATGCACCGCCGCGCGTACGACCGGGTCTAGCTCGGCCGCCGCCGCGCCGTCCGTCAGCTGCGCCAGGAGCTCCCCCATCTCTGCCGAAGTGCGCAGGGCAAACGCTTCGGATGCCAGCGTTCCCATCGCCTCCGAGCGCAGAGGAACGCCCTTTTTCGGTGCTCCCGTGCGCAGGTCCCACGCCATCAACGCGAGGGCTTCCTCGTAGTGGCTGATTTTCCGCAGCAGCTCCCGGAACGCGGCCGCGGCTTCTGCTGTGTTGGGCACGACACATCCCCCTTTGCCACGCTGTTTCCACCCAACGCATCCTAGGATTCCCCTTCGTACCCACCTCTCACAAGCGATACAAGACCGTGGTCACCGCAGCACCCGTCCCGAGATACCCGTTCAGGCGTGCCGGTTCCCGAGGAAACCCACCTGCGGGGCACCCGGATCAATCCTGCAGCCCCGCGTGACTCCTGTCAGCCCCGCCCGGGACCAACCTCTACAGGGTGGTGCGGATACGATATCCAATCGCTCCAGCTGCCTGCGTATAGCCGGGCACCGCGCAGTCCGGCAAGCTCCATGGCAAACAGGTTGGCACAGGCGGTCACGCCTGAACCACAATACATCACGACCTCTTGGGGGTCTTTCACAAAGGCAAAGCGCTGCCGCTGTGCCGCTGCATCACGCCAACGGCCGTCCGCTGTGATGCCCTCTTCCCAAGGCGCGTTATAGGCACCCGGGATGTGTCCCGCCACCGGATCGGCCGTTTCTTGTTCCCCGCGGAAGCGTACGGCCGCCCGCGCGTCAATCAGCATCCCTGGCTGTTCGCCGCGGGCAATCCGCTCGACTTCTTCAACAGGTACCAGCCAATCGTGATGCACCTGCAACGGAAACGATCCCGCTCGTGGACCTGGAACTTCCTGGCTGATGGGACCGCCCGCCGCCAGCCAGGCCGACCATCCGCCGTCCAGCACATACACCCGGTCCGCTCCTAGGTAGCGCAACAGCCACCAGGCGCGCAAGGCCATGCCGCCGCCCTCGTCGTACACGACGAGGTGGGAAGCGTCCGTCACACCCGCCGCACTGAGTTTAGACGCCAACTCTTGCGGGTCTGGTAACGGATGGCGGCCGCCGTGCGCCTGCTGCGGGCTTGACAAGTCATGCTCCATGTCGAGGTAATACGCCCCTGGGATGTGTCCCTCAAGGTATTGCTGGCGGCCTGCGGCCGGATTGGCCAAGGTAAAACGACAATCAAACACCACCCACCTGGGGTCTTGCAGATGCGTTTGCAACTCACTCGCGCGGATGAGCACGTGATTCCCTCCTTATGTATAGGGGCATGTGTACAGACGATGGCCGCGGGCCCGCCCGCCGCCGCGTGAGTGGCTCCGCGGGGCCTTATCCGCCAACCCTGGACTCGCGTGCCCGCGAAGAGCGCCCGCTGCAAGCGCTAGGCAAACGCCGCGCGGGCCCGCTGTGAGGTGGCATACGATGTCTCATACCTAACTCCGACGTTTGTCCGGTCACACCAGTGCGCGGCGCCCAGACGCCATGGCGCGAAGAGCGCGCGGAGGAGGAAAGGCTATGCCGTGTCCAGAAGTCGTCACTGGCCGCGTCGAAATCCTCGGAGAAGACTACCAGCGTATCCAACAAGCTGTAGACGCCGGGCAAAACCTGTGGCGCCTCAGTCCGGTACGCACGGCCCAAGTGGTTGGCAGCCGGCACCTAGGCTTACGCCCTGATGATGCGTATACTTTCGTTGAACAATACCGAGATGCCGGGTCAGGGTTGATGCACGCCGTGGTACGCGTGCAACACCGCGGGTGCACCTACTTGGTCGAGCTTTACCAACCAGAGCGACAGGGCCCGCGCGGCATCTGGGTGGTGGAATCGGTCACCGAACTCTGACGGTCCCTGATTCACCCTCCACCTGTTCGATACCGCGGGTTCACCCGTGTTGACAACGGTCGCGCCAGCCCTCGCCACCGGTGGCTGGCATGCCGGACCCCCTACAGCAGCCACGGCGATGCCTTCTGCCGAGCACTTTAGCGGCCGCGGCGCAGGTCCTCTTCCACCCGCCGCTCAATCTCTTCGTCGCTCACGTCAAACTCTTGCGCCATGCGGCGGGCCCGCTGCCGCTGCTCCATGTAGTAGCGGCGCAGTTCTTCACGCCGCTGCTCCGGGTCTACCGGCCGTCCGCGGCCAGAGATGGCCCGGAACAGTCCATAGCTTAACAGGCTGGTGGCCACCAACATCAGCAGGGCGGTCAACGGATTGCCAAAACCAAAACCGATGATCACGCTGCATCCCTCCCAGCCTGCTGGACGTCAACGCGTTTCCACCGCATGACCGCCAAACTCGCGGCGCAAGGCTGCCACCACCTTGCCTGCAAACGTATCATCGCTCAAGGACCGATACCGCATCAGCAGCGACAGCGCAATCACCGGTGTCGCCACCTGCAAATCCAAGGCCTCTTCAACCGTCCATTTGCCTTCGCCTGACGAATGCATGACACCTTTGATACCTTCCAGGTGCGGGTCTTTGGCCAGGGCCCGGGCGGTCAGTTCCAGCAACCAGCCCCGGATGACCGACCCGTGCGTCCAAACCTCTGCCAACCGGGCAAGGTCGTAAGCAAACGGGCTCTTGGCCAGGAGTTCAAAACCCTCCCCCACCGCTGCCATCATCCCGTACTCAATGCCGTTGTGCACCATTTTAGCAAAGTGACCGCTCCCGGCAGGACCGGTGTACAGGTATCCGCCTGCGACCGCGGTGTCTCGGAACAACGGCTCCACGCGGCGGAACGCCTCTTCGTCGCCGCCCACCATGTAGCACGCGCCATGGCGAGCCCCTTCGACGCCGCCCGAGGTGCCCGCGTCCAGGTACGCAATCCCCTGTGCCCGCAGGGCAGCCGCGCGTCGCAAGGTGTCCCGGTAGTGGGAATTGCCGCCGTCAATCACCACATCCCCCGCTGCCAAGGACGGCTGCAGTTGCGCCAGCAGTTGATCCACAGGATTGCCCTGTGGCACCATCAGCCAAAGGGTTCGCGGTGAAGCCAGTTGCGCCACCACGGCAGCAGGCGAATCTGCCGTTTCACCACCTGCCTCGGTGAATCGGCGCCGGGCTGCCGCGTCAAGGTCGTACGCCAGGACGCGGTGACCGTGTTCCATCAGGTTCAAACCAAGGTTAAAGCCCATTTTACCAAGCCCAAACAGCCCCACGTCCATGCCATCATCTCCAGCAGCGTCATCCACGCACATCCTGCAGCGTCATCTCACGTGCATCGTGCCATGTACCTCATGAGAGGTCCAGCTCTTCCCTCCCCATTATACACATCGGCCCGTCCGCACGGAGCCACCGCACGGACGGGCCGAACGCCAGGGGGTTAACGGCTGTGGACCACGATACGCTTTGCCTGGACACGCCGCCAGCGCCAAGGCAGCACCGCTGCCGGCACCGGTGGCTTCGGCAACAGCTGCCGCAGCCGCTCCTGAATCTCAGCATCGCGCAACAACTGGTTCAACTCTGGTACCGCTTCTCGCACTTCCATCCTCTCCTCTCCAACGCTTACGAGGTTAGCTGACGGGTTCGGGCCGAGGCAGCCCTACCGGCTGAATGTCGCCGGATTCACCCCAGTCGTGGGTCCCCCGCTTCCTGGCGGAATTCAGCGTGAGGCTGACCGCGCCGGAGAACGTCCGGTGACGGCTGCAGCCTTGGTCCTGATGCATTCCTTCCACACGTGATCATTTTACTTGTTTAATTAGTTTCCCGCAAGTTGGCGCCTGTCCGCCTCAGCGCACAGGGATGGACCCGCGTCATCCCCCTCCCTGGCCATCCGCACCTCTGGCCCATCACGCTGGCCCAGCCGCGGCATACAGCTTGTAAAGGGCCTGGGTACCGTCATCTGCTCCGCCCTGGCCCGCCAACTGCTCATATAACCGCTTGGCCAGCGCCACGCCTGGCAGGTCTAGCCGCAACCGCTCAGCCTCCGCCAACGCGATGCCCAAATCCTTGATCATGTGCTTCACGTAAAAACCCGGCGCAAAGTCACCTTTTAACATACGCGGCGCCAGGTTGCTGAGCGACCAACTGCCCGCCGCGCCCGTGGCAATGCTCTGCAGTACGCGCTGGGCGTCCAGCCCTGCGCGTTGGGCATAGGCAAGCGCCTCGCAGACCCCCACCATGTTGGCTGCAATCGCAATCTGATTGCACATTTTGGTATGTTGGCCAGCGCCTGGGCCGCCTTGCCTGACAATGTTCTGTCCCATGGCCTGCAAAACGGGCAAGACTGCTTGAAACGCCTCCTCATCCCCGCCCACCATGATGGACAGAGTGCCGTTGCGTGCCCCTGTATCCCCGCCTGAGACAGGGGCATCCAGGGCGTACAGCCCGCGCGCCTGCGCTGCCGCGGCGATGCGCTGCGCGAGCGATGGCGTAGACGTGGTCAGGTCGACCAAATACGTCCCGGGCCGCGCGCGCTCCACCAACCCGTCCGGCCCGAGGTACACCTGTTCCACGTCTTGCGGATAGCCGACGATGGTCAACACCGCGTCGCACGCTGCCGCCAACGCGCCAGGGCTGTCTGCCCAGCGTGCCCCCTCTGCCAACACAGCGGCCGCCTTGCTGCGCGTGCGGTTGTACACCGTCACGCGGTAGCCCTTGCGCAGCAGGTTGCGCACCATCCCACTCCCCATCACACCTGTCCCGATAAAGCCAATCTCCGCGTTCCCCGGCGTCAGTTCCACGTGCCCACCTCCATGGTCACAACCGCCTGTCCACAGGTCATTGAACCTCGTGTTCCATGTCAATATACACCATCCTGTCGGCCCTGTCTGTCTGGCGCCAGAATCCGAGTCTGTTCAGGAAAACCGGCGCTGACCGCAGCAAACTGTGCGGCCAGCCAGGCAGACTGCCGTACCTCGCTGCAGCGGCCGGGTGTCGGAAACAGCTTGCCCGGATTGCACAGGTTACGCGGGTTGAAGACAAGGCGCACCGCCTCTTGGGCGGCCAGGTCCGCGTCACAAAACTGATATGTCATCTCCGCCCGTTTTTCCACCCCGACGCCGTGTTCACCCGTGATAGAGCCCCCGGCGTCCACGCACGCCCGCAAGATTTGTGATCCCACGGCAGCCGCCAGTTCAGCCTGGCCGGGGATGCGCGCGTCGTAACAGATCAACGGGTGCAGATTGCCGTCGCCGGCGTGAAACACGTTGGCAATACGCAACCCAGAGTTCCGGCTCAAGTCGGCAATGTACTGCAACACCTCGGTCAGGCGGGTGCGCGGAATCACGCCGTCCTGGACGATGTAATCTGGCGAAATCCGGCCGGTGGCGCCAAAGGCCATCTTGCGGCTGCTCCACCAGAGCGCTCGCTCCTCTTCACACTGCGCCACCTGCACCGACCGCGCCGCGTGTTGCCGGCACAACTCCACCACTCGCCGCATCTGCTCCTCTACACCGCCCGCCAAGCCATCCACTTCAATCAACAACACCGCTTCGGCGTCTGGCGGGTAACCGACATGGTAATGGCTCTTGTCTACCGCTTGCATGGCGAGCTGGTCCATCATTTCAATAGCCGCTGGCACGATGCCCGCCCTGAGGATGGCGGAGACGGTGTCCGAGGCATCGGCCACGCGGTCGAACAGCGCCAGCGCGGTCTGCACCGCCTCTGGTTTTTTGAGCAGCCGGACGGTGATTTCTGTCGCAATCCCCAGCGTACCTTCCGAACCCACCAATAATCCCAACAGGTCGTACCCAACGGCATCGCCGTACGTCGCTCCCAGGTCCACCACCTCGCCGTTCGGCAACACGACCTTGGCCGCCAACACGTGGTTGGTGGTCACCCCGTACTTTAAACAGTGCGATCCGCCAGCGTTTTCGGCCAGGTTACCGCCGAGTGTGCAAACCGACTGACTCGACGGGTCTGGTGCGTAATAGCAGCCGGCGTGCGCCACCCGCTTGGTCAGCCACAGGTTGACCAGCCCCGGCTGGACCACGGCGCGCAGGTTTTCGAGATCGACCGCCAACAGCTTGTTCATGCGCGCCAAGCTGATCACCACTTCACCGTGCAGCGGCGTGGCTCCGCCGCTCAACCCTGTCCCAGCGCCGCGCGGTAAAAACGGGACGTCGTACTGGTTGAGCAGGCTTACCACCGCGGCCACTTCCTCCGTCGTCTCAGGGAACACCACCGCCCTCGGCAACCCCTGCTGCGCGACGTATCCGTCACAGGCGTACGCGTGCAGATGTGCTGGTTGGTGCAGGACTCGGCGCGGTCCGAGCGTCTGCAGCAACGCCTGCAGCAGTCTGGCGTCGAGCACCTGGGCTGTGCCACTCATGCCTGTTCCTCCTCCTGCTGATAGGCGGCGTCCAAGACTTCCACTGTATGCCGGACGGCAATCCGCTGTCCGCGCTGGGCCAAGCCGGCGCGCAGTTGCAAGATACAGCCCGGGTTGCCGGTGATGACCATCTCCACCCCCGGAGGCAGGTCATCCAGCTTGCGCGTCAACAGCGTCTGGGCCATCTCCGGATGCGTCAGGTTGTACACCCCGGCGCTGCCGCAGCAGCGCTCAGCATCGGGCATTTCCACCAGTTCTAAGCCGGGGACGCTGCGCAACAGCTGCCGCGGCTGCACACGCACACCTTGGGCGTGACACAGGTGGCAGGCGTCGTGGTACGTCGCGCGCTGCGGTACCCGGCCGCGCGGCGGTTCAGTCCCCACTTCGGCCAACAGCTCGGCGATGTCGCGTACGCGCTGCGCAAACGCCTGGGCGCGCGCGTGCCAAGCGGGATCGCCGCGGAACAACTCGGGGTATTCTTTTAACATGGCGCCACAACCGGCGGCGTTCACGGCGATGTAATCCACGCCGCTCTCCGCAAACACAGTGATGTTTCGGCGTGCCAACGCCTGCGCTTGGGGGCGATCGCCAGCGTGCACCTGCAGTGCCCCGCAACACACCTGGTCCCGCGGCACCACCACCTCCAGCCCGTGGCGCTGGGCCACGCGCACGGTCGCTTCATGGACCGGGGTAAACAGGACATCCATGACACACCCGGTAAACAGCGCCACCCGGCCTTTACGCGGACCGGCCGCGGGCAACCGCTCTGGCAAGGACAACCGCGCCGGGCGCGCTGTCACCTCCGGCAGGGCTACCGCCAGGGCGCGCAGGTGCGGCGGCAACAGGCGCAGCAACCCTAGCCTCTGGGCCAGACATTGCAGCCCGAAACGCTGCCAGAGGCGCAATAGCGCACGCACCACCCCCAGCCGGCGCGGGTGCGGAAACAGCCCGCGCAAAAACAGCCGGGCCAGCGCCCCGCGCCAGCCGCGCGGCGGGTCGGCGTGATAGACCTGGCCGCGCGCCGCTTCAATCAAGTGCCCCACCGGCACACCTGAGGGGCAAACCGACTCACAAGCGCGGCAGTCCAAGCAAGTGAACACCGGGTCGACCACCGCTGCGTCCAAGGACAGACGCCCCTCTGCCGCCGCTTGAATGAGAAACACCCGGCCGCGCGGGGAATGGTTTTCGTCCCGCCACTCCTGATAGGTGGGGCAGACTTCCAGACAAAACCCACAGTGCACACACACCTCATACTGCTCCGGGGCAGGTGCATCCGGCCAGAGAAACGCGCCGTTGCGCGGTGCGGCGGTGGTCACCTGGTCGCTCGCCACCTTACATCCCTCCTACAAACCGGCCTGGGTTCAAGATGGCGTACGGGTCAAACTGCTGCTTGATCTGCTGTTGCAGCCGCCAGCTGCTACCCACCGGCCCAAAGCTGTCTATGGTGCGGCGCAGTGCGCGCGGGGCAGCCTCCAGTACCAGGCTGCCCCCTTGGGCGCGCAGTGTCTCGCGCCAGTCGCGCAGGGCCTCCGCCAACTCGGCTGTGCGGCCGGCTAACCAGGCCGGCCCGGCCTCCCCTGAGTCTGCCGCCGTCGCCGCGGCGGACGCGGGTTCTGCCGCCCCCGTCTGGCCGGGTGCGGGCAGCGTCAGCCAACCGCAGCCGTGGCCCACGCCCAACGACAGGTGAATGTCCCATCCGCGCAAAGCTGCGTCTTGCCGCAACCACTCCCCGACGGCAACGCCAGCTGCAGGGGGAAAGGCCAGGCGTGCACGCAACGGCGCGGCCAGCAAGCGTTGCTGCCAAGCCTGCCACCAGGCGTCTGCCGCCAACCCCTGGTGGACCAGCGCTTGCAATCCGAAATCGCTCGCCCACTGGAGCAACCGCTCCGTCTGACGGGACGCCGCCGCCTGCGGCTCATCGCAGTCTACGGCCAACGTCCAGGCACCGCCTGTGCCATCCGCTGCCGGAGTGAGGGCTTCCAACCGGCTGGGTATCAGCGGCGAGGCTGCCAACCGCTGGCGCAGCGCCGCCACCGCCCCCGCGGGCCCGTGCAGTACGCAGGTGGCGCGGTGCGGCGGCAAGGGGCGCAGTTTGAACGTGATTTCAGTCAACACGCCGAGGGTGCCGAATGAACCGAGAAACAGCTTGGTCATGTCGTACCCTGCGACGTTTTTCACCACCTTGGCACCGGTCCGCACGATGCTTCCGCCTGGGCAAACCACGCGCAGGGCAATGGTCTGGTCGCGCCAAGACCCGTACAACAGCCGGCGCGGACCGGCCGTTGAAGTGGCTGCCAACCCACCCACGGTGGCCGCCGGGTTCACCGGGGGGTCTAACGGCAGCATCTGCCCCGACCTTGCCAACTCGGCGGCCAAGGTGGCCAACGGCATCCCCGCCTGTACCGTCACCACCAAATCGGCGGGGGAATAGCTGACCAAGCGGTGCAACCGCGCTAGCGACAACACCACCTGCACCGGCTGCGGCAGGTTGCCAGTCGCCAGTTGCGTACCGGCGCCGCGCGGCTGCACGGTCCAACGATGCGCGTGCGCCAGACGCAACACCTCGGCGACCTCTTCTTCACTGAACGGCTCGGTCCAAGCGACGGGTGCTGGCGAGTCTCCCCCCGCCGCAGAATCCAGTACCACCCGCACCGCCGCGCGGCCCAGTGCCGATTCAAGGGCACCCGCGATTCGATCTGTCGACCACGACACCTGGTGTCCCCCTCGTGGCGGCCTGTCCGTATGGTTCTCAAGGCCGATTCTCGGCTCCATCCTGCGCAACCTTTGTCTCCTCACGTATCCTAAATAGATTGTAAAGTGTTAAAAATCGAAAGACAATGGCAGGTACTCCGAGGGGCGGGCCACCGCGCAGCACTCAGCCCGCTCCTCCCCGCTCCTGCCGCACCAGGTTTGACGTGGTACCGTCCGCGATTTACAATGCGAACGAAAAGGAGGGGTGAGCTGTGGCACACAACCGTCACCGGCTGCGCGTGGTGGTCGGGATGTCAGGTGGGGTCGACTCGTCCGTCGCTGCCCTGCTACTGCAACAACAAGGCCATGAGGTCATTGGCGTGTTCATGAACAACTGGGAAGAGACAGACGAACAAGCGGTCTGCACAGCGGCAGACGACTTCGCAGACGTGCGCCAGGTGTGTGACCAGCTGCACATCCCCTACTACAGCGTCAGCTTTGCACGCGAGTATTGGGAGCGGGTGTTTACCACTTTCTTAGAAGAGTACCGGCAGGGACGAACCCCCAACCCGGACGTGCTTTGCAACCGCGAGATCAAATTCAAAGAGCTGCTGCGCTGCGCCCTTGACTTGGGGGCGGACGCGCTGGCCACGGGCCATTACGCCCAGGTTCGTTACCGGCACGGCAAGTACGAGCTGTTGCGCGGTGCCGACCCCGGGAAGGATCAAACGTACTTTTTGCATATGTTAAGCCAAGAACCCCTGGCCAAAGCCATGTTCCCCATCGGCCACCTGACCAAAACGGAGGTTCGCCGCATAGCGGCTGAGGCCGGCTTGCCGACCGCCCAGAAAAAGGACAGTACCGGCATCTGTTTTATTGGAGAGCGCAACTTCCGCGCCTTTTTAAGCCGCTACCTGCCTGCCCAGCCTGGCGACATTCGCGCCTTAGACGGCACGTGGCTGGGGCGCCACCAGGGGCTGATGTACTACACCATTGGCCAGCGCCACGGCCTGGGGATTGGCGGTCAAGGCACGGGAGAGCCGTGGTTTGTCGCTGGCAAAGACTTGACACACAACGTGCTGTGGGTGGTCCAGGGGGCGGATCACCCAGCGTTGTTCGCCCGTGGCCTCGACGCGACCGAGGTTCAGTGGATTGGTGGCGATGCGCCGGCTGCCCGCTTCACCTGTACGGCCAAGTTCCGCTACCGCCAAGCGGACCAACCGGTCACGGTCGAGCTCCTGCAAGGGAAACGGGCGCGCGTAGCGTTTGTCCAGCCACAGCGCGCCATTACGCCCGGACAGTCGGTGGTCTTTTACGACGGCGAGGTGTGTCTCGGCGGCGGGATCATCGCTGCGGCCTGGCCAGTGCAAGAGTGGCCCCAGCTGACCGCCCGTCCCCCGGAGAAGCGGCCAGCCAGCGCCAACCTGGCGTAATCCTGGCAGGCTGGTGTCACGCCGGCCTGCCGTCAACCAGCGGTGGCTGGCTCTCCCACCGTGCGGGCGTCAAAACGGCGGAACGCCGGAAAACGCCACACCACCCACAACGCCCCCAGCGCAGCCGCCAGGCCGCCGGACACAACAGAGAAGCCTGCGCTCGTCCACTGTGCCACCCAACCGGCCTCTACATCGCCCAGGCGCGGACCGCCACTGATAAAGATGAAATAGAGCGCGGACAGCCGGCCGCGCAGCCTGTCTGGGACCGTGATTTGCAGAATGGTGCTGCGCAAGATGGCACTCACCATGTCAGCGGCGCCAGCCACAGCCAGCATGAGCAGTGCCAGCCAGAACCACCTGTCAAGCAAGCCAAACGCGGTGATGCCTGCCCCCCAGACCAAGACCATGACGGCCACCGCCAGGCCCTGGCGGTAGACACGACTGACCCACCCACTGGCCAGGGCACAGACCAATGCCCCCACCGCAGGGGCGGCGTAGAGCAGTCCCAGCCCCGCCGCCCCCACGTGAAACGTGCTGTCGGCCAACGCTGGGAACAGCGCCACCGGACTGCCAAAAAAGGTGGCGTCCAGGTCAATCAGAAACGCCGCCAGCAGCACCGGTTGCGCCCGTAGAAACACAAATCCTTCGGCAATCCGCTGCAGTCCGCTGGCCAGGCTGCGCCACGCTCGCGGCAGCCGCTGGCCTGCCCGCGTCTTGCTGCCCGTTCGAATCGACGCAGGAAGAGCAGGCGCGGCAGCTGAAGCTGCAGCTTCTGCCACCCCTGCAGATTCGCCTCGGGTCAGGGGTGCGGCAGCCGCTGGGGAAGGCTCCGCCAGCTCCGGTGGTATCGGGGACATCCGCCACACTGCTGCCAACACAGCAAGGAAACTACACGCGTCCAGGCTGTAGACCACGCCTAAACCGAGTGCTGCAATCAACACCCCGCCCAGCGCGGGTCCGAGGACGCTGCTAAGTTGGTTCAACACCTGGTTGAGCGCCATGGCGGCCGTCACTTGGGACCGTTCTACCATACGTGGAATGGCGGCACGCCGCGCCGGGTTTTCAAACGCCTGGAATGCGGCTGCCAGCCCGGCAATCAGGAAAAGACCCCACAGCCGCCCTGTGCCAGTCCAAGCCAACACCGCCAAAGCGCTGGAGGTCACCAACTGCCCAAGCTGGGAGCCTAACAAGATGGTGCGCCGATCCGCTGCATCCGCGACAGCCCCGGCCACCAGGGCCACCACCATAGAAGGGAGAAACTGGACGAGGCTTAACACGCCCACCATGCCTGGAGAGTGCGTGATCAGATAGACTTGATAGGGCAGCGCCACCATCCGCAGCTGGTTGCCGATTTGGCTGACCACCTGACCACTGAACAGCAAACGGAAATCGCGTGACTCCCGTAGCGGCCGGGTATCTACCAGCAACCGGCCCAGCCCCCGCCGCCAAGCTCCTGCCAACGAAGCATCCCCTCCCCTGTCCCCGCATAGGGCGCCGGCACCTGCGCATCCCGGCCGCTGAATCCCTGACCTGGACATGGACCCATGTCCTGACCCAGGGCACATGCCTCAGGGGCAGGCCTCGGCCGCATGGACCGTCTTGATGATAAGCCCGCTGTTGAGGGTAAGCCCGGTCACATGCCGATGTAACGGGCGTACAGGCTGCGCGCCTCGGCTTCCTCCTCCACGCCGTGAATGAGCGCCCGGCCATCTGCAAACAGCGTAATTTGGACATCGCCCAGGTCACAACGCAACAAGTAACCGTTGTGGCGCACCGCACCGACCGCCGCCAGACGCTGGGCAATTCGCTCCAGCTCAGCAACGTTCCCGGCAGCTGGGCGCACCTGCACAGTGCGGCGGCCGCACAACGAGACGGTCAAACTGTCTGCGGCGGGGGCAAGCAAGGAAAACTGCCGCTGCCCACAGCACCGGCAATCGGCTTTGCGGGCGCCGAAAGAGACTTGCCGCCATGTGTTGCGCCAGACGTCGAGCGTGGTCAACCCGGGGCTGAGCGCAGCAAGGTTGCCTGTCAGGTACTTCAACACCTCCGCCACTTGCAATGCCGCCACGATTTGTACGACAGGACTGATGACGCCTACCGTATCGCAAGTGTCGTGTCCGCCACCGGGATCGTCCCCAAACAGGCAAACCAGGCAAGGGGTTGTCCCGGGTCGCAAGAAGGCGGTGGTGCCGTAGGAGCTCACCGCACCGCCGTATGCCCAGGGGATATGGTGTTTCACACAAACGTCGTTGATCAAATACCGGACTTGAAAATTGTCGGTACCGTCGACAACGACATCAGCATCCGTCAACAGGCTCTCAGCGTTCCGCCAGGTCAGGTCGGCGACCACCGCCTCTATGGTGACAGCACGGTTGGCTTGACGCAACTTGGCGGCAGCCGCCTCGGCCTTGGGCAAGGCTTGTTCAGCATCGTGCTCATCGTACAACAGCTGACGTTGCAAATTGGAAGGTTCTACGATGTCGCGGTCGATGATGCGTACCTGGCCTACCCCTGCACGCACGAGTTGGGCGGCACTCGCCGTCCCCAACGCTCCCGCTCCCACTACGACGACCCGGGCGGCGGCCAGCTTGGCCTGGCCCGCTTGCCCAATGGGCCGGAACAACACCTGTCGAGAGTAGCGATCTGCTTGGTTCTGCTCGGTCACGTGCTCACCCCCTCGGATGGTGCACCCTTGGGCCCAGCCGGTAGGCTGCCTAGCTTGTGGACAGGTTGCACCCGGCCGGTGGGCACAAGGGCTGTGGCTGGGTGACGGCCGGTTGAACGATTGTACCTATCTTATCACGTTCTCAGAGTGGTGTCTGCGTGGTTGACAAATCATGGTCTCCCACGGTGGCTTCTATCCCCTTGCAGCTACAGCGAGCGCTACCCGCGGGTGTGCGAGCCCGGCCAAGGGAAGGGTCAGAAAAGCGACAGGGTCAGCTGGACCGGCCCCTGCATGCTATCCCTTGGTTTGACAGTGGTGTCCGCCTCTGTCTCTGCCCATGCCCTGCCATCCACCGGCACACCCGCTGCTCCCGCCTTTCTCCGCGCCTCCCCGCCCACGCCATCACCCTGCCCCGCGGCTCGTTCACGGGCCACCGGGGCCCATGGCCTGTCACGCGGTGCAACCGGTGGATCAGGGATGGGCTGTGTGGCATCAGGCCAGCGATCCGCTACATGGTAATGCGCCAGCAATCGTCGGATGCGCGCTAACAACGGGCGGGTGTACGCCTGCGGCGGATACGCTGCACGGTAAAGACGCTGGAGTGCCGGCAACAGCTGCGGGTAATGCGCGGCTATGACTTGAAAAAACCAGCTCTTTACCTCTGGGGTTAAACGCAACACGGAGGGAATGACAAAACGCGCCTGGTGCACGGAAGCGGCTTTCACCAACGCCTCGAGCGCCGAGGTCTGATCTGTCAAACATGGCAAAATGGGGGCCAGGAAGACGCCCGCCGGCAGGCCGTGCGCCACCAGGTGCTGCACCGCTTGCAGACGCTTCAGCGGGGCTGGTGTTGCCGGCTCCAGCCGGCGCCAGACCTGTGTATCCAGGGTGTGTACGCTGACGTTGATGGCCTGGACGTCCATTCGCTTCAGCAAGTCCACGTCGCGCAGAATCAGGGGGGACCGGGTGGTGATGGACACGGGAATACGGTAATGCGCCAACACCTCTAAACAGGCGCGCGTTCGGCGGGCTTTGGCCTCAACAGGCTGATACGGGTCTGTCGCCGTGCCGATGGCGAGCGGACCCAGAGCTGCTCGCAACGCCTGCAGGTCTCCGCGATGGCGACTGAGCAGCTGCTCCAACTGCTCTGCTAAGGCGTCTGCGACGTTGTCTTTGACCAGCACCTGGGTGCGAAACGTGTCATCGGCCGCAAATCCTAGGTAGCTGTGCGTGCTGCGTGCATAGCAAAAACTACAGCCGTGGGTACACCCGCGGTACGGGTTAAGCGACCAGCGAAAGGGCATGCCTGGGGACTGTACCCGGTTCATAGCCTGTTTGGTTTGGACGAACGTGTACGTCGGCGCCGCCACGCCTTTCCCCTCCCTTTTCCGAACGCCCGCGCAAAACCGCAAGCAGCGTCGCCTGCTTCCTTGACCCAATGCTGCCCCCCTTATGCTATCAAAAAACCTTTCCCTTGACGCCGCGAGGATGGGCGATCCCGCTGTCATCCCCCCTCCTCTCCGCCCCCGCCGCAGCCTGCGCTCTCTTGACGCTGGACGGTGAGGCGTGTTAGCCTACAATCGGCAAGGTTGTGAAACGAGAATCCCTCTTGGTGTCGTTTGCGCAGCTCAGACTGGAAGCTCGCCGCACCTCCCTGACGGGGTGCGGTTTTTTGTTGTGGCCTTCAGGTCTGCGCAAGACGGTCCAGGAAACACCCAGGCACCGTACGGTCTCAGCATACTCCCCTGGTGCGGGCCAGGAGGCCGTGTTCAACACGAGCCAGAGGACAGGGGTTGACCAAAGGAGGATTGCCCGTGGACGCGGTACTGCACGTGCTGAGTGACCGTCAGCGCCACGCGTTGCCGTTGGAAACCGCGCTGGTGGCAAGCGTACGCGGCGGCGCTGACGTGATCCAAGTGCGGGAGAAGCGGGCCCCTGCCGCTGACATCTACGATTTCTGCCATCGTTTGCGACAGCTCTGCGAGACCGTCGGGCGGCAACCGCTGCTGCTCGTGAATGACCGCCTGGACGTGGCCATGGCCGCTGGTGCAGACGGGGTCCACCTGGCCGCCAAGTCCCTGCCGGTGGACGCGGTGCGGGCGGTCGCAGGCCGCTGTCAGTGGCGGGGTCTGCTGGGCATCTCTGTGCATTCAGTGGAAGAAGCGTTGGCAGCGGCTGCAGCGGGTGCGGACTACGTGACGTTTGGCCATATCTACGCCAGCGAATCCCACCCCGGCTTGCCGCCACGCGGATTGCTGGCCTTGCAACGGGTGGTGGAAGCCGTCGACGTCCCTGTCATCGCCATCGGCGGCATTGACCCGCACAACGTGGGCGCAGTCTTGGCGACAGGCTGCGCAGGGGTCGCGGTGATTGGCGCCGTCCTTAACCACCCGGACCCGGAGGCGGCAACGGCGGCTCTGAAAGAGCAGATGGCAAAAGCAACAGGCCGTCCCAAGGTCCCGTTTGCACGGGCACTGGCGCCGAAGGTCAAGAGGAGGGATACGCCATGAGCCTGGTCTGCGATGTCGCGGTTGCGGGCGGTGGTGCGATTGGCATGGCGAGCGCCTGGCGCTTGGCACAAGCCGGGTTGAATGTTGCCGTGTTTGAGCGGGATCGGCTCGGAGCGGAGGCGTCGAGCGCTGCCGCAGGGATGTTGGGCGCGCAATTGGAGGTGCACGAGCCAGGACCGTTCTATCAGCTTTGTGTGGAAAGCCGGGAACGCTACCCGGCGTTTGCCGAGGAGTTGTTGGCGGAAACCGGGATTGACATCCAGTACGTGCGCAGCGGAATTTTAAAAGTGGCCCCTGCACCTGACCAGGCAGCGGCTCTGCAAGCGCAAGCCGCCTGGCAGCGGGCGGCAGGAAGCCGGGCAGAATGGTTGAGTGCGGCGGAGGTGGCCCATCTCGAACCGGCGGCGTCGGCGGGCTGTGGCGGGCTGTGGCTGCCGGAGGACGGCCATGTCCAAGCGCCGCTGCTCGTCCAGGCGCTGGCCCGGGCGGTTCACCAGACCTGTCAAGTGTTCTGTGGCGAACCGGTGCTCGCAGTGCGCTGCATGGGTGACAGCGTGCTGCTGCAGACCCCGGCGCGCACGGTGGCGGCTGGCGCTCTGGTGGTGGCGGCGGGAGCCTGGGCAGGGACGCTGTTGCCGCAGCTTGGCGTCTCCTTCCCGGTGGTGCCGGTGAAGGGCCAGTTGATGGCCGTGCGCCCCAGGGGCGCGCTGCGCCTGCAGCGCGTCCTCCACAGCGGGGAGGTCTACTTGGTCCCAAAGCGCGATGGCACGGTGGTGGTGGGTGCCACAGAAGAGCACGACGCAGGGTTTCAGCGGGACGTGACCGCGGCTGGGCTGGCTTGGCTGTTGGACGCCTACTGCCGGGCGGTCCCTGGCCTGGCCGACGCTGCCGTGGAGCGGACCTGGACCGGTTTCCGGCCAGGGTCCCCCCTGGGCCAGCCCGTGCTGGGCGCACTCCCTGACGTGCCAGTGCACCTGGCCGTGGGTCACTTTCGCAACGGCATCCTGTTGACACCCATCACGGCTGAGCTGGTCTGCCGCTCGGTCACGAGTCAGCCCTGGCCTGTGCAGTGGCAGGCGTTCTTACCCCAGGCGCGCGGCGCCCTCGCTGGCCAGTCCCGCGCAACCCCCGCCACGGCAGCCGCATCTGCCGCCCATCTATCGGAACGGAGGTGACGCTGATGCGCGTGACCGTCAACGGCCAACCGCGTGAAATCCCGGACGGCCTGACTGTGCAAGGGATGCTCGAGTGGTTTGAACTCGGGGAAGAGCGCGTTGCCGTCGAGTGCAACGGAGCCATCCTCGACCGCTCCGGGTTTGCAACCCACGTGCTGCAGCCGGGGGACGTACTGGAAGTGGTGCGCTTTGTCGGCGGTGGTTGATGCTTGAGCAGGAATGGCTGGAAGCGCGGAGGGCCACAGGGCCGAGGAGGAGAGAACATGGACGAATTGCGGATTGCTGGCCGGACGTTTCGCTCGCGCTTGATGGTTGGCACGGGCAAATACGCGACGTTTGAACAGATGCGCGAGGCCCTGGCTGCCTCTGGTGCGGAGATTGTGACCGTGGCCGTGCGCCGCGTCAACCTGGATCAGCGCGAGCAGTCGCTGCTGTCGTACATTGATGTGGACCGCTACTTTTTGCTGCCCAACACCGCAGGTTGCCATACGGCCGAAGAAGCGGTGCGTACTGCCCGCTTGGCGCGCGCCGCTGGCCTCTCCAACTGGGTCAAACTGGAGGTCATTCCTGACGACGGCACCCTCTTACCAGACCCAGTGGCCACCCTTGAGGCGGCACGTATCCTCGTCTCGGAAGGGTTTGTGGTGTTGCCGTACACCACAGACGACCACACCGTGGCACGCCGGCTGCTGGAGGCGGGCTGCGCGGCCATCATGCCGTTTGGCTCAGCCATCGGCACGGGTCAAGGCCTACCCAGCCCAGAACGGCTGCGGCGGATTGTCGAGTTGGTGGACGGTCGCGTTCCTGTCGTGGTGGACGCCGGCATCGGTGCACCGTCCGACGCCGCCTTGGCCATGGAGCTGGGAGCGGACGCGGTGCTGATTAACACCGCCATTGCCTGCGCGCAAGACCCTGTGGGCATGGCCCGAGCCATGGCCTTGGGCGTCGAAGCGGGCCGGCTGGCCTACCGCTCTGGGCGCATCCCGAAGTCGGACGTCCCCTCCCCCTCCAGCCCGGTGGCTGGCCGCATCGGTCAACCAGCCACCAGTTAACCAGCGACAGCCGAGTGTTGAGTGACTGTCCAACGCACCTGCTTCATGACGTGATCCCGCCCGTCAAATCAGCCAGCACATGGCGCAGAGCGGCCACCCAAAAGGCGGGATCGCCAGCATCGGCATGCAAGGTCTTGTGTACCAACTCAGCCACCGGCAACTGGCCGCTGTCGCGTAACAGTGCGTTCAACGCGGGAGCAAACGCCGGCCCTTCTTGCTGCGTGCGCTGGTGCAGCGCAGCGCTGAGCAAGTACCCCATGAAATAGGCCAAGTCATAAAAGGGGGTCCGGGTGTTAAACGCGTGCCCCTGGGCGGCCCAGGCAAGCGGGAACCCCTGCCGCAAACCTGGGCCGAAGGCGGTCCGTTGGGCAGAAAGAGTCAGTTCGTTGAGTTGAGCGGCTGGGACCCAACCGTGTTGCCGGGCGGTGTAAAACGCCCGCTCAAACTGCAGCCGGGCGCGCGCGGCCGCCAACAGGTCGAGGACCCGCCGCGCCTTGAGGTCCAACAAATACTGGCGCTGCCTGGGGGTGCGGACCTGCGCCAGCGCAGCAGACAGTACCCACCCCTCCGCCCAGAGGGCGGCTGCTTCTGCGACACACACGGCGGGCGACTGCAACAACGGCGGAAGCTCCATCAACTCCGCCTGGTGGCAGGCGTGACCAAGCTCGTGAGCAAGCATCAAGACGCCCGGCCAGCCGTGGACGGAAGGGACGTGAATGCGCACCTGGCGGTGCAAAGGAAAGTGTACACAAAACGCCTCCTGAGCGGTGATGGAGAACGAGGAGAACTGCGCACCCGGCGCGCGCCTGTCTTCCTGGTGTGCGGGCTGTGGGCCGCTGCCATCCAAAGCTGGACGCCCCACCTGTATCCCGCCCTGGGTGATCCACTGTTTCACGCGTTCTCCCCAAGCCTTGTTCCAGTGGCTGAAAACCTCCGTGATCCAGGTTGCCAGCTCCACACCTGGGCAGGGCACTGGGCCCTGCCAGCGGACCAAAGGAACGGTCAGGTCGTGCCAGTCCAAGGATGAACTGCCTAGGTGGCGTGCGCGTTGCCGTACCACGGTGTGCAACAGCGGCTGTAACTCGGCCACCGCAGCCTCCATCGCGGCCAGAACCTCGCGACTACAGCGGTTGATCTGCAACGGTTCGTCCAGGGCATCTGGCCGGCCCTGTGCCGCATACACCGCCAGCCGGACCCCAGCCAGGTGGTTAAGGCAGCGGGCCAGCAGGTCCTCGTACTGCTGCCAGGCCTGTTCCCAGGTGCGCCACACCGCTGCCCGCAGCAATCGGTGGGGGTGGTACAACCAGGGCCGCAGTTGGTCCGCTGTGAGCAGCCGGGCAGAGGCCGCGGGATTGGCCAGAGAAGCTGCGGATTCAGCCTGGTTGTCGACCGGGGAGCCCGCAGCAGCGGGGTCGGCTGACGGGCGGGAAGGGGGAACCCCGGAGGAGCCTCCTGGACGCACGGAGGACAGGGGCAGCCCTGCAACAGGAATCCGCATCCGTGCCACCAGCTCCTTGTACATCTGCTCCCAGGCATGGTAAGCGTCTGGCAACATCATCGCCAAGAGGCGTGCACTGTCTCCTGGCAACTGCGCTTGTCCGCGCTGCCGGTATTCGGTCAAGACACGCGCCAACGGGCGCAACGCTGGCTGAGCCAAGGCGGTCTGCCAAACGGATTCATCCACGCCAGCCAGGCAGCTTTCTGTGGCGGCCTGCAGCGTTGTGATTGGCTCCCCCAGGCGGCAGAGTTGTTTCGTCAGACTGGAAGCGGTGTCCGCAGTTTGTTGTTGCACAGACACTGGGTAAAGCGTCAAACAAGTCACCAGCGAGGTCGCCTCGCGCCATTGTGCACGCGCCGTTTGCCAAAGGGAGATCAAGGAAAGCAAGGTTTCTGTCTGGCGAGCCGCGGGAGATGCGG
Organism: Alicyclobacillus sp.; assembly: GCA_023512635.1. Taxonomy (GTDB): domain Bacteria; phylum Bacillota; class Bacilli; order Alicyclobacillales; family Alicyclobacillaceae; genus JAILZF01. The sequence continues at coordinate 516 of JAILZF010000005.1, read as the reverse complement.
TGGGCTGGGGAGCAGCGGGCTGGTTGAGTGCTGTAGGGGGGACAGCCGGTGTGATGGGTATGGAAGGTGTAACAGGCGCTGGTTTGCCCTCGGGTGCCGGCGGTGTCGTCCTGTTCAGCAAGACAGACCTGGCATCTTGGAGACAGGTCTCCCATTGTCGTAGGGTCACCCCTAAACGGGAGAGGAGGCGCTGCAACGCGGCCCAGGGATGTTCGTCCTCTGGATGGGCAAGGCTTTGTAGATCCCAGCGCCATGATTCTGACACCAAGCATCCCCCTTTTCACTCGTCCACACCATCCGCAGGTAGCGCCCGCCGCAGCGCTGCTTCGGCCGCGCGGGCCCACCCCCTGCCGCGATGGCGGCTCCGCCAGGCCTTGGGCCCGCGCTCCCGCGAATACGCCCGCCGCCTCCCACAGCCCCGGTAGGTATCCCCTTTGTGACCGTTCTGCAATTCATGGACAAATGTCTACTTCTCGCTTCCTGCTTCCGCGACCCATGACTAGCAGCCCAAGGCCG
>JAILZF010000049.1 GCA_023512635.1 Alicyclobacillus sp. | reverse complement strand
GACTGGGTCAAAGTGGCACACGCCTATTTGTATATTGGCGACTTTGCGCGCGCCCGGGAGGCGTTTGCCAAAGCGATTCAAGACAACCCGGAAAACCCGGAGTGTTACCTGTTTGCGTCGGTGACCGCCCTGCGCAATGGCGAGTATGAACTTGCCCTTTCTTGGGCTCAGACAGCCGCACGCCTAGCCCCGGATGACCGTCTGTGCCAAGCGCACGTGCGTATCGTCGCAGCCACTTGCTTGACGGCAGCCGGTGAACGGCTCGCCTTGGCAGGCGATACCGCAGCGGCCCACGACTGTTTCGAGGCTGCGTTGCAGCTTGACCCCGGCAATGCCACCGCGCGCAGTGGCATGCAGCAGACGACGGCTGACCATGCAGCCTGTCCGTTCCCCGGCGCAGCAGAACCTCATGAGTCAAAGGAGGAGACGCAGTGAGCGATGCCCGCCCCATTGCCGTCGCCATTGCTGGTGCGGCTGGACGGATGGGCCGTGAAGCGTTGCAAGCCTTGCAAGCCGACCCGCGCTTCCGCGTGGTCGGCGTGCTCGTGCGGCACGCTGGACAAGCCCTGAGTCAGGCAAACATCCCGCAGTATGAAGAACCGGAACAGCTGTTGCTAGAGACCCGGCCCGACGTTTGGCTGGATCTGACGGACGCCCGTAGCGTCGTGGCACACACCGACTTATGCATCGCCCAAGGCGTTTCACCCGTGGTTGGAGCCACCGGTTACACTCCAGCAGACGTCGAACGTTGGCATCAAGCCTGTTTGCGCCAGGGCATTGGTGGAATCGCGGTACCCAACTTCGCCATCGGCGCTTTATTGATGATGCGCTTTGCAGCAGAAGCAGCGCGCTTTTTCGCCCAGGCAGAGATTATAGAGCTGCACCACGATGGCAAGAAAGACGCTCCATCCGGAACAGCCAGGCGAACGGCTGAAGCCATGGCGGCCAGCCGGGCTGCGGAGGCTGCCGCCACCACGGCGGGCCCTAGGACAGACACCGGTATCCCCGTGGCAGCTGCCACCGCCACAGCAGACCAGCCGGCGCGCGGCTGGGCGTATTGCGGGACACCCATTCACAGTGTTCGCTTGCCCGGCTTGGTGGCCCACCAAGAAGTGGTGTTTGGAGGACTGGGTGAAGTCCTCAGCATTCGCCATGACTCGCTGTCGCGTGCAAGTTTTATGCCAGGTGTTCGCCTGGCGTGCGCAAAGGTACGTGAGCTGCGTGGCCTGGTATACGGTCTGGAACATCTGCTCTGGTAGGTGGACAAGCCCCGTGCCCGACCCGTCCGCTGTCGTTTCTATACGTCCCTGACCTGCAGAGGGGCACGAGGAGGGCCTGGCATGCGTATCGGTATTAGCTGTTATCCAACCATCGGCGGCTCCGGTGCCGTCGCCACGGAGCTTGGCAAGGCGTTGGCCCGGCGCGGTTGCGAGGTCCATTTCATCGTCACCGACGTACCGTTTCGGCTCGGGGAGTTCCATCGCAACGTATTTGTACACGCCCTCGACATCATCAGTTATCCGGTGTTGCGTACACCACCCGCAGACCTGGCGTTAGCAGCCCTGATGGCGCGGGTAGTACGCGAACACCGGTTGGACGTGTTGCACGTCCACTATGCACTGCCCTTTGCTGCGTGTGCGTTTTTAGCCAAACAGTTGGTTCCAGAGCACCCAGTTCGGGTGGTGACCACAGTTCACGGCACCGACGTCACCGTGCTTTCCCAAGACCGCACCCTGTACGACGTGATTCGCTTAGGTGTGGAGCGCAGTGATGCACTGACCGCTGTCAGCTACAGCCTGGCCGAACAGACGAGTGCCTGGTTCCCAGCGCATGCGCCGCTGCATGTGATTCATAATTTTGTCGATCCCGCGGTCTTTCACCCGCAGCCACAGCCTGCGCTACGGCAGTTGTTTGCCGGGCCAGAGGAAGCACTCTGTCTGCACGTCTCCAACTTTCGCCGAGTCAAGCGCGTGATGGACGTGGTAGAAGTGTTTGCCCTCATCCGGCGCGCGCGCCCCGCCAAATTGCTGTTGGTTGGAGAAGGTCCAGACTTACCTGATGTGCGTGCCCGCGTGCAAGCCCTGGACCTGGAAAGGGACGTGGTGTTTGCCGGCCGGCAAGACCAGGTGGCCCCACTGTATCAAGTTTCCGATTTGTTTTTGCTGCCCTCGGAACACGAGAGCTTCGGACTGGTGGCCTTGGAAGCGATGGCTTGTGGGGTTCCAGTGGTGGCGAGCCGGACAGGCGGCATCCCCGAAGTGGTGGCGGACGGCATAACAGGCTTCTTAGCGCCCGTCGGCGACGTTGCTGCGATGGCTGCAGCCGCCCTGCAGTTGCTCAATCAGCCCTCCCAACGTTCCGCCTTCGCCCAGGCTGCTTGCGAGCGGGCACACCGTCTGTTTCACATTGACAGCAAAGTGCGTGAGTACCTGCGGTTGTATGAGCAGTTGTGCACAAGGGGGGAGCCGGGTTGAGAGAGACGCCCTGGCCACCCCAGCAGCATCCCTGCCACCCTGAGCAAGGACCTGCACCGTCTACATACCACGCCGCTGCTCCATCCGGTCCATCAAGTTTGACACTCGTTTGGCCGGATACCGTAACGCGGGTGTTTTCCGTTCTCCTGCGCCACCATTTCCAGGCGTACGCGGTTGGTGGGTGGGTGCGGGACGCCTTTTTAGGCCGGTCCAGCCATGATGTGGATATTGCCACCGACGCCCGTCCAGATCAGGTCTTGCCCCTGTTTTCACGCACGGTAGCGACCGGACTCCGGCACGGGACGGTCACCGTTTTGCCGGAACCTGGTGAAACCGGGCCGCCGGTCGAAGTCACCACCTTCCGTGAAGACATCGGTTATTCTGACAGACGACACCCTGACCAGGTACGCTTTACCCGGCAACTTGAGGCAGATTTGGCACGGCGTGACCTGACCTTGAACGCCATGGCGATGGATGTGCACGGCCGGTTGACCGACCCGTTTGGCGGGTTACAAGACCTGCGCCAGCGCCGACTGCGCGCCGTCGGTGACCCTAGTGCACGCTTCGCGGAAGACGGTCTGCGCATCTTACGTACCTTGAGATTAGCGGCTGAGTTAGATTTTACTATTGAAAGCCAAACGCGCGCTGCCATGATCCGCCACGCCGCACTCCTGCAACACGTATCGCGTGAGCGCATCGGTCTAGAGTTGCAGCGCATCGCCGCGGCCAACTGGTTGAATATCGTGGCGGATTTGGCAGAGGGCCCATATCTGATGGTCCTTCCGGAACCGCTGCCGCAACTGCGCCGCGGCTGGCAGGAGTGCGAACGCCGGTCCGCGGGGTTAAGGTTGCACCGGCCACTTCCATTCAATTGGCTAGACTGCGAGCCTCAACCGCGCCAGCAAGCCCGGGCGTGGCAACAAACTGCAGCCAGCTTGGCTGTCTGGGGTTGGGCTGCCAAGGTACCCCCTTCGCAACTTGTGGCTTTCTGTCGTTTGCTCGCCTGGCCGCAACGCTGGGGCCGCTGGGCCGCAGCGGTGGCCACCGCCATGAGCGACGACTGTACCTTTTGGCCAGAACAAGTATGGCGCAGGCAGCTGTATCAAGAGTCGGAACAACATGTGTGGGCTTCCTGCCAGCTGCTCGATTATTGGTGTGGCGGCGGCGGACGCACCTCGGTATATCGCCAACATGCTGCTCGGCAGCCGCTGCGCCGTTTATCAGACCTGGCCATCAACGGCCGTGACCTGTTGCAGCTAGGCCTGACCGGCACCGCTGTAGGTAAAGTGTTGGCGGCCTTGGCAGAAGCCGTCTTGTCAGGGGTGGTACCGAATGAACCTGATGCGTTGTTAGCGGCCGTGCCTCTCGCCACCCGGTGGACGGCGCAAGCGGTCAAGAGGGAGGACCTGGAGCATGGACGAAACCACGCTTGAGTCGAGCAGATTTGATGTTCGGCAACAGGTACTGTCTGCCTTGTTGGCAGCAGACGGTGCGTATGTCTCGGGAGCCGAACTCAGCCGCCGCAGCGGTGTCTCACGCACCGCGGTGTGGAAGCATATGCAAGCCTTGCAACGGTTGGGCTTTGTGATTGACTCAGCGCCGCACAAAGGCTATCGCCTTCAGCAATGTCCCGACGTCCCACTGGCCCCCTTGCTTGCCCCGTTGCTGCCGGACGTCTGTACACTCGGTCGCCACGTGGTCTGGTTGGACACCGTGCCTTCGACCAACGCTTACGCGGCCGATCTCGCTCGTCAAGGCGCGCCTCATGGGACCTTGGTGGTGGCGCGGGAACAAACGGGTGGCCGCGGCCGCCACGGCCGCTCGTGGTATTCACCGCCAGGTGGGCTATGGATGTCTCTGGTGTTGCGTCGCCCTTTGTGGCTGCAGCGTGCCGCCGAGTTAACGTTATTAGCGTGTGTCGCTGTACGCCGGGCCATTTTACACCAGACCGGCTTGGCAGCCGGGATCAAGTGGCCGAACGACCTGTTGTTCGACGGGCGCAAGGTTTGCGGCATCTTAGCCGAGGTACGCGCAGAAGGGGAACAGGTCGAGTACGCGGTGCTCGGGATTGGGGTGAACAACCGTATGGCCGCTGACCAGCTCCCAGACGACCTGCGTCAACGCGCAACAACCCTGACAGCCCATGGCGCCAATCTGGACAACACATCCCTGTGTGCTGCCATCTTAACGGAACTTGACCCTTTATACCTTGACTTGACCCAACACGGCCGAGGCTTTGCTGCTGTCGCGGCCGAGTGGCGCGCGGCCAGTGTTACCCTAGGCGCATGGGTGCGCGTACAAACGCCGCACGCCCTGGTGGAAGGTCAAGCGCTTCGCGTGGACGACTCAGGTACCCTGTACGTGCAGACCGCAGCCGGGCAAGAAGTCCCCGTACACAGCGGGGATGTCCTGTTTGATGCATAGGGCCTGCTGAAAGCGGCCGAGCCAGCAGCGAGACGTTCCCACGCTCGGCTCCCCGCCAGCCTAACGACGGGGCTTGGGTCGGCGCTCCGGTCATCAAGCTGACAGATATTCCACTTGCATGGCTAGTCCCAGTGAACCGCGCATAGCAGGCTCCCCCTTTGGAACATGCTACCTGAAAAAGGGGGTACCGGTGTGTTTGACACGGCCTTCGCCATGCTGTTTCGTGCAGTCGACCGTATTCGCCGGCAGTTGGAGACTGCCGACGCGGAATTACGTCCGTACCTGGGGGAGGAACTGCGCTGCCTGCAGCAGCTCGGGGAACAAGTCATCGACCGCTGGATGGCGTTGGACGAGCAAATCACCGAGCTCTTGCACAGCTATCACTTGGATCAACCCGACTCCGCTCAACCACCACTGCAGTTAGCAGCCCACCCCGCGGCCATGCCTGTGTCCGGCCTGGAGGCCGCACCAGACAGCCGGACTGCCCAGATTTGGGAGGGAAAAGCCCCTACCGCCACCGTTCCTTTGCCTGCGCCGCCGCTCACCTCCTCGGGCAGCTCGTCTGTCCCTTGGACAGACTTGGCGTTCGATTTCTCCCATCCAGTGGCCGTCGCGTTTCGCCGAGGCCTGGGTTACTTCGACCTGCACTTGTTCAGTGACGCAGCCCAGGCGTTAGAACAGGTTATGGCGGCTGCAGAAGCCCCCTTAGCTCGTTTGTACCTGGCTGCTTGTTACGCTGCAGATGGCCGGCCTAGCGACGCCTTGGCCGTGCTACAACCCTTGCAAGCGATTGCGGGGGACCCGCTGTTGACCTGTGCAGTCAAGGAGGTCGAGGCACACGCTTGCCTGCAGTTGGGCCGCACCGATGCTGCTGTCCGAGCGTTGACCCAGATCACCACGACCTTGCCCAAATACCCTGACGCCTGGTTTAACCTCGGTCTCTGCTGTGCAAAGCAAGGCGCGTACGACACCGCTGAAACGTACGTCGCGCGCGCTTGGGCGCTTGATCCGCGCGATGATGAAGCCGCCAGTGTGCTCGTGACCCTGCAGCTGTGGCGCGGTGACCCGCAGACCGCCGCAGAGACCTGTCGCGCAGCCTTGCAACGTTGGCCCCGCCATCGCCGGTTGTTGTTGTTGCATGCCCACGTGTTGCGCGCCCTGGGGCACCTCGAGCAAAGCCGTACCGTCTGCCGCCAGGTCACCCGCCTTTATCCGCACGATGCCGAGGCCTGGTCATTGTGGGCATGGCTGGCGTTACAAGCGGATCGCCCGCATGAGGCGGTGGCTGCACTCAAAAAACGGCTGGCACTGGTTCGCCAGGACGACGCGGCACTCGTCCAATTGGGCATCGCCATGCTTTTTTGCGGCGATCACGCGCGTGCTGAACGAGTCTTGACCCACTGCCTGGCGCACTACCCGAACAAGTCGCTGATTTGGATTGCCCTCGGCAAAATCAGCTTTGACCGCGGCCATCGTGAACAGGCTCATGTCCGCTTCCTGCGGGCCAGCAAAGATGCTCGCCGTCCTGTCCGCCGTCTGGCACTATACTACTACGGGTTGGCCCTGCTCGACGCTGGGGAGGCGGCAGCTGCAGAACGCTACTTAAAGGCCGCGGCCGCAGCAGGCCCCCCGAACCAGGCCATTTTGACAGCTTTAGCACGCACTGCGGAACGGCTCGGCCGTCCCTTGGAGGCCGAGAAGCTTTACCGGCGTGCTCGTGACTTACAGCCGCAATCTGCACCGTAGAACCTCGCGCCCGGCCCCTTATCCAGGTGCAGAACCAATACGTGAAAAGATGGCCAACTTTCTGCCCGACACCCCTGAACACCTATCACCAGACCGCCCACGCCCGACGGGCGCATCTGATAGAATGAGTCAGAGCATACCGGTCAGAAGCGGGGGAGAGGGCTGCACCATGGAACTGGTGGTTCTGTCGTCAGAAGAGGGGGCTCATGAACCCAGCACCCGATTGTCCTGGGCCGTCTGGCACGACGGACAGTGGTGTGACTTCGCTCAACCAGGATTCCCTAGGGACGTTCACACATGTTGGTGGGCAGGATACGGACAAGAGCCACGACGTGTGGCGAGTTGGCAAGCATCCTCCTTGCCTGGCCACACAACTCATCACACGGCCAGGCCTTCAGGCTTTTCCGATGCACCGCTACGGACTGCGGGTGACACCCCAGCCATCCCCATCCACGCGGGCCGCTATCTCGACTTGTCGGTCCTGGCACGCATCTTGTGGCCAGATTGGCCTGGAGACAGCCTGGCCAGCGCGTTGGTGCACTGCCCTCCACATCCCAGCTCCGCTGGTAACGACGAGCTGCCGGCGAGCGCCCGCCTGCTGCAAGGGCTGCAGCACCAGGCGCTGCAGCTGTCCGCCCATACCTTGCGTCAGTTGGCGCAGACGGCTGCTCATCTCTCACCAGCGCTTGCAGAGTGGCTGACTTGGGCAGCCGGTGAGCGCGCCCGGCAGTTTGGCGAAGCCCTGCCCGACGGATGCACGCGCGTACAAACCCTAGTCTTTCACGACACCCCAGAGCACCCCGCGGGCAAGGCAGAGCGCACGGGTGACAACCATTGCCCAGCCGACCTGACCCCAGACGGCCAAGAGGTTGCTCCTGCAGACTTGCTTGGACCGGGCGGGGCTTTGGCACGCCTGTTGCCTGGCTTTCAAGTACGTACAGGGCAACTGCAGATGGCGCACGCAGTGGCAAATGCCTTGCAATCCAACCATCACCTTGTGGCAGAGGCTGGTACAGGGACAGGGAAATCGCTGGCTTACCTTGTTCCTGCTGCCTTGCATGCCTTGCGTACCCAAGAACGCGTCCTTGTCGCCACCCATACGGTGGCGTTGCAAGACCAAATCGCCCAGCGTGATTTCCCGTTGCTGCAAGCCGTTCTGAACCAGCCGGTGAAGTTGGCCGTGCTCAAAGGCCGTAGCAACTACGTCTGTCTGCGCAAGGTAGAACAAGAAGCACTCGCTGTCAACTGGACGCGCAGCGCCACCGACACCCTGTCGGCCATGCAGTTGCTGGTCTGGGTAGCCCAGACACAGACAGGGGACCGGGCCGAGATTGCCCTTTCTGCAACCCCAGACACCCACGCCGATGTCTGGCCCCGCGTGCAGAGTGAAACGGAAACGTGCATCAGCCGCCGTTGCCCCTTTTTTCGCCCTTGCTTTTACTTTCGCGCGCGGGCCCGGGCATACGAAGCTGATGTGGTGGTCACCAACCATTCGCTGGTCTTCGCTGACATGCGTGCCGAGCAACGGGTGTTGCCACGTTTTGACAAAATTATCTTTGATGAAGCCCACCACTTGGACGACGAAGCGAGCAAGCATCTAGGGGATGAAGTGCACAGCGCACAGATGCGAGCCCGTTTGTACCGCCTCTGGCGCGATCACGGTCGGCACGGGGCCCTTCCAGAGCTGGTGCAACGCTTGTCAGGTTCTGGGACGGCGGCGGAACAAGCCTTACCCGTCCTGGAGCACGTGTTGGACAAGATCCCTGCCCTGCAAGCAGCAGCGGATGCCGTCTGGGATGCCCTGGCCCAGCTGTTCACAGGGGGACACTCCGAACGGCGTCTCTCGCCAGATCTCACCAGTCACCCGGCCTGGCCGCAGCTTTTAGCTCATACAGACTCGCTGCGCCAGCTGTTGCCAGACGCAGACCGGCTATGTCAACGCTTAGAGTTGGCCGCCGCGGCGGAACCGGACCTCGAGCTGTCTGGTCGTCTGCAAGACTGTGCCGGATGGCTGCGCGATTGGCTCCAACAGCTTCATCTCCTCAGTGCAGTCTGTGAGCTCCACGAGACACAATCGGTGGTCTGGATTGAGGCGGCTGGACGTAGTGAAACGGTGAGCGAGTGGCGCTTGCTACGCGCTCCGCTTGACGTCGCTGCTATCCTTGAACAACAACTGTTTGACGCCAAACAAAGCGTGATTCTCACATCTGCTACGCTTGCCATCAACGGCAATTTTGCCTTTGCCATCCGCCGCTTTGGCTTGGCGGGCGCCGCTCGCAGCGCACGCTTACAGACCCTGTATGTGCCGTCGCCGTTTCAACTGGATCGCCAAGCGTTGTTGTGCATTCCGACGGACGCTCCGGAGTTAACACGCTTGGCACCAGCCACAGCAGCAGAATGGCTGAGCACTGCATTGTGCCCTTGGATTGAACTGTGCGGCGGCCGAACGTTGGTGTTGTTTACCAACCATCAGGTCTTGCGTACCACGGCCCTGGCCATGCGCCAGCCGCTCGCTGCACGCGGAATCCCGGTTCTGGCGCAAGGAGTGGACGGCCCCCGCACCCAGCTATTAGAGGCATTCCGGCGCAACCCGCACGCCGTACTGCTTGGCGTTCAGTCATTTTGGGAAGGGGTGGACCTGCCCGGAGACCAGCTGGTAGCCCTGGTCATTGTTCGCTTGCCCTTTGCTCCGCCCGTACATCCCTTGCAGCAGGCCCGCAGCGAACGCCTGCAGGCGCAAGGCCTCAATCCGTTTCAGCATTTGAGCTTGCCCGAGGCCATTGTCCGTTTCCGGCAGGGTGTGGGCCGGCTGATTCGCACTGAAACCGACCGCGGGATCATTGTGGTCTACGACAAACGCCTGCTTACGGCTCGCTACGGCAGCAAGTTTCTGCGGGCTTTGTCAGGTATTCCCGTGCGCTCCGGCCGTGAACGCGAGTTGCTGCAAACGGCGGCTGCATTCCTCAGTCAGCGGGCAGACTAAACGCCAGTCCGAGGCCGCGAGGAGGTGCCGCTGTGCACACGCTTTGGAAAGGGTCGTTAAGCTTTGGCTTGGTCAATGTCCCCGTCCGTGTGTTCGCTGCCACGGAGTCAAAAGACATTCAATTTCGCTATCTGCATCAGGTCTGCAAGACCCCGTTAGAATACCAGCGTGTCTGCCCGCACTGTCAGCGCAAAGTAGAGTGGGAAGAAATCGTACGCGGATTTGAATACGCACCTCACCAGTTTGTGGTGTTGGACGAGGACGAGCTGGCCAGTTTGAAACGCCACCGTTCTCCCACCATCGACATCATCGATTTCGTTGAACTCGCCGATATTGATCCCGTTTACTTTGAAAAGTCTTATTATCTGGCACCTGAAAACAACGGTATCAAGGCTTACAGGCTGTTGGAACAAGCTATGTTAGAAACCCATAAGATTGCCATTGCCCGGACGGTCTTGCGCAGTGCAGAGACGCTCACCTGCATACGTGCGGCGCGCGGGGTGTTGCATTTGCATACGCTGTTTTGGCCAGACGAGGTCCGGTCCATACAAGAACTCCCCAACCT
>JAILZF010000048.1 GCA_023512635.1 Alicyclobacillus sp. | reverse complement strand
TACTCCAGCAGCCCCCCTGCAAACGACTCGTCTGCCGCCGACACGTCATTGCCCAAGACCCCGGGCAACAAACGGGCCACCGCGTCGAGAAACGCCATCGCCGGGATCTCACCGCCTGTAAAGACCACATCGCCGAAGCTCAGTTCATCATCCGCCAGGTATTGCCGCACCCGCTCGTCAAAGCCTTCATAATGACCGCAGAGCAACACCACCTCTGGCAGCGCAGCGTATTCCTCCGCCACCCGTTGCGTAAACGGCCTCCCCAGCGGGGACAATAATACCACCCGCCGCGCCTGCCCCGGTGCCACCGGCCAGCGCTCCCGTATATAATCGACAGCTTCAAACAGCGGCTCTGGTTTGAGCAACATCCCGGCACCGCCGCCAAACGGGTAGTCGTCCACTGTTTTATGCCTATCCCGCGCAAACTCCCGAAAGTTCACCAGCTCTACCGTCAACGCCCCGGCGTCCTGTGCACGCCGCAGAATGCTGGCTTGCAACACTCCGGAAAACATCTCCGGAAACAAGGTACAGATGACAACCCGCATCCAGTCACTCCTCATCCGCTTCCAATAAACCGGGCAGCAAATGCACCGTCATTCGCCGCTCGGACACATTCACCTGTAAAATGCACTCTGGAATCGCCGGCACAAGGACGTCTTTCTCTTGTAAGTTGCCGCGGACCACGTAGACGTCGTTCGCCCCCGGTTGTAGCACCTCCACCAGTTTGCCCACCGTTCGGCCGTCGTCGGTCACCACGTCCATGCCTAGCAGTTCGTGAATGTAATACGTCCCTTCTGGCAACGGCATCAGTTCCGCTTCCGGGACACACAGTTCCATACCCTTGAATGGCTCCACCTCTTGGATGGTCGGCAGGCCTTGAAACGCTACCACCCATTGATTTTTATGAGGGCGTCCACTGCGCACCACCAACGCACGTTCTGGCGATTGGTCAGGTTTGCGCAGCCACAACCTGGACCCTTTGGTGAAACGGCGCTCGGGAAAGTCAGTGCGCGGCCAAACACGCACCTCTCCACGTAACCCGTGTGTGTTGGTGATTACCCCAACCGTGTAGTACGCCGTCTCCACCGCAGTCCCTCCTTTGGCTCAACCGCTCACGTACTGTCAACGAAGAACACAGACCTAAGTCAAAAGATCTAACAAACGGCAAGGCCCTTCGACCTTGCCGTTACCAAAGACTCGGTTCATGGTCACGTTACCCTCGGCTCACCCTTCCAAGCTTTCCATGGGGGGCCCAGACCAAGGCAGGTCGACAGGACCGCCTGTCCTTATTCCTCCTGAACCGGATGGCCGCCACGACGAATCTCGTGGACAATGCCGTCTTTAATGATAATTTCCGATCCCAGCAAAACCTTGCTCCAGTCGTCGCCGACCCGGACTTCCACCATCGTCTCCACGTTCATGTTTTGCACTTCTGTGCCCAAATCCATTTGTTGAATCTGCTGCATTTGCTGGATCAACTGTTCACGCTGCTGCAGACGCGCCTGCTTTTCTTGCTCCAGACGCTGGCGAACCTGCTGCGCCGCCTCACCGCCGCCCTGCGCCATGGCTTGTTCCAACCACTGTCTGCCCTGCAGATCCAGCTGTTCCAACTCCATTTGTAACCGTTCCACCTGTTGTCGGTGTTGCTGAATCAGTTGTTGCTTGGTGGACTCCGTTAAAATAAACTTGACAGCCACCGGTTGGCGAATTTTAATCACGCGGACCCCTCCTTTCCCAGCCTGTCCTGCTTGAGGTCCCGATATCCACCACCGCACGCAACTGATGCGCACTAGCAGCCGATTGCACCACCTGCCGAATCGCGTTGGCTACCCGGCCTTGGCGGCCAATCAACTTCCCCACATCCGCCGGGTCAGGCTGCACCCGATACACCACTGTATCGCCGCGCCGAACTTCTTCCACCGTAACTCGATCCGGTTGGTCCACCAGCGACTTGACGAGGAATTCAACCAATTCAAGCACAGGCATCCTCCCTCAAGTCACACGGGCTTACGCCTGCGACTGTGAAGAACGCTGTAATTTGGCCTCGTGGAACTGTTTCATAATGCCCGCCTTGCGGAACAGGTAGCGGACCGTATCCGACGGTTGAGCGCCCTTCATCAGCCAGTCAAGCGCCCGTTCTGCATTAATGTTCACCGCCGCTGGATCTGTCAACGGATTGTACGTCCCAATCTCCTCAATAAACCGCCCGTCCCGCGGGGAGCGCGATTCAGCCACCACCACACGGTAAAACGGCGCTTTCTTCGCCCCCATACGCTTCAAACGAATTTTCACAGCCATCCCACGTCATCCTTTCTGTGAAGGTGTGATTCTTGGTTCGATACACAGGCCAACGTTTGCTGAGTCGGCGCCCTCCCGCCCAGCCTAGAACATCGCCCTCGTGCCGCCGCCTACTCCCTCGTTCCAACCACCCAAACGGTCACCGCCGCTTTTTCTTCTTCCCCGCCGGATGGCGACGCGGTCGCGCCACGCCAGACGACGCGCCGTCTGCTCCCATACTCCCCGGTCCCAACGGCAGGTTGGCCAACCCCTCGCCACCCGGCAGCTGCGGAAACTCTTTCAGCGCCTGCAACGCCCCGCGTCGGCCCCACCGTTTCCCTAGACCCGTGAAGTGTTTCATCATTTGGCGCATCTGCTCAAACTGGTTCAGAACCTGGTTGACTTCACGCACGGTGACACCGCTGCCCAGCGCCACCCGGCGGCGACGGCTGGCGTTCATCAGCGACGGATCGCGCCGCTCTGCCGGCGTCATCGACGAAATAATGGCGTCGATGCGGCGCAGGCGCCGCTCATCCACCTGAACGTTTTCCAATCCCTTGATCTTACCGACGCCTGGCAGCATCTTAATGATCTGGTCAATCGGCCCTAGCTTACGCACCTGTTGCAGTTGTTCCCGGAAATCGTCCAGCGTGAACTGCGCAGAGCGCAGCTTCTGCTCCATCTCCTGCGCCTTGTCCAGGTCGAGCGCCTGCTGCGCTCGTTCAATCAGGCTCAGGACGTCTCCCATCCCGAGAATGCGCGAGGCTAACCGGTCAGGGTGGAACGGTTCCAGCGGTTCAATTTTTTCCCCGAGCCCCACAAATTTAATGGGGCATCCCGTCGTTGCCCGCACCGACAACGCCGCCCCGCCGCGCGTGTCGCCGTCCAGCTTGGTGAGGATGACCCCCGTCAGGCCGAGCCGCTGATGAAACGTTTCCGCCACCTGGACGGCGTCTTGGCCTGTCATGGCGTCTACCACCAGCAAGATTTCCTCCGGGTGCACCGCCTCACGAATACGCTCCAGCTCCCCCATCAGCTGGTCGTCGATGTGCAGGCGGCCTGCAGTGTCGACAATCACCACGTCTGCACCTTGGCGTAACGCTTCAGCCCGGCCGCGGACGGCAATGTCCACCGGGTCCGCTTCCGTTCCCAGAGAGAACACGGGCACGTCGATTTGCCGGCCCAACACCTCTAATTGGTGAACCGCCGCAGGCCGGTAGACGTCTGCCGCCACAAGCAACGGGCGGTGCTGGTGTTGGCGGAACGAAAGTGCCAGTTTGGCCGCTGTGGTCGTTTTGCCCGCCCCTTGCAAACCGACCAACAGGACCACCGTGGGCGGTTGAGATGCCATTCGCAACCGCTCTTGACTCCCGCCCATCAGGTCGGTGAGCTCTTCGTGCACAATCTTGACCACTTGCTGAGCGGGGGTGAGGCTTCTCTGGACCTCTTGACCAATCGCGCGATCGCGCACGCGGTCCACGAACTGCTTGACCACCTTGACGTTGACGTCGGCGGCCAGCAGGGCTAACCGCACCTCACGCATCGCCGCTTGCACGTCGTCCTCCGTCAATTTCCCTTTCCCGCGCAGTCGGTCGAGCGCTTTTTGCAAGCTGTTGGACAAGTTTTCCAGCAACCCTATTCCCCCCTCTCCCCCGCAAACCGGCAAACGGCAGCCAACTCCTCCAGCCGTGCTGCCAGTTCACCGCGCTCAGCCACAGGCAAATACCCTTGCACCCGCTGCCAAACCGCTTGCAGACGTTGCCAGGCGTGTTGTTGTTGCCGCGCTTGAGCGTGCAGAGCCAACGCCCGTTCATACGCCTCCAGCTGGTCCTCAGCGCGGCGCAAGTTGTCGTGCACCGCTTGCCGCGTGACCCCGAAATGCTCGGCAATTTCCGCCAGAGACCAATCGTCGAAAAAGTACAACTCTACCCACTGGCGCTGCCGCTCGGTCAACAGCGCACCGTACCAGTCGTACAGGTCGCCAACCCGCGTGACCCTTTCTATCGTACGGGCGTCCCGATCCATTGTCAAGTGTTTCTCCTTTACGGGATATCCATTGCTTCCTGGCGTTCAGCCGTCTAAAAAACCCGCCCAAGTCATCCTACGGCCGGCAGATGCCCGCCGCGTACGAATGGGCGTCAAACGGTTCCAGGTCATCGATGCCCTCACCCAATCCAACCCACTTCACCGGAATCCCCGTCTCCCGGACGATCGGGATCACCACACCGCCCTTGGCCGTTCCATCCAGTTTTGTCACCACCAACCCGCTGACAGGCACCACTTCACGGAATACCTGCACCTGTGTCAAGGCGTTTTGCCCCGTCGTGCCGTCCAGCACGAGCAGTACCTCATGCGGTGCTCCGGGCAGTTCACGCGCCACCACTTTATGGATTTTGAAAAGCTCCGCCATCAGATGACCCTTGTTGTGCAAACGGCCGGCTGTGTCACAGAGGATCACGTCTGCGCGCCGCGCCTTCCCGGCCTGGACCGCGTCAAACATCACAGCCGCGGGATCTGCCCCTGGCGAATGCCGCACCACATCGCACCCCGTGCGTTTTCCCCATTCGGCCAGCTGCTCAATGGCGGCCGCCCGGAACGTGTCCCCGGCTGCCAAGATGACGCGCTTGCCCTCTCCGCGCAAGCGTGCGGCCAGCTTGCCGATGGTCGTCGTTTTGCCCGTCCCATTGACCCCGACGACAAGGTACAAGCTCGGTCCTTCGGGAGCGCTGCGCATAGCCGGGTCCAAGCCGGCCAGCGCTTCCTCCACCGCCTGTTGTAACAATTCTGGCAACCGCTCAGCGTCGGTCAAACGCGCCTGGCGCGCCGCCTTGCGTACGCGCTCCACCAACCACAGTGCCGAATCTACACCCATGTCGGCGGCAATCAGCGCCTCCTCCATCTCTTCGTACAGCGACTCATCCAACTTACGCCCTTGGAACAGACCGGCCAGTTTGTCCCAGACGGCAGACCGGCTTTTTTCCAGCCCACGCCGGAATTTATCGAAAAGCCCCATGCCAACCCTCCTCTGCGTCACCCCGCGGTTACGCGGACTCAAACTCTGCCGGGTCCTCGCCCAGCCGCACGCCAATCAAGGACGAAACCCCGGCCTCCTGCATCGTCACCCCGTATAACACGTCCGCTTCTTCCATCGTCCCGCGCCGGTGGGTAATCACAATAAACTGTGTCTCATCTGCAAACTTGCGCAGTTGTTGGGCAAAGCGGTGGACGTTGGCTTCATCCAAGGCCGCTTCCACCTCGTCCAATACACAAAACGGCACCGGACGCACTTTTAAAATGGCAAACAGCAACGCCATGGCCGTCAGTGCCCGTTCCCCGCCGGAGAGCAGGTTGAGGTTTTGCAACTTCTTTCCCGGTGGCTGCGCCATCACTTCAATCCCGGTCTGCAGCAGGTCGTCCGGCTCCGTCAACACCAGGTCAGCCCGGCCGCCGTCAAACAACTGCCGAAACGAGGCCTGGAACGCCGCCCGGATTTGCTCATACACTTCGCCAAAGCGACGGGCCATCTCCCGGTCGATGTCGGAAATCACCGCCAGCAACTGGGTGCGCGCTTGTTCTAAATCGGCCCGCTCTTGAACCAAAAAGTCGATCCGCTGGCGCAAACGTTCCCACTCGGCGAGTGCCCCTAACTGGACCTCACCTAAGGCCGCTTGTTCCCGGCGCAACGCCTCGACGCGGCGTTGTAAGCTCGCCGGGTCGGTAGGCGCAGGATGGTGTTCGCGCGCCCACTCATAGGTCATTTGATAGGTCTCGCCAAGCCGCCGCAAGGCGTGGTTGAGTTCCAAGTCCGCCCGCTCGGCAAGCACTTCAGCTCGGTGCAGTTGCTCGTCAAGCTCGGCCAGCGCCGCCTGTTGTGTGCGCACTGCTTGTTCCCGCTCGGCCAGCAGCCATTCCACCTGTTGGCGTTGCTGCTGCGTGTCTGCCAACTCCTCCGCCAACGCCTGTGCCTCGGCGCGCAGCCGTTCCAAGGCGGCCGCTTCCGCCGCTTCTGCAGCCGCCGCGGCCGCCGCTTGATCCGCCGCCGCCGCGGCCGCCGCTGCACACGCCGCCGCTTGTTCAGCCAAGCGCTCAGCGCGCTCTGCAAGCTCCTGCAGCTGCCCGCGCAGCGCACGTTCTTCCTGCTCACACGTCGCCAACGCCACGCGCAACTCCGTCAACGACGCTTGGGCGTCCGCTGCCGCCTGCTCCCACGCCTGCAACTGCTCCCGGCAGCTTGCCAGTTCTGCTTCGAGTGTTTGAATCCGCTCTGCGGCGGCCGCTGCTGCGGCGGCCGCCTGCGCCTGCCGCTGCTGCCAAGCCGACGCCCCAGCGGCCACTTGTTCCGCCTCCCAGCTCAACTCAGCCAGCCGGTCCGCCGCCGTTTGTCTCCGTTGTTCCGCGGCCCGCACGTCGGCCGCGGCCTGCGCTGCCCTTGCGCGCGCCTGCGCCTGGGCCGCGAGCAGCGCCTGCTGCTGCTGCTGGCGTTCCTGGATGGCCGCCCGCAACTCTTGTTGACGAACAGTAGCCGTCTGGACCTGCTCCTGACAGAGCTCAAGTGCAGCGGCCGCCTCGTTACGCTCCCGGCTGCGGCCTAACAAACCGGGTCCCTTGCGGGCATGGCTGCCACCGGTCATGGCGCCGCCTGGGGACACCACGTCTCCAGCCAGCGTCACCACACGCACCCGGTACTCCAACAGCCGCGCCAATTCATTGGCATGCACCAGCTGATCCGCTACCACCACATGGCCCAACAGGTGCTCTGCCACCACGCGGTGTTCTGGCCGACACTGCACCAGCTCGCTGGCCAATCCGACACAACCAGGGTGTTGCCGCGCCTTGGCCCACGCCTCAGACGCCAAACGCCGCGGTTGAATCACCTGCAGCGGCAAAAACGTCGCCCGGCCTGCCTGCCTCCGCTTTAACCATTCAATCGCCGTCCGTGCCGCCGCCTCGCTGTCCACCACCAGGTTTTGCAAGGCGGCACCCAACGCCGTCTCTATCGCCTCCTCATACGCCTTCTCCACATGCAACAGGTGGGCCACCGCCCCGTGCACGCCCAGCAGGCGGCCTTTGCCTGCCGCCTGAAGGACCGAACGGACGCCCTGCGCATACCCGTCGTATCCTTCTTCTAACTCTTGTAACAGGTCCAGCCGTGAGCGCAGGGAGGCCAGTTGTGCCTGCCATTGCTGACGAGCCGCTGCGCACTCCGCCTCCGCCCGGTTGAGTTCTGCTAACTCCTGTGCCACCTGTGCCAGCGCCTGCGCACAACGTAGCTCTTCCGCCCGGCTCTGGTCCAGGGTCGCTTGTGCTGCTGCAGCGTCTGATTCCGCTGCCATCTGTTCTTCCTGGAGACGCGCCTGTTCTGCCGTCAACCGTTCGCGCCGGCGGTCTTCTTGTTCTTGGGAGGCGCTCGCCAGACGCCATTCATTGCGCGCACTGGCCGCCTCTTGGTGGGCCGCAATCAGCGCTTCGTGCAAGCGCGCCTGCACGGCCGCTAAACGCTCCCGCTCCGCCGGGTCTACCGCCCCCGCCGCGGCTTGCAGCGCCGCGGCCTGCGCCTCCCGCTGCGCCTGCAGTTGCGCCAACCGTTGCTGCACCTTCTCCTGTTCCTGCAGCAGGCGATCCCGCTCAGCCACGGCCAGCTCTCCTTGGCGCAGCTGTTCCGCCTGTGCAGCCAGCGCGTGCGCACGGCGTTCGCGAGCCAACGCCAGAGCCCCCTCACTGCGCTCTTGTGCCGCCACCGTGGCCAACTGCCGCTGCTGCAGTGCGGTCGCCGCAGCCAGCTGCAGCTCTGCCTGCTGCTTGGCTGCGGCCAAGGCCTGTTCCCGCTCCGCCAACAAGGCTGCCGCCTGTTGCCGTTGTGTTGATCCGGCCGTCACGGCCGCCGACGCGTCTTCCCAGCGCACACGTAAGCGCTCTATCTCCCCAACCAGCAGCGCCACCTCGAAGCCCTGCAACGCCTCCGCCAACGCCTGGTAGCGGCGGGCTTTTTCCGCCTCCCGTTGCAAAGGCTCGGCTTGCCGCTGCAATTCGGCCAACACGTCGTCGACGCGCAGCAGATTGGCCGCCGTCTCCTCAAGCTTGCGCTCCGCTTCGCGCTTGCGGTGTTTAAACTTGACAATCCCTGCCGCTTCTTCAAACGGACCGCGCCGGTCTTCAGGCCGCGTGGACAGCATTTCTTCAATACGACCCTGACCGATGATGGAGTAAGACTCCCGCCCCACCCCACTGTCCATAAACAGTTCAGCAATGTCTTTTAACCGGCAGGGTTGGCGATTGATGAAATACTCGCTCTCTCCCGAGCGGAAGGTGCGCCGCGTGACCGAGACCTCGTCAAACACCACCGGCAAATGCCGGTCACTGTTGTCCAACGTCAGCGTGACTTCACAAAAATTCAGGCCACGCCGGCTGTCGCTGCCAGCAAAAATCACGTCCTCCATTTTCGTGCCGCGCAACACCCGGGCGCTCTGCTCCCCTAAAACCCAGCGAATGGCGTCCGCTAAATTGCTCTTGCCACTGCCGTTAGGACCGACCACCGCCGTGATGCCAGGGGACAAGTCGATGCTCGTTTTGTCCGCAAACGACTTAAACCCGACCATGTCAATCCGCTTCAGAAACAACGGCGCTCCCCCCTGCCTGTTGGCGCCGCAACTTAGCCAACGCCTCGCCAGCCGCCTGCTGCTCCGCCTCCTTTTTCGACCTGCCTACCCCTTTGCCTAAGCACTCGTGACCCACCCATACCTGCACCACAAACTCACGAGCGTGTGCAGGGCCGCGCTCCTCAACCGTTTCGTAGCGCAGCTCTCGTCCCAAGTGCTGCTGGACCCATTCCTGGAGGGTCGTTTTGTAGTCTGGAATGGTGGCATATTCCGGAACACGAGGAAACATGTGCCGGCTGGCAAACTCCTGCACCGCTTCGAGGCCTTGGTCGAGGTACAACGCCCCCATAAACGCTTCGAATACATCGGCGAGCAAAGCCGGGCGCCTGCGTCCGCCCGAGCGCTCTTCACCTTTGCCCAACCGCACATAGCGGTCAAACTGCAATTCCCGGGCAAAGCGGACCAGCGTAGGCTCGCAGACGATAGCTGCACGCAGACGAGTCAGCTCCCCTTCCGGCAAATCCGGTTGCGTCCGGTACAGGTACTCGCTTACGACCAGCTCCAACACGGCGTCGCCAAGGAATTCCAAGCGTTCGTTATCTTCCAAAGACGGCCGACGGTGCTCATTGCGGTACGACGCGTGCGTAAACGCCTGCTTGAGCAAAGACGGGTCACGGAACGAAACCCCCAGCTCCGCGGACAGCGCGGTCCACGGGTTCGCAGACACTGGCATCATCCCCTTGTTTGGAAAAAGCCCCCGGCCAAGCCGGGGGCTCGTGCAGCACAGCGGCCTCTGGCCAAGCGAGCGGCTGTCAGGCAGATGGATAGCGCTTGAGAGCAATCACCGCGTTGTGCCCGCCAAAGCCCAGTGAGTTAGACAACGCACAGCGCACGTCAGCCCGGCGGGCGACGTTGGGTACGTAATCGAGATCGCACTGCGGGTCGGGTGTTTCATAATTGATGGTGGGGGGCAGCACGCCCTCCTCCAGCGTTTTGACCGTCGCCACGGCCTCGACGCCGCCTGCCGCACCCAGCAAGTGACCGGTCATCGACTTGTTGGAACTGACCGCGAGCTTGTACGCGTGACTCCCAAAGGCTCGCTTGATGGCCACGGTTTCCAACATATCGCCGAGATCGGTGGATGTGCCGTGGGCGTTGATGTAATCCACGTCCTCCGGCTGCAGCCCGGCGTCGTGCAGCGCCGCTACCATCGCCCGGTACGCACCGTCGCCTTCCGGGTGTGGTGCGGTGACGTGAAACGCATCGCCCGACATCCCGTAGCCGATAATCTCTGCCCGGATCCGCGCGCCCCGCTGCAAGGCGTGCTCCAGGGATTCGAGCACGAGGATGCCTGCGCCTTCCCCCATCACAAACCCGTCGCGATCCCGGTCAAACGGCCGGCTCGCCCGCTCTGGTTCGTCGTTGCGGGTGGACAAGGCCTTGGCATTGCTAAACCCTGCGAGCGCCAAATCGACAACAGCTGCCTCGGCGCCACCG
>JAILZF010000047.1 GCA_023512635.1 Alicyclobacillus sp. | reverse complement strand
GGGTTGAACGAGGCCCACCCCGCTGCACCACCCCCCGCGGACGTTGTCGGGACTCCTGCCGCGCCGGCGCTCTGCGGCGCAGGCCGAACTGCGGCAAGATGCAGGTCTTGGCCTGCTCGACCTGGCAACACAGGGGGTTGCGCCGACCCCGCTGCCGCCAAAGGCAGAACGGCTGCGTCCAAACCACGGCCCTGCGTGGAGACCTCCACCGCCCCGCCCGTGCGGCGGGCGATGGCACTCAAATCAATATACGCCTCACTGCCGTAAGCCAGACTCTCTGTCCCCGACAGCGGCTGATTGTTGTACCACACGCGGCCACCGGCCGCAGGAAAGCCAAGCAAACGCAAATTGTTGCCATCCCAAGAGCTCTGCAGTCCGTACGCCCGCAACAGCTGTTGCAGGTACCAGGTGCCGACAAAAGTCGTCCCGGCCGCCGTCAGGCTGGGAATCACCCGCCATGCGCTGCCTGCCACACGTACACTGACATTGCCCAGCGGGTAGGCTGCCGTGGCAGCTCGTACAGGCACAGACGGCACCGTCAGCGCCGCCGCCACAGTGATGGCAGCAGCCCCGGCACGCCCCCAACTGCGCCGAGTTGGTCGCATGGTTGCCCACTCCACGTGGTGCGCAAGCCACTCGCCAGGCTGACAACCGGCTTGCGCACAAAGATGGACGGAGCCAAGCCAGTTTTCGGCCGGTCTCCCTCTCTTAGAACTCGCCGTAAAAAGGCGAATCTCTATAGAGAATTACACGTGAAGCAGGCAAATTCCTACCTGCCGTCCGAGAAAAATCTTCCTTTCTATTAAATAACAGACCTTACCAGAAGAACCCCCCAAACCCAAAGCCGAACCCTGGATAGATGCCGTACAACCCACCAAACGGAATAAAGAACCCTCCAAAAAACTGAACCGGTTCCACCGCCATACCATCCGTTCGCTGCAGGGTGTGCTCCGCCTGCATGGCCGCGGCGGGTGCTGCCGCCAGTTGCACAGCGTTGCCTAAAATAATCCCGCCGGGCCGCACCTGAGTGAGGACCCCGCGGTGCCAACCGTACACGGAATGGCAGTGCACCCACTGTCCGAGGTAGCGATACGCCACGTGGTGTAGAGCCACTGTCTCCGCCTCCTGCCGTAGGATTGTGTTCACCCTACGGTATGAGGACAGGGTACAAGAACACCGGGCTGTTATGCTGGACACGTTTAAAAAGGGCGCCTGTCTCCAGGCGCCCGCCGGTTGATCTAGGCCTTCTTCCTTAAGCACGTGTTTGCTCGTTAAAGAACTGCAGCGTCTGAGCCAACGCGTCGCGGCTGGCCAGCGGGTGATAGGAACGGCGCGTATCGTTAAAGAATGCGTGGTGCGCCCCTTCATACACCGTGTATTTAAAATCTTTGCCAGCCGCCGCCATCGCTTCCGCAAACGCCGGGACCGCCTCTGTGATCCGTGGATCGAGACGACCGTAAAAGCCGCGCACCGGGCATTGGATACCAGCCAGGCGGTCAGTCTCCGGGGCTTGTCCGTAGAAGATGACCGCCCCGCGCAGGGCAGCGTCGGCACACGCCAAGCGAGCTGACAAGGCACCGCCCATGCAAAACCCGACCGAGACGACAGGTTGACCTTGGCTGTGCGGACAGGTCTCGCGCAACCAGGCCGTCGTCGCCAACAGCTGTTCGATGTGGCGGTCGTACTCTAAACCGCCAAAGAGGGTGGTAAAAGTCTCGCTGATCCGCTGACCTTGGTCTCCAGGCAACTTTGCAATGGCCGCCTGTCGTTCTTCCTGGCTGTGCCACACCCCGGGCGGTACACTATCCAAAAAGTTTTTCACTTCTTCAATCCGTTCTGCCGCCAGCGGAGCCGGCCGTTGCCCGTTGCGCGTGTACAAATCAGGCGCAAACGCCACATATCCGGCCTGGGCAAAGCGTCTGACCAGGTCCTGGATGTGTCCATCCACCCCCCAGATTTCCTGAATCACAACCACTGCAGCCAGGGGTTGTTCAGCTCTGGCAGGTTTGGCAAGATACCCAGTGTACCCTTGGTCTGTGCCGTACGGAACCCATTCGGTGTGCAAGCTCACGCCAGATTCACTCCTTCATCTAAACATTTCATGAACAGAAAAAGTGTACCGAATGGTTAGCAATCCTTGCAAACGCGGACAGACACCCCACCCCACACCAGGAGGCGGTTTGCATGTCAGCACTCACTCAGGCGACACCCCTGATTCCCGCGGCCGTGCTCACAGCGAGTGACGCGGTCAGCCGCGGTTTGCGCAAAGACACCAGCGGTGATACGGTTCAAGCGCTGCTAGAAGAGGCAGGCTTTCACGTGATCATGCGGGCTGCCTTGCCGGATGAACGCGACTCATTGGCCCATTGGATGAAGCAATGCGCGGACGACGGCCTTGTGCGTCTGCTGGTGACCACCGGCGGAACAGGCGTGGGCCCACGCGACGTCACACCCGAAGCGACCTTGGCGGTGGTGGAGCGAACGCTGCCTGGCATCGCCGAAGCGATGCGTTTGGAAGGCTTAAAACACACGCCCTTTGCCATGATCTCCCGGCAAATTGCGGGGGTACGGGGTCAGACCTTGATTGTCAACCTGCCAGGCAGCCCCAAAGCCGTCAAGGAAGGTATGACCGTTATCCTGCCCGTCTTGCGCCACACCCTTGATTTAATAGCCGGTCACACCCAACACGAAACGGGTGGCGCTTGAGCCACCCGTGTTCTCCGCCTGCGCGGGCCTTCCCGACACACAGCAGGGTTTTCTTCCTTTGCCAGCACCCGCGTTTAGCGGCGCCCCGTAGACACAAACGCCTGCCCCAGCTCGGCGGAACGGTTGGCTGCTGCTGTCAGTGCCTCACTGACCAACGCCGCCAACCCGCCGCGCTCAAACACCGCCAAACCGGCTTGCGTGGTCCCCCCTGGGGAAGCCACGCGCTGGCGCAGCTCCGCCGGACTCAGCTCCCACTCACGCAAAGCCTGGGCTGTCCCGGCCAGGGTTTGCAGCAACAAAGGCCGCGCCAGCTGCGGATCCATACCCAGGCGCTGCGCCGTTTGCTCCATCGCCTCCAGGAATGCACAGACAAATCCAGGACCGCTGCCGGACACAGCGGTGACAGCGTCCATCAACGACTCCGGCACCTCTACAACCGTTCCTAACTGTTCAAGTAGAAAGCGAATCCAAGCGCGGTCTGCCGGCAACAACCCGTGTTCAGGGAACGCCACCGCCGTCACCCCAGCCAACACCGCCACCGGCAGGTTGGGCATGGTACGAACCACCGGCGACTTCCCCTGCACCTGTTCCTCCAGCCACCGCATGGTCACGCCGGCGGCAAACGAAACCAAGGGTTGTCCGTGCAGGTACGGTTCCACCTGGGCCAAGGCGTCTGCCGCATCTCCTGGCTTGACCGCCAGCAGCACCAGTCGTGCTTGTGCGGCTTGGGCATAGCTGCCCGCCCGTACACCATATTGACCCTGCAATGCTACCGCCCGCCCCTGCGGGTTGCGGCTGACTACACACAACTGTGCCGGCTGCAACGCACCACGCTGCAGCACACCACGAATAAACGCCTCAGCCATGGCGCCGGCCCCGAGCACAAACACGTCTCCTGTCGCCAAACCCGTCACGGTGTCTCCTCCTTCATCTGCGGGGCCACAAACTCAACGACAGCAGCAATCACCTGCTCCTGCCAGACGTGGCGGTTGAATGTATGATCTGCGCCGTCCACCCAAACCACCTGCGCGCGGCCGCCATAGACCTTGGCCTGATAGGTCTCCGTCACCGCGGGCGGAACCCGCGTATCCGCACTGCCGTGGACCAACAGCACCGGCCCCTGGTACGGCTTGCTACGCTGCCACGGTTGTAACTGCAAGGCGTCCTCCGCAAACGACCGGCCGAGCAAATCACCCTCGTAATCGAACACCTCTGGCGGTTGGGCCATGCCGGCTGACGCCGCCATTTCCCTGACCAGCTCAGGCAAGTTGGCTGCAGGGGCCAGCAAGACCAAACGGGCCACATCACCCGGCCGGTCCCCTGCCAGCATACCCGCAACCAGGCCACCCAGACTGAAGCCGGCTACGCTCACACGCGCGGTGTCGGCTTGTGGATGGGAGCGAACGTAGTCTAGTATCGCATGAGCTTCTGCCAACCCGCCCGAGACGGTCATCTCAGCAAACTCGCCGTCGCTCTCGCCGCTGCCCGAAAAGTCAAAGCGCACACTCGCCACACCACGCTGCTGCAAGCGACGGCTCAAGCGCACGTACAACCGGTGGGTTTCTACTTTTGTGGCGCCAAAACTGTGCAGTAAAACAAGCCACGGCCACCGTTCCCCTGGACCGTCCGGAATGTGTTCCATCCCCCGTAACACCCGGCCTTGGCAGTGCAATTCCACTGCCCGCTGCATACCGCTTCCCCTCCCCGTCCGTCCACCCTATGCTCGCCGTTCCACTGCCTTCAGTGTACACCGCTGGGGATGGTGTTGCACAGGGCGGCCATATCCACCACCTGTTGGGCCAAGGCGGGCGATTGCAGCGCATACCAAGTTTCCCGCTGGCCACGCCGCCTTCGGACGTACACCAGTGCTGGCCGCTCCGCTGTGTCAGATGGGAACAGTTGGTACTCTACGCCACTCGCCACACGTATGCTCAAGGCTGGCAGTCTGTCTGCTGGCAGCGGCGCACGACTATAGCGGTAGAGAAAGTTGGCTTGACAGAAGCTTGTTAAAACGTCAGCCTGCACGGGGGCAGGGAGCGCCCGACCGGCCGCCAACACGCTCACCACAGCAGGGTCCATCCGAACAGGGTGAAGGGCTGCACGTTCGGACATGCGCTTGAGAACAAACGTTGGCAAGCCTAGCAACACAGCCGCCAAGCCGCCGACAATGTGCCAGAACCACACCCAAAACGGAGACATGCCCGGGCCCCCTATCTGCTTCCCATTGTACGGACGTCTTGACCCGCGAAGCAACCGGGCCCGGGCCTCGTGCGATGGCAGGCGCCGCAAACAATCCAAGCGGGCCTTCGCACATGGGTACGTGCGAAGGCCCGGGCGAATCTCGGATTGCGACACACCACTCCTCGGTCACTGCTGCACAGCTTTGACGGCAAGTGGCAAGCCGCACCCTTACTGTAAATACGGCCGGATACGCTCGTACACTTGCTGCGGCGTCAGACCGTCACACGACACCACGGGACAATCGAGGGTGACATCCTGCATTCCCATCAGGTTTTTGTCCATCCCACTTATGCAGCAGCATGCGACGTCGCGGGCTGGCGCGGATGCATTCCAATCCACAACCTGACACCCTTGCGCCTGTAAAAACTCCTTGACTGGTTCCAATCCGCGCTCTACGGCGACAGCTTTCACCGAGCATTCCCCCGTTCCTCTGCTGCAATCCCTATGGCGCGAGCAACCGCGCTCGGGTTCCAGCATCCCCGGGCACCCCTCCTGCTATACTTCTAAGCAGACTGGACCGTGCCCCACCCCGCCCGCCAGACGTTGTCAGGCCGAGGTCTCACGCACCACCGCTTCTGCCCCTGTCAAGCGGGCTGGGGGAAACTGAGCGCGCAACGGGACAGCCACGACCGCTGTGACAACAGCTTTGAGGGTGTCGCCAGGCAAAAAAGGGTAACACCCTTCCAGCAAAGCTCGGGTCAGGCCGTAATGCTTCACGGCTGCCAACCAAGGCACGCCCACCAAGTAAACCCAAGCTGTACCAAAGAGCTCCGCCAGCACAAACCAACCTACATAAGCCCGCCAGCCGCGGTCTGGTACATACTTTCCCAACCAGCCGATGCACAAGGAAGCCAGGGGCCAAGAAACCACATAGCCGCCACTCGGGCCAAAAAACAGCGACCAGCCTCCCCTCCCGCCTAACAGCGGCAAACCGCAGGCCAACAGGATGATGACCAGCAACATGCTGAGAAACCCGTAACGGGCCCCTAGCAAGGCGCCTGCCAACATCACCACCAGTGTTTCCAAGGTGATGGGGACCGGTGTAAAACCGAGATCGACCCGCGCGAAACTCGACACCACTAGCAAAGCGGCAAACAATGCACTCAACACAACCCCGCGAACTGTCACGGGTTGCTCCACCCCCTCGCATTTGTTAACCTATAAAAAAGACAGGTTGACAATATGAGTTCAGTGTAATCGGGCTTTGCTGACATTGCAACAGGGGGTTGGCAGATGTGGCAGCGGCGGAAAATCCCGCACCTGTGTTGTCGCTGCAGGGGGTGCGGCTGACCTACGCCCACACCCCAGAACAGGCTG
This sequence comes from Alicyclobacillus sp., assembly GCA_023512635.1. GTDB lineage: Bacteria > Bacillota > Bacilli > Alicyclobacillales > Alicyclobacillaceae > JAILZF01. Next base: position 4,275 of record JAILZF010000047.1, on the reverse strand, counting down.
TGCTACAAGGCGTAGACCTCGTGGTGTATGCCGGAGAATGGGTTGCAGTGGTGGGGGCAAACGGCAGCGGCAAAAGCACGCTTGGCCGCGTGGCTGCTGGTTTGCTGCCTGTGTCTGCCGGCCGCGTACAATCCCCGCCTCCTCCCGGGGTCCAGTTGGTGTTGCAAAACCCGGACGCCCAAGGCATAGGCCAGACCCCCCTGGAGGATGTCTGTTTTGGCCTGACCCAACTGGGCGTTCCCCCTGCGGCTGCACGGCAACGAGCGCTGGCGACGTTGCAGGCCGCCGGCCTGGCGGACGTGGCGAATACACCTTTGGAACGTCTGTCGGGCGGCCAGAGGCAGTTGCTGGCCACCACCGCCGCCTTGGCCATGCACCCGCGCCTCATCGTCCTCGATGAACCCACAGCGATGCTTGACGCTGCCGCTGCCGCGCGGTTGCGGGCCATGGTGGCTGCCCAACAGGCTCATGGCGTCGCCGTGGTTTGGATGACGCAACGTCTGGCGGAGTTGGCGTACGCCAGCCGCGTGGTTGCCCTGGTGGCAGGCCAAAAAGTATTTGACGGTACCCCACGGCAGTTTTTTTACGCAGACCCACCCGCGCTGGCTGGTTACACAACGAGCCACCCGAACCCTGCACAGAGTGCAGGCGGGACACCGCCAGCGCTTTCCCCTCGTCCGTCGTTACAGCCTTTGTCCTTTTGCCGGCAGCTTGGTTGGACCCCGCCCTTGCCGGTGCAAGTGGCGGAGGCGCTGCACAGCCGTGGCCTGTGTTGCGGTGACAAGCCGCTTACAGCACAGGAACTTGGTGAGTGTGTGGCACGCCTGCGCCTTGCACAGTCCAGACAAGCTGCAGGTGGTTTGGACGCCACCCTGGAGACCTGAAGTTCCAGCGACTTGCGGCCAGGAGGTGCAGCCGTGCCGATTCTCCTGCAATCCTTACAATCCGCGCGGGGACCAGACGCTGGCCAACGGCCATCCGCCGGGACCCCGGCGGATGGCGACGGTGAACTGAGAGACGGAGAGTTGACCCTGCTGATTGGACCAGTGGGAGCGGGCAAATCGTCCCTCCTGCGGACACTGGCTGGGGTGGTGCCGCCCGTGTCCGGCCAAGTTTATTATGACGGCCAACCGTTGTGGCGCGGCCGCCGTGCTGCGCCCACCCTGCTTTTGCGCGTTGGGTTGGTCTTCCAATCTCCAGAACAGCAGCTCTTTGCGCGCACGGTGCAAGGGGAGTTTCACTACTCCCTGCGTCCTTACCACCTGCCGCCAGACCTCATCGCGGCGCGTACCGCAGCCGCCCTGGCAGGCACAGGGTTGAACACCCGTATCTTGTCCCAATCGCCTTGGTACCTGTCCGGCGGTCAACGACGACGCCTGGCTGTCGCTACGACGTTGGCCACAGCAACCGACTGGCTGTTTCTCGACGAACCGACAGCCGGCCTGGACGCCCTTGCCCTGCCCCAGCTGCTGCAGACCCTGCAACAACTGCGCAACGAACGGCGTGAGCAAGGACGCGGCGGCTTGGTGGTCGCCACGCACGACCTCGACGCCCTGTTACCTATCGCTGACCGAGTTTGGCTGTGGGCAAACGGTCGGCTGCGCTGGACGGGCACCCCTGCCCAGCTGGTAGAACAAGAAGCGCTCTGCCAGGCGTACGGTGTAGGCCCGACCGAAGTTCAAGCTACCCGTCGTGCCTTGCTGGCTGCAGGAGTGGACCTGCCGGGTGAGCTCTGGCAAGCGGAAGGCTTGGCGGCAGCCGTCGCTGCGAGCTTGCAGTTCCCTGCCAACCAGCTCCCCACTCTGGACGCAGACCGTCCATGGGATGCGGCAGCTGCCCTGGAATGCCCAGCATCCGACGCGCTCCCCCCCGCCCTGGCCGCCGAGGGGACCCGGCTTGCGGAACCATCCCCGCTCGACGCCCGCGCCCGTTGGCTGTGCTGCAGCCTGCTGACGTTGGGCGTCCTGGCCCAGACGCATCCCTTGGGTGTGCTGTTCGGCGTGCTGCTGGCCGCAGGGATGTGTCTGCGTGCCCGCACACCTGTCTCCGCCTGGCGGCGTGTGACCCTGCCGTACACCTGGATGACTGCGTTTTCCACCCTCTTTGCAGGCTTGTACTGGCAGCCGGCCACGGGCTTGAGCTGGCATGGTCTAGGCTTTGCGATCCCCGCCGCCTTGACCACCCTGCAAGCTTTGCTGCGGCTTTACGCGGTGGTGTTGCTGGGTCTGTGGTTGACCAGCGGCAGCTCGTACCTGGCGCTGCAGCAAGGGCTGGCCCACACCTTGCGCCATCTGGAACGCTGGCGTGTGCCGGTTGCGCCGCTTGCTTTGGGCGCCGGCTTGGTGCTGCGCTTTATCCCGTGCATTGGCCAGGAACTAGAGCGCTTTTCCCAAATTGCCCGGGCACGCGGCAAATCCCGGGCGCGCGCGGGCGCACTGCGCGCCAGCGACCTGCCCGTGGTGATGATCCCGCTTTTGGCCGCCCTCTTCCAATTGGCGGAAGACCTGGCGCTGGCCCTAGAGGCGCGCGGTCTTCGGCAATGGCCTGCTGCGCCGCCGGCAGATCCGGAGGCGCGATGGCACTCGGCAGAATGGCGGGCGGTGGCCGGCGCAGTCCTGGCCTTGGCTTGCCTGCTGGCCCTGCGCGAGGTGTTACCGGTTTGTTAGCAGTGGCAACAGGCAGGACGGCGAGTCCTATAGCAGGGGCAGGGCTGCCAGCCACCAACCTGCGGGTGGGGGGTCAGCCTGCCCCCGGTTCAGGAGTCGTCTCGGTCATGCGCGCCCCTTCTGCTTCTCGAAACAATCGGTCGATCTCGGCCGCTTCCGCAAAATCCTCGGCCGTTAAACCGCCCGCATGCCAAGTTGTCAGGCGCAAGGTCACCACTTTATAGTCGATGGCGATGAACGGGTGGTGATTGCGCCGTTCCGCCACCTCTGCCACGCGGTTGGTAAATTGGATGGCGGCGGTAAAACTGTGAAACGCAAAGCGCCGAACCAGCCACTTGCCATCTGCCAACTGCCACCCGGGAACTTCGGCCAACCGCTGGGACAGTTCATCCGGTGTAAGCTTCACCCTCGTTTCCTCCCATGTCAGGAATCAATTTCCTAGTATTCGCTTTCAAGATTTCCGTCAGAATCCGTAGACAACTTGACCAAACTTTGAATAATATGGTGACGTGCCTAATCGATTTACATACATCCAACGGGCGCGGCTTCAAGGTTTCTTCAACGACCATCGCAAAGGGGTGTCAGGCAAATGGCTTACACGTGGTCACGGCGCTTGCTGGCCACCATCAGCTTAGCCGGCCTGTTCGCACTGGCAGGTTGCGGCGGCGCTGCCCCAGCCGGTAACAGTGCAGGGGGCAGTCAAGGCGGCAGCAACAGCAGCCAAGCGAGTACGTCCGCCGGGGGGAAATTGACACTGGTGGTCATCACCTCCATCACTGGCGCAGACTCAGAATTCGGAAAAGCTCAAAAAGAAGGATACGAGATTGCCAAAGACGAGATCAACGCGGCCGGCGGGATTGCTGGCAAGCAGGTCGACCTGGTCTACCTTGACGACAAATCGAGCGCCCAAGAAGCTGCCAAAGACGTGGACCAAGCCATCAGCCAGTACCACGCGCAGCTGATTTTAGGCCCGTACAGCTCGGGTTCTGCCCTGGCCGTTGTGAAAAAGGCTGATACGTACAAGGTTCCTGATATCGTGCCGACGGCAACTGCCGCGAACGTGACGCAAACGGGATCGAAGTACGTCTTCCGCTTGTGCGCCACCAGCGATGACTACGCCAAAGCCATCTGTGAACTGCTCAAACAACAGGGCGACGCTAAGACGATGGCCATCGTGCACGAAGACCAAAACTTCGGCACCAGCGCAGAAAAGGCGATGCTGCAGTACGCCAAACAGTATGGATTCCAAGTGGTCGATGATGAATCGTATTCGACCCAAGACCTGGATTACAAAGCGATGCTCCAGCGCGTCAAGCAGCATCACCCGGACGTGATCTACTTCGCCTCCTATTCAAAAGACGCGGTTGCCTTGATGAAACAAGCGCAAGAGATTGATCTCGACGCCAAGTACTTTACCGCAGCGGGCACGGGCTTCAGCGTCTCGACCTTCCCGCAGGACGCGGGATCCGCTGCCGAGTACACGCTGGCTGCCGGTCAGTGGGACCCGTCCGCCAAGTGGCAAGGGTCGAAGGAGTTTTACGAAAAGGTACACCAAAAGTTCGGCGACTACCCGTCGTACCATGATATGGAGGCCTACGCCGCGCTCTAC
>JAILZF010000046.1 GCA_023512635.1 Alicyclobacillus sp. | reverse complement strand
AACACGTACACGTGGTCCACTTCAGCCCAGTCGTGGTCTTCAGCCGCAATCCAAAACACCGGGACCACCGGCCGGCCAAGCTCTGCCTCCAGGCGCCGTGCCAGCCCCAACGCCGTCAGCGCTTTGTAGACGGTGTACAACGGACCTGTAAACAGACCCGCCTGCTGACCCGTCACCACCGCCACGCTCTCCGGGTCCAACAGTCGATCCGCTTGCGCCAGCGCTGCTGCAGGTGCCCCCAGGGCGGTCATATGCGCACGCAGTGTAGCCACCAGCTGCGCACGATGGCCTGCCGTGAAACGCGGCAGAACCGACGCGGCTCGCTGCTGGTAAGTCTCCAACCGGCGCGGGTCTTGACCGTCGTACAGGTGCGCCACCCGCGCAAACTCCTGTCCGTGCCAGTCGGTCAGGCGCAATCCGGTGGGCTCTGCCTGGTGCCTCCAGTCCACTGCCCCTCCCCCCGCTTTCTCGCCAAATTAGTAAGCCCGCTCGTAAGGCTTCGGCACCGACAACGGCTGGCGCAAACACTGTGCCGCACGGTGCCCCCAGTGTTTGTCACGCAAAAAACCGCGCGCTACTGCCACCAGGTCAATTTTCCCTTGTTGGACGAGTGAATCGGCGAGCACCGGGTCATCCAACATGCCCACCCCCATCACCGTCACACCTGCGCCCTGCTTCACAGCCTCGGCAAACGGCACTTGATACCCTGCATAGACATGCGGTGGCGGGCTCGGCGTATTGCCGCCTGAACTCACATCGATGACATCTACCCCCGCCTCTTGCAAGGCGCGCGCAAACGCCACCACGTCGGCAAGGGTGTAGCCTTCCGGGCTGTATTCAGACCCCGAGACACGCACAAACAGTGGCATGTCCGGCGGCAGCACGTCGCGCACAGCCCGTACCACCCGCAAGGGAAAGCGCATACGGTTGGCCAAACTGCCCCCGTAGTCATCTGTGCGCTGGTTGCTCAGCGGAGACAAAAACTGATGCAACAAATAGCCGTGTGCTGCATGCAGCTCGACCACGTCGAAGCCGGCCGCTACGGCGCGCCGGGCAGCTGCCGCAAACGCCTGCTCCACCTCGTCCAAGCCAGCACTGTCCAACGCCTTGGGCAACGGGTATCGGTCGCTAAAGCGCAACGCGGACGGCGCCACAATGGGGAGACGCAAGTCTGCTTTACGACCCGCGTGGGCCAGTTGAATGCCCATGCGCACACCCCAACGGTGAGCAAACTCCACCACGCGGCGCAAGCCAGGGACCTGCTCGTCCGACCACAAGCCGAGGTCGCGGTGGCTGATGCGCCCGCGCGCCTCAACCGCCGTGGCTTCCGTGAACAGCAGTGCAGCACCCCCTAAAGCTAAAGAACCATAGTGCACGAGGTGCCAATCGTTGACGAGACCGTCGTCTTCCGCCGAATACTGGCACATCGGCGACACAACAATCCGGTTGCGCAGTGACAGGCCACGCACCGTCAACGGATCGAACAGACCAGCCATTGCCCTCCACTCCTTTTTCTGCCCGTCTACAACGGTGACGCTGGAAATATGCGGCGGTTCTCTGGCACCCGAAGTCCCGCGAACCCGCCGGCGTCCATTCCTGTTCAACCCCTTCCATCATATCACGGAGAGGACCAAAAAAAGTCAGGCCCGCTGCCTGACACGCCTGGACCATCCCGGCGTGCACACGCAGCAGGCCAAAACCAGCCCCATGGCCCCTCTCTGGATGAACAATTGCTGCCGCTTCGACTAGGCCGCGGCCTGCTGCTGCGGGCGGCGCGTAGCGCGCACACGTATAGCGACCCACAGCAGGGCCGGTAAGCCGAGACCTAAGACCAACGCACACAAAGGGTACATCTGGTAAAGCAGGGTGTGCAAATCTTCCCTGGAAAGCGGCAACAGACTAATTGCACACCCAGCCGTCAACCATGCGGCCGGGACAGCCCAGAGCTGGCTGCGCGGTCCACCGGTCACGTGGTGCAAGACCCGCGTGACGGCTAGCAGGTAGAGCACCAGCCGCAGAAAACTGCCGATGGTCCAGAGCAGAACGCCAATCACATCGAGGCGTTCCACCACGCCTGTCAGACGGATAAATTGGATTTCCGAGTACGTCGGGTACGCCAGCGATTGCGCCAGAGGTTCGCCAAACACCAGGACAGGGCCTGTGGCTGGGCCGAGAAACGCCAGCACCAGCAAGCAACTCACCCAAAACGCCTGTCTGGGTAAGAGTTGCGGCTGATCTACCCCATCGCTCAGCGCCCCCACCACCACCCAGTCGCAAAACAGACTGACCACCAGCAGTGTCGCGTGAAGCAGTTGCATGCTGCTGTGGTCAAGCACAGGCAGCAGACGCAAAAAGTCTTTGTCCGGGAGGGTGGCCAGCGACGCCAGCAGCCCCAGCAGCACCAAAAAGGGCAGGCACAACTGCGCCATTCGCCCTGCCACCTCCATTCCGCTGCGCACCACCCAAACGCTTCCCCAAAGAAGAAAAAACATGAACACCAGCGGCGGTGTGGTCGGGTAAATCAACCCCAAAAACAACGCTTGCTCCCGCAGCGTGAACGCCGCCAAGCAGACAAAGAGCAGCCCGTAAACCGCAGAGATCAACGCCCCTAACCAACGTCCCAACGCCTCGGTGCACGCCGCCATCAGTGACCGGCCACGCGCCGCTTGCCACACGCAAAACTGGACCCAGACCACCCCTCCTCCGAGCAGGCAGCCCAGGCTTGTCGCCACCCAGGCATCCCTGCCTGCGGCGCGAAACACCAGACCAATGGTCACAAAGTGCCCGTAGGCAATGGTGACCAAGGTGATGTACGTTAAAATTTGCCTGTTGGAAACCTTCGCTGGCAGGCCCGGCACCCTGTGCTGCATGTCCGGCCTGTTCGGCTGCTGACTGGGCCTGGCCTGGTCAGGTGCCCGCCTTGACCCCCTTTGGCCCATCCGGGTCATCCTCCCCACCCCCGTGCTCCTGCAGCCAGCTGGGTAGCGAGCCACAACCAAGGGTTCCACGCCCGGTCCAGTAGCGTAAACAGCACCGCCAACGCCGCTCCGGCGCCGGCCAGTACCAAGTAAACCCAGCGCATCCCTTTGCCCGCAGACGTTTGGCCGCGCCAATCGATTCGGTAACTGAGCGCAATCAACAGCACCGCAAACACCCCAATCGCCAACCGCCCACCTCCCGTGACTCCCCCTTGCCGCATGCGCAGCTGACAAGCAGGCGGCTACCGCCGTCCCACTCCGGCGCTGGCCACAATACATCCCTTCTTTTATCCACCACTCGCTGGCGAGGCCCCCCCATCTTCGCCGATTTGACCCGCCTGGCCGTCCGGCCCTGCCCCGGTTTGATTGGCAGACGGTGGAACATGAGTAAGACCGGAACGGTCCACGCGCACGTCTATCGCCAACTGGACAGGCATTTGAGCAAAGCGCTGACGCCATTGAGTTTGCAACGGTTTCCAGGCACGGGGGTGGCGGGCGTACAGCAGGTCGCCAAATCCGACCGCGTCTGCTTGCAGAGACTGCAACTCGGTCAGCGTCGCCCGCACCTCTTCCCGGATGTGGCGCTCCACAGCCTGTTGCAGCCGCTGCATCTGCTGTGGGTCATTCGGGTTGAAGGCCGAGCCGTTTTCCACCACTTCCGTCCGCACCTGCAATTGAACCTTGGCGCGCGGCTGGCCTTGCGGAGCATCCACTGTCAAGCGCCGGCGTAACGACAACACCTGCACTCCGACCTCCCCGGACAGCCCAGGCATGGGCACAGTAAACTGATGGGTCTGCATCCGTCCTTTTAACCAGAGAAACCCGTCCATGGCTGGGCCAGACAGCCAGCCGGCCAGCCGGTCTTTGTGAAAGACAGCAATGCGGTCTATCACCAGCTTCGGACGTCCACCGCTCGAAACCTGGCGTACCCCGAGGGCGAACGGATCGGACGGACCGTACATCCCGTTGATAAAGTCTTTCAAATTGTAGCGAGGCAGGCCCGACTGCTCTTCCAGACCTCGGATGGCGTCGGCCGGCAGACGCTCCAACGGGTTGGAGGCGCGCAACAGGTCAACGGCCCGGGCATGGTACGCCACAAGCACAATCGTGCGCAGACGTGAAGCCGGGTTGCGCACCATCTCGTCAATCAGCGGCGCCACACCGCGAGCGGCGTACGCCTCGCCCAACACCACCGCTTGCCGGTGGCTAAGGATAAGCAGCCGCGGCACCTGACGGCGAATCACCTCCAGCGCTGCGGCGGGTGAGTTGGCCTGCCCTTGGACGACGACAAACGTCTGGCCTGCTCCGCCCCCGCTAGTCGGCGAGCCGCCTTGCTCTGTCCCAAGCTGACTTGGGCGGGCAATCTGTACGCTGCCCAACACCCCCTGGCCGTCACCAACCGCGTCCAGTCCGCTGACCGTGACGATCGCCAACTGGTCAATCTCATGCGCATCCCAACAACCGCTGCACATCATGCACAGGATGAGGCACACCGCCACTGCCCCCGCGCGCAGCCGGTGCCGTGCCCCAACCAGCCCGCTTGGCACCATGCCCCGGCTCATCCGGTTAGCCACGCGGAGCTTCCTCCCGCCACCAACGCCGCACCTTGCTCTGCCTGACCGGCTGCAGCCAGTGCGGCGCGCGTACCAGGACGTCGCGCAGGCCGCTCCAGACCAACGGCGTCACCGGCTGCAGGTACGGCTGGCCAAACGAGCGCAGACTGCACAGATGCGCCAGCACCAACAAACCGCCTAACACAATGCCAAACAAGCCTAGCGTGCCAGCCAGGATGATCATAGGAAAGCGCAGCATGCGGATGGCCACTGCAAAGTTGTAGCGCGGGATGGTAAACGAGGCGATCCCGGTGATCGACACGATGATCACCATCGGCGCGGAAGCCATTCCCGCTTGTACCGCGGCCTGGCCAATCACCAAGGCCCCGACAATGCTGATGGCCTGGCCGACAATCCGCGGCAAGCGCACCCCTGCCTCGCGCAGTGCTTCAAATGAGATCTCCATCAGCAAACACTCAAGCACGGCTGGCAGCGGCGTGACCTCGCGTGCCGCTGCCACCGATAGCAGCAACTTGGTCGGCAGCATTTCCTGGTGAAATGTCGAGATGGCCACGTACGTCGCCGGTAAAAACAACGCAAACAGCAAGAACAGGAAGCGGATGGAACGAATCAGGGTCACCACCAGGTACCGCTCGTAGTAGTCTTCTGCCGCCTGCAGTGCCCCCCAAAGGTTGACCGGCCCAATCAGGGCAAACGGCGAACCTTCCATCAGCAAGGCCACTTTGCCTTCCAAAAGTGCTGCCGCGGTCGTATCGGGACGCTCTGTGTTCTGGATCTGCGGGAACGGGAAAAAAGGGTGGTCTTCCAGCCACTCCTCGAGGTACGCCGAGTCCAGGGCACCGTCCAACTGGATGCGCGCCAACCGCTGCCGTACCTCGTCCACCAAGGGCTGGGGCGCCAGTCCCTCTAAGTAACACAGCGCCACCTGGGTGCGCGTATAGCCCCCCAGGGTGTGTGTTTCCACAATCAGAGCAGCGGTCGGCAAACGGCGGCGCAACAACGACAAGTTGGTGGCCAGGGTTTCGACAAACCCTTCGCGGGGTCCGCGAATCAGCGCCTCCGTGTCCGGCTCGGCAATCGCCCGCTCCTTGTGCTTGGCGGCGCGCAGCACCACCCCCCCGCTGCAGCCTTCCACCAACAGCAGGGCATCGCCGCGCAACACCGCAGCCACCGCAGACGCCACCCCATCCACCTGTCCGCGCAACGCCATGGGCACGTGGACACGTGCCCAGTCCTCCAGCCCTGCTGCCAGACCGACGCGCAACTCGCTGGTTGCCGCTTGGTGCAGCGGGATCAACACGTCTTGGTGAATGGCTTGCACGTCCGCCAAGCTCTCCACGTAGATGACAGCCATGTCCAAAGAACCGTTGGTCAGGGTGTGCATCACCATGTCGGGAGACCCTGCCAGGGCTTGTCGCAAGGCGTGCAGGTTGTCCGACAAAGAACGCTCCAGCAGCCGTTCATGGTCTGCCGCCAGCACATCCGGTACGGGGGTAGATAGCGGACCGTCTCCGGCTTCAGCCGCGAACGCTGCTGCATCTGTCTCGGCGGGAGGGGCGGGCGGTTGCGTCTTTCCTTGTATATCGCTGTGGGTCCCCTGCCCCGAAGACTTGCCAGAGACCGCACGTGTTGCCAAGATGGGCCGGCTGCGCCGAGGCTGCCGAGGCTGCCGAAGCTGCCTGCGCATGGCTGACCTCCTTTGCATCCCTCATGCTCAAGTGTCTTACCATTCGTGGTTAGACTTCCCACCTCCCGTCCGCTTTCATCCCTTTGGCCCCGCGATGGACCCGCCTCCCTTGCCGGTTGAACCAAGTATGGTAAAATCAAACCTTGTGCAGCGGCTGCCGTGCCGGTCCGCGCTCGTCCCTGCGATGGCATGTCACCCGGCCACCGCCTCCCTGGACGCAGCCCTCTAACACCGCCCGGCAAGTCTGAAGAGCGGGGGTGTCCGCCATGTCCCTGCCTCACCCGCCGGTTTCCACCACTCGCCCGCTGTTTGGCCAAGTGGCGGTGGTCACCGGCGCCTCGCGCGGCATTGGCCGCGCCATCGCCCTGGCCTTGGGCCGTGCTGGTGCCCATGTGGTGGTCAATTACCGCACCTCAGCGCAAGCGGCCGCCCACGTGGTAGAGCAAATCCGTGCCACAGGCGGCAAAGCGGTCGCCGTCCAGGCCGACGTCACCGACCCGCGGCAAGTTGAGCAGTTGATGGATGCGGCCGTGGCCTTGGGACCGCCACGCATCCTGGTCAACAACGCCGGCACCGCCAAGTCGCGCCTGTTGCTCGACACCACCTTAGAAGAGTGGGAAGAGCTGCTGAAAAGCAACCTGACCGCGCCGTTTCTGTGTTGCAAAGCCATACTGCCGCACATGCTGCGGGAGCAGTACGGCCGGATCATCAATATCTCTTCCATTTGGGGGATTGCCGGGGGCTCGTATGAAGTGGCCTACTCGGCCTCCAAGGGGGGAATCATTGCTTTTACCAAGGCATTGGCCAAAGAGGTCGCGCGTGCCGGCATCACGGTGAATGCCGTGGCACCGGGTGCCATTGAAACGGAGATGCTGGCCATGCTGTCGGCAGAGGAACGGCAAGCGTTAGAGTCGGAAACCCCCGTCGGCCGCCTCGGTCACCCTGACGACGTTTCGCATGCGGTCCTGTTCCTTGCCTCCCCGAGCGCTTCCTTTATGACCGGTCAGGTCATCAGTCCCAACGGAGGGCTCGTCACCTGACAAGACGCAACCGCTCCCGCTGCTCAGCCAGCGGGAGCCCACCAGTACGCGTACGCCGCCCAAAACAAAGCCGCCAACACACACGCCGCCAACGCGGCAAGCAATACCCCGCGCCAGCCGCGTACCAGCGCCGCCAGGACCGCCCCGGCAAACGGCGCACGCACCGGCGGGTAGGCCGCGTAATAAGCCTGCTCGCGTTCCGTCATGCTGCTGCGCAACCGCCTTTGCCGATCCCGCTCGTCCATGCACTCATCCCCTTTTGGTTCTTTCATGGCTGTCTTGGGTGTTGGCCGCCCGGCCAACACCTGCATACGTTGCATTGACTGTAACGGTGGAGCGCCATTCTGCCTGTGCGCGGCTGCTCGTTGCTCGTGCCTTGGGGGAGGGATTCCGCGTGCCCGTTTCTCACCGTCCGCCTGCCAGCCGGCCGCGCGTTGTTCGCCCGTCTGGCCAGAGCAGGCGGCGCAACCCACGCCGGCCGCACCGCCGCGCGCAAGTCTTGCCGCGCAGCGCACGCCAGCGTTTGGCTGCAGAGGCGGCTGCCTGCGGCCTGAGCCCGGCCGCCTACGTGCAATGGGCCACCGCGTTGACCCGCTTGTTGCGCCAGGCGCTGGGAGACCGGCCGGTCGACTGGGACAGTGCCCGCGCTTGCCTGGAGAACCCGTGGTTGCAAGTGCTGTTGCAAGGAGTGCTCGGTACCCTGAGCCGTCACCTGACAGACAGCGGATGGGCCGAGGCCACCCCAGACCCGCCGCCCGATCCGTCAGGCACCCTGGATTTTACGCCAGCAGAACCAACGCCTGCCCCGGCACCGCCCAACGCGCCGATGGCCCAACCGGCGCAACCGCAGCAGGCAGAGCCGGCGCCCAGGCCACCTGCAGTGCACCCGGCCCAGCCACGCCAGATACCGGCGCCTGCACAACCATCAGTGTCCCCGTCGAGCGCCCGCCGCCCCTGGCCTTATCCCTGGTAAATACTGAACCCCCCCAGGGTCCACAAACGGGTCCCCTGACAGGAACCGGCGGTTTACGCCAGGTGGGTGGCGGGTTGAATCTGTACACCGAAGCGCCGAATGTGGAGATCAGCCTGGACCTGTACCTGCGCTGTCGCGTACCGGTCTTGCCAGGGATATGCCAAAAACGCTTGGTAGGTAGGAAACGACCGCCGGGCGTGATCTGTAATCCGCGCGGCATCTGCCTTGTAATCGTGCAACATCTTAGTCAGGGTTTGAGTAAAGCGCTGCTCGAGCACTTGGTTGCAGTACTGCTCTAATTTCTGCCGATTGACCGGGTTTGCGTAGTTGGCTCCTTGCGGTTGATAGACCACATCCGCTTCCAGCGGCACGTGCAGCGAGACGCGCAACACCTGCCCTGGGTCGACCGCAATGTCGGGCGCCCGCTCGCGTTTGACCGTTAAGCTAACCGTGCGGTTGTCTCCTTGCGGTGCCGGCAGGGTGATTTGCGTCCGCTTGATTTTACCTTCCAATAACGACAAGATGACGCACTCTTCGCCATTGAGCGCACCCACCCACTGGCCGTTGCGGACGACCGCCGCGCCCATCCATTCCACCGGGTTCCCCCCGGACCGCTCAATCTCACCAGGCGTAAAGGCGAGATGGGACCCTTCAATCCCTTGCTGCCCCTTTGGGTCTTCCTTGACCTTTTTGTTGACGTTGATCAGCGGCAGGATCACCCCTGCATTGGGTTCTGACACCGCGTTGACCAGGTCATGCAAGGCCACCACCGGAAACAGGCCAGTCCGCCGGCCAATGTCGGCAATCGAGTCTGGCATCCGGCTGGGCGTGCGCTCCACCACCGGTTGATCGGCCGCAATGATGTCGTGGGCACTGCCTTTAGCAACTCCGATGTACAGGGTAGGCCGCAGCTCGCGAAAGCGTGTCAACGCGTCCAGCTGGTTAAGGAGCCCCGATTTGACCAGGTCTTCACCAAGGATGATCTGTCCCAGGTGCGTCAAGGACAAGGTACGCTCCACGCTGGAATTGGCCATGGTCAAGGCCTCGACCAAATTGTGAGCACGGAATGTGACCGGGCCGGAACCGGCCAATGGGGTGTTCCCTCCCTTTTCACCCCCTCCGCCCGATTGTGCCCCTTGCGGCAAGGCAATGCGAAACGTACAATCAATCAGTCCATTCGGTGCTTTGTCGATCCCGAGCGTGGTTACGAACGCTTGCTGCTCCAGCTCTTGCCTGTCATAACAACCGGTTACGGCCATACACGCCAAGACTGCAGCGGTCCACGCCCGAAGCATGCGGGAAATGTTGGGCACCACGCTCACCTGCCTCCTCACCCAGGGCTAGGGTACCTCGGCAGCAGAGGCCTCATGCAGGCCAGGTCTGGGATACCGTGGGCCGCGCCGACTGCGGCCACGTGTTCAGACACAGCCAGTACTGAGACAAAAAAAAGAACGCCACCGGTTACTCGGCGCGTTCTAAAGGGGTTTCTGAGGCAATGCGTTCCAAGTTGCCAAACTCATCGATGCGATAGGCAAAGCCGCTGATGTCTTCGCCGTCTAAAAATGCAGCCTTGCGCGCGCGGTCGACAATCTGAACGAGCGCCCGGTAGTCTTCCACCACGGTGGCGTACTCGCGCCGCAAGCGTTCGTGCTCCTCACGCATCTGTTGGTACTCTTCATGGAGTTGCTCAAACTTTTCCCGCCACTCGCCCGACTCACGCTGTGCCGCCCGCCAGCGCGAGGCCCAGTGCTGTGCGGTGTTTTTCTCCTGGCGTAAAAAGCGCAACACCTGTGCCCAGCTCATCAGCGTGGCCGTGGGGTGTTCGTAGTCGCCGCCTTCCAATTGGGCTTGAATCTGCTGCGACTTGCGCTGTTTCCGGTCCTCTTTGGCAAGCTCAATCTGTCCTTTGTACTGCTTGCGGACACAGGCGTTCCAACGGAAGCCGCAGGCAGCCGCCGTCCGCCCTAAACGCCGGCTGGCCTCGTTAAACCCTGCCAACTGCGTGCTGCCTTCCCGGATATGGCGCAGCACCACTTCTGCAAGAATGGCGTCGTCTTCTGACGTCCACGCGTCTTGCCGCATTGTCCGTACGTTCTGTTTCATGTTCGGTCCTCCTGAAGTTGCGTACGCGTCCCATCTCCGTTTGAAGAAAACCTTGCTAGTTCTATTGATTCCCCAACAGGAGAAGCCGTATACCTGATAAACACAAAAAAACCAGCAGCTCAGGGAAGATTTCCCTGACTGCTGGTCAGACCTGCAGCCGCCTTACGCCCGCATCCGACTCGAGCGAATGCGGCGTCTGCCGAGCCGCCGGTAGA
>JAILZF010000045.1 GCA_023512635.1 Alicyclobacillus sp. | reverse complement strand
GTATGGAACGCCTACGCCGCCCGTACCAATCCAGAGCGGCGGCAAGGAGACCTAAAAACAGCGCTGACAGGGGCGGACGTCTTCATTGGAGTTTCGGGCCCTGGGGTGTTGACAGTGGACCATCTGCGCGCCATGGCGGACCAACCGATTGTCTTTGCAATGGCCAATCCCACCCCCGAAATTGCCCCAGAAGAAGCGGAGCCGTACGTCCGTATCCTTGCCACGGGCCGCTCTGATTACCCAAACCAAATCAACAACGTCCTCTGTTTTCCTGGCATCTTTCGCGGTGCACTGACAGCCCGGGCGCGCGAGATCAACGAGGAAATGAAACTGGCCGCCGCCCGAGCCATTGCAGCATGCGTCCCGGATGACCAACTCAATGAACAGTACATTGTCCCTAGTGTGTTCAATGAAAACGTGGTCAAAGCGGTCAGCCGCGCAGTCGCCGAAGCCGCCTTTCGAACCGGGGTCGCCCGCCGTGAATCGCCGCACGCACTGCCGACGAGCGAACCTGCCACCAGAGGGCCGTCCGCGTAGTCGGCCCTCTGTATGAGGTCCCACGCCCTCTAGCCTTGCCGCGTCTCTGCCTTCCACGAACAACGTCCTACGAGGATGAGGCATTCAACCAAATTCGCTTCATACAATCCACATAGTACCGATACCGGGCATCCGACACATCCGTGGTCACAATCGCCTGCTCGCAATCGCTGCATAAAAACTGCCCGCAAATGTGAATACCCGCGGTTTTGGGTTGCTGACACACAATGCACACCGGTTGTTGTGCCTCCACAGTCTCTCACGTCTCCCAACCTGAATGGACGGTCGGCCGGCCGCTGTCTAGTCCTCAGTATTGCTTGGATTCATAGATTCTAAACCTGCCAGACCTGGTGAATGGCCACCGCAAGCAGCACCAACCCGGCAATATACGTCGCTGCATCCCCCAGTGAGTCGGCCATAAACCGCCGTCCCAGGTAGGCTGCTGCACCAAGCAAAATAAAACTGAACAGCGCAACGGCCAACGCCGTCACCACCACGCCCATGTGGGTCACTCCGGCGTCAAAACCGCCAGCCAACGCATTGAGGGCAAGGGCAAAGCCGAGTACAGCCGCCTCCGCCAGACTGATGGTATAAGAATGATCAAAATCGGCCGCGGTCGGGTCGCGCAAGATACGTACAACGACGTTGTTTTGGGATTGCTTGCGCCAGCGTCTGCGCCACGGGTCGCTCAATACCCAAAGGCCTACCAGGCCAATCACCACCGCTCCCGTCCAGGCGGCAGCTCGTTCAGGAATGTAGTGGGTTAATGCATCTCCTAACCATCCGGCAAACAGCGTAGCTATCCCCGAAATCAGTGCGATGAGCGCATTCGCCAGCCAGGAGATGTGAATACGCCGTACGCCGTACGCAATGCCAACCCCTGCATTATCAAGGTTGGACGCCAGCGCAATGGCGCAGACCGTGAGCAAGTGCGACCCCATCATCACCCACCCCCAATGGACTCCCTACACCTTATGAGCGTGGGCTTGGCGCTGTTTCGGTGTACTGGGCAGACGCCGCTCGCCCGCTGCCAGGCACATGCTATAATGGCACTGACATGTGCTGGGAGGAGGGGAACAGGACGAACAAGCCATCGGTCATACGCCATGCAGACCGTAACCGCAGCGCAGCCCTTGCACGCGGCACATCCGTGATGGTGGCGTGTGTCACGGCTGCCAAGCTGCTCGGTTTGGTATACCTGTTTCCGCTCACCCGCCTGATTCACGACGAAGGCATTGGCATCTACGCCAATGCCTACTCGTTGTATGTCATCTTGCTCACCCTTTCGACTGCCGGTTTCCCCACGGCCTTAGGTAAGCTGCTGGCAGAGCGTCTGGCTCTGGGCCGAGCTGACGAAGTTGAAGCTATGTACCGCGTTACCCTGCGTACCGTCACGCGCTTTGGATTGCTGCTCTGCCTGGCCATGTGGTGGGGCGCCCCTTTTTACAGCCACCTCGTGGCACTGCGCGCTTCCAACGAGGCTGACGCCGCACTGACAGGGTCGATTCACGCCCTCGCCCCCGCGCTCTTGGTGGTCCCTCTGATGAGCGCCCTGCGTGGGTATTTACAAGGTTTCCAAAAATTAGAGCCCTCCGCTTTCAGCCAGGCTGTCGAACAACTGGTGCGGGTTTTGGCGATTGTCGTCGGGGCGTTCGTGGTGATGCACCGCGGCGGCACCCCAGCAGAAGGCGCTGCCGCGGCCACATTTGGCGCTTTTATAGGGGCGTTGGCGGGATTGATCTGGCTGCTGGCCGCGGTTGCACCTGTGCGCCGTCGCTTTCGCCAGCGCTACCAGCCGCAACCCGCGCGCACATCGGCGCGCGAGCTGCGGCGGGAGCTCTGGCGAGTGGCCTTACCGGTCAGTCTGGGCGCGCTGGTCGTCCCTGTCTCGGGTCTGGTCGACGCCTTAACGGTACAAAACGCCCTGTTGTTTGCGGGGTTTTCGTTTACCGCTGCCACTCAAATGTACGGTATTTTATCTCGCCAAGCGATGCAGCTGGTGCAACTGCCCTTGGCGTTCGCCATGGCCGTTGGCGCTTCCGTCCTGCCGGCGGTGGCCGAAGCCAAAGCCCTGCGCGATCCGCTGTTAATCGCTGAACGCATTCGCCATACCCTGCGCTCGCTCCTCTTCCTCACACTGCCCGCAGCCGCCGCCATGCTGGTTCTTAACCGGCCCTTGGACCAACTGCTGTTTGGCAGTACTGAAGGCGCCAGCGTGATTGCCAGCGTCTCCTTGATGAGCGTCCTTTGCAGCCTCGAACTTACGTCTACCTATGTGTTGCAAGGTCTGGGGAAAATGTACCGGCCTGTCCGCAATATGTTCCTGGGTGTCCTGGTGAAGCTTATTTGCAACCTCCTTTTGATCATCCCTTTTCATATCCTCGGGGCGGCAGCCGCCACCACCATCGGATACCTCGTCTCAGCCACGCTCAACGTCCTGGCTGTCAAAAAATACGGCGAGCTGCGCGGGTCGGTCTGGCGCTTGGCCCTGCCTGCCCTGCTTGCCACAATCCCCTTGTGTGGCGTGTTGGCCGGCGGCCAGTGGCTCGGTGCGAAGACCGCGGTGCTGATTCACCTGCCCCCTGATGCGGCCGCTGCCTTAGAACTTACCCTGGCCTTGGCCCCTGGTGCAGCAGTTTACCTGACGGCTGCCGTCCGCTTTGGGGCCGTCAGCCCAGAGGAACTAAGACCCTTGCCCGCTGTTGGCCGGCGCCTGGCCCGTTGGGCAGAGCGTTGGGTCCCCGCACCGGCAGCCGCCTCACGATTGCGTTAACGGCGGCACTGCCGTCCTCCTGCTGGCGCCCTTCCACTGCAACGCTCCCCGCCCCCCGTCAAATCCATGAAGCGTCTTGCCGTTAGACAGACCTGCGTGAACTCATCAGGTGTACAGCCAGAGGTGCAACGCCATCAATGCCACCAGTCCAGGAATACCTAGAAACCCTGCCGTGAATGCGGTCATCGGATTGAGCGGCAGGTGAAAGTGAAACTGCTGGCCGACCCAGTTCACAGCGTAAATGAACAACAGCCCTAGAACCGCACTTTTAAACAGCCAACCGATGACTTGGCGCGGATAGCGCAGCAACTGGGCCAACGCCACAGCTGCAGCAGCCCCCAGGGCAATCCAACCCCACAATGCATGCACACCGGCCACCTCCTGCACCAAACCTATCCTGTCGGGAGGCGCTCGTCCCGGCTGCGGAAGAGCGTTAATCGTCCTCCCACCACTCCCAACGCATACCTTCAACGCGCACCTGGTAGCGGCGTGCGAGCTGAAACAGGTAGTTGAATTGCCTTTCTGCCGCTCCTAAACGAAAGACAGCGTGATCGACCAATAAGGGATCTGTCGCTAGATTGAACTGCTGTCGGGCTTGCTCAAGTTCACGCTTGCTCCGCCGCAGTTCCTGGATGAGCACGTCAGCATCTGCTGCGCTAGCCACCACCGGGATGCGGCTGCGGTCCCCGCCTGCAGCTTTCGCCGGCCTGTCCCGATGCAACACAAAGTCCCCCTCCTGTCTCAAGGTAATAGATCATAGACAGGCAGGGGGACGAATATGACTTGCCGTTGACATCCTTTGGACGATCCCGGTTTACAGGCGGCGGCGACCTTCAAGGGCTTTGGCCAGGGTCACCTCGTCTGCGTACTCCAAATCACCGCCTACAGGCAAGCCGTGTGCAATACGCGTGACCTGCACGGGAAACGGCTTGAGCAAGCGGGCAATATACATGGCCGTGGCCTCACCTTCAACGTTCGGGTTGGTGGCAAGAATCACTTCTTCTATTTCTTCATGCTGGCCAATGCGCTCGACCAGCTCCCGGATGCGCAATTCATTCGGGCCGATGCCTTCCATGGGCGAGATGGCGCCGTGCAACACGTGGTATCGGCCGTTGTACTCGTGCGTCTTCTCCATGGCTGCCACGTCTTTCGGGTCTTGGACAACACACAACAGACGGTCGTCGCGGGCGGGGTCTGAACACAGTGCACACGGTGACCGGTCCGTGATGTTGCAGCATACCGGACACTCGTGCAGTTTACGCTTGACGTCCAAGAGTGCGGCAGCAAACGCAGCGACTTCTTGTTCACTCCAGGTTAGGACGCAAAATGCCAGCCTGGTTGCGGTTTTAGGGCCAATGCCCGGCAGTTTCATAAACTGCTCAAGCAAGCGGGTCACTGGTTCTGGATAGCCGAACATCTCAGAACAAACCCGGCACATTCAGGCAGCGCGTGTATTTCCCAAGTGCCGCTTCCGCCAACTCGTCCGCTTTTTGCGCGGCGTCTTGAAGAGCTGCCAGAATCAAGTCCTGCAACAGCTCCACCTCATCCGGGTCAACCACTTCTTTGGCGATGTGCAATCCCACCACCTGCTTATGGCCATTCATGGTGACCCGTACAGCCCCGCCGCCAGCACTGCCTTCTACCGACTGTTCAGCTAACGCAGCCTGCGCCTTCATCAATTCTTCCTGCATCTTTTTTGCCTGCCGCATCAGCTGGTTCATGTTTTTCACATCTTTCACTCCTCTTCCTGGATCTCAACCCGGTTTTCGCCAAACAACTGCACCACCTGTTGTACCCAGGCAGGGACTGCCGAAGACGTTGGAAGGTTTGCCGAGTCCTCGGCCGCAGGTGCTGCATCGGCCGTCCCAGGCGCGTCCAACCCCGCAGGCACTGAACGGGTTACAGCCGGTTTGGGCTGCGTAAGGTCCTCCTGGACAGGTGAAGATACAGAGGCACTGTGGCCGCCTTCAGCTCTCCATTCTTCCCAGTCACTGCGCAGAATGGCCAGCAGCTTGATGGATTGGCCGGATTGCTCGGAGAGCACCGCTTCAATAACCTGTCGTTCGGCGGGCTTCATCACCGCATTGCGGTGCAACGGCAAAGCAAACGCCACCACCACCGCGTCCGCCGTGGCCAACACTGGTTCACCGGTTTTCAACAAGGAGAACGCCTGCACCCGGCGTTCTTTCACTTGCTGCAATACAGACGCCCAACCTGCTCGCCATGCAGCCAGCCGTTCTGCCTTAGCATGTTGTATCAGTTCTTGCAGCGCCTTTCGCTTGCGTTCAGCCGCTGCGTCCACCTTCCCTGCGGCGGGCGCTATGGACTCGGCGGAGGCGACGACCGGCTCAAGCGTCTTGGGCGTGCCAGACGCTTCCTCCGCATGGGCTGCAACTGCGGGTGGCCGGACCCCAGGGGATGGAGGGTCAGGTTGTGCTGGGTCAGTCAGTTCAGCAGGGGGTCCGGTTGAAGCAGACGAAGCCAGAGACAAAACAGCCGCTTCCAAAGCCAGGCGCGGCTGGTCGGTGTAGCGCAACTGCAGATACACCTCGCCCAGGGCACGGATTGCTTGCAACAACCAAGCTTCCGCACACTGAGCCGCCAGCTCTGTGTACCCTGGACGGCGGTTCAGCTCACCCGGTGTACGTGACAGCTTGACGATAAGCAAATCACGCAACACTTGCAACACATCTTGGACCACACGCGCCGCATCCTTGCCCGCGGTGTACCACGCCAACAACAAATCCAACACCCCGGCCACGTCGGCTTGGGCCCACCGTTCAACAAACTCCAACAACCCCGGGGTGGCCACACCACCTAGAACGTCGGCCGTTCCAGCCACTGTCAACTGTCCCTGGCCAAACGCTACGGCCTGCTCAAGCAAGCTCAGGGCATCTCTTAAACCGCCGTCTGCAGCATCTGCAATCCGCCACAAGGCCTCTTCTTCATAGGGCCAACCGGCTTCTGTGCAGACGGTACGCAACCGCTCGACCATCAATGACGGTGCAATCCGCCGGAAGTCAAACCGCTGGCAACGTGAAATTATGGTCCCTGGCAGTTTATGCGGCTCGGTGGTTGCCAGGATAAACAATACGTGTGCCGGAGGTTCCTCCAAGGTCTTCAGCAAGGCATTAAACGCCTCGGGGGTTAACATGTGAACTTCATCCACAATGTACACTTTGCGCTGAGCACTGGCCGGGGCATACTGGACCTTATCACGCAACTGGCGAATTTCATCGACCCCGCGGTTCGAGGCTGCATCGATCTCCTCTACATCGACATTCGATCCATTGGTGATGCTCTGGCACACCCCACAGGTGTTACACGGTTCAGCCCCGTTCCGGTGCGGGCAGTTCACTGCTTTGGCCAACAACTTGGCTGTACTCGTCTTGCCCGTCCCGCGGGGTCCACAAAACAAGTACGCGTGCGCCACCTGCCCGCGTTCCAGCGCGTGCAGCAGCGTCCGCTTGACATGGGGCTGTCCCACCAAATCAGCAAACGTCTGCGGTCGCCACACCCTGTACAACGCCTGGTACGCCACAAGTCCTGCCCCCTTGCCGGGTTCACGCCAGATGCAGCGGCGTTACCCGTACCCTCACAGTAGCACAGAAGACAGAACCTGGACAATTCAAACAAGGTCCGGACCCGTCGTGAGGTGCCCGGTACACACGGGAATACGCACAGACAACGTCGTGCCAAAGCCCTTAGAAGAAACGCGAATCCGTCCGTGGTGATCCGCGACTATGCGCTGACAGATGGGAAATCCTAGGCCCGTTCCCTTCTCCTTTGTGGTAAAAAAGGCGTCAAAGACATTATCCATTTGGTAATACTGAATACCGGGGCCCGTATCTGACACTTCAATTTCTACCCAGCTCCCCGCCGTACGCACACGCAGTGTCAACAATCCGCCGTTCTCCATGGCTTCCAACGCGTTGTCCATCAAATGACTCAACAGCAGCCGGAGCATCCCCGGCTCTCCCCAGACCCCTGGCGTGTCCGTCCATTCGCAATGCACGCGAACTCCTTGCTGTTTCGCCCGTTCTTCGATGTCGGGCAACAGCTCCGCCAAAACCTGCTCGGGATAACAATGTACGCGTTCCACACGGCGCGGACCAGACAACAGCAGCAGTTCATCTACCAATCCTTGCATGCGCTCAATCTCTCGCAGCATGATTTCTTTATAAGGTGTCGCACCATCGCGCTCCCCCCACAACTGTAAAAATCCGCGTAACGTCGTCAGGGGATTGCGCAATTCATGAGCGATACCTGCCGCAAAACGGCTTAAAACCGCAAGTTTTTCGTGATTGGTCAAAGGATTACTTATCCCAGCGAGATCGCCCACGTCTTTCATGACCACATGAACACCGTTCACCCAACCGTCGGGTCCACGCTCGCAAAACGCGTCGAGGATCACGTATCGGACGTCACCGTCTTGTTCCCACTGAACCAGTTCATTGTGGACATCCCGCCCACCCGCCAACAACTCGGCCAGGGTCCGGCGCTCTGGCCGGTTGACGGGAAACAACTCACTCAAAAGCAGAGGCTGGCCAATCGGCGCGCGTACCTGCAAGATCCCTGCCGCCAAATCATTGCCAAGTGTACAACGGGCTTGATGGTCGAGATACACGTAGCCAGCGTGCAAAGTGAACCACCCTGGCACAGGTTGTGGCTTGCCCTGTGCGACAGCAGACACTCCCGGCTGTTTGGACATACTTTGCCTCCCCCGGCCGTCATGCCCAGGCTTTTCGCCGTGGGCCGGACAGCTCCTGCAGGCCCGACAAAATCTCCTCACGAACGACGCCTTTCGACACCGTCTGAAGGCAGCCGGTCCGTCGCAGCCTCGTGGGATCCGGTCCCTTTGCTTTTAGCCGTTCACTGCCATCCTGTAAAAAAACGCGCACTCCGCCCAAGAACCCACCAGGAACCCCCACGTCGCCCGAATGGTCTTCCTTAGTGCTGCTTCCGTCAGGACCTGACACGGTTCGGAAGGATTCGCCGCGTGGGACCCAATGAGTCCTTGGACGCAATGCGCGTCTTGATTTTCCTGTCGATCATGATCTGTCTGCCTGGCTTGGATGTCCGCGGCCAGGCCTGTGCATGCAGACCTGGCCGCGTACGTTGGCGGAGAGAGTGGGATTCGAACCCACGAGCCCCGTGAAGGGCTACTCGCTTTCGAGGCGAGCTCTTTCGACCACTCAGACATCTCTCCGCGATGCCTTGGCGGCAGTTCAACGGGGTATAAACCCGAGCGCAAATTTCATTATACCACCTGGAGCAGTCTCCGACAAGCTCTGTATTAACGAAGGCGCAGCCGCCGAAAAAACTCCGAAAGGATAGTACCACATTCGGACGCCAATACGCCACCGGTAATCCCTGGCCGATGATTCCAAGGAACGTCCAGCAGCTGCAGCCTGGACACCAACGCGCCTACTTTTGGGTCTGTAGCTCCAAAGTAAATCCAACGAACTCGCGCTAACACCGCCGCCCCGGCACACATGGGACACGGTTCCAAGGTGACGTACAGGTCGCATCCGTCCAAACGCCATCCCCCTAAGCGGCGGCTGGCCTCTTGCAACGCCAGCAGCTCGGCGTGCGCCGTGGGATCACGCCAGGTCTCTCGCCAATTATGAGCTTGTGCCAACAGTTGACCTTCGCGTACCACCACTGCCCCAATGGGAACTTCTCCCCGTTGAGCCGCCTGTTGCGCCGCGTCAAGCGCCTTCCTCATCCAGTGCTCATGTATTTCTGCCATCCCTGCCAAGCCAGGACTCCCCCGTATGTGGTTCCGAAGCTGTCATCGCCTCCGTGAGCGGATGGCGCGGCCGTTCCCCGACAATGGCCGCAGCCACAGCCAATTCCCGCAATACATCAGACTGCAGCTGTTGGCTAAAATACTTGGCCTTGGCAAACGCACTTCCACGCGGCGTAGAAACATAATGACTTGGTAAACGGTTGAGTGCCAATGCCAGGATGTCGTCTTGGCACTGCGGGCAACTACAGCGCAACCGGCCCGGTTTGACATACGCATCCTCTAAACTGCTGCGCACCATCATTTCTGTCACATTGAACACCGCCATGCCTGTCACACTCCTTTGTGACTAGGGCTCATACCGTCCACTCCACACTTTCATTGTACCACGCACTCCGCGCCCAGATAGGGCATAAGGTAATGCGTCAACTGGGCGCGGGCAACCGCGTCTAAGTCGCAACGAGGAGGCGCGGAGTGAATGTGCGGAATTGCAGGTTGGATTGACTGGGAACGGGACCTACGCCAAGAAGAACCAGTCGTACAGGCGATGGGCGCCACCCTCGTGTGCCGTGGCCCTGACGCGGATGGTCTGTACCTTACCAAGACTGCCGCCTTCGCACACCGCCGCCTGGTGGTGGTCGATCCAGACGGGGGTGGCCAGCCGATGACGCGGCGCATGGGCGATTGGACATATACCCTGGTCTACAACGGCGAGTTGTATAACACCGAGGATATCCGCGCAGAATTAACGGCCCTCGGTTATACCTTCCAGTCTTACTCAGACACAGAAGTGCTGTTAACCGCGTACATGGCCTGGGGTGAGGGGTGCGTTGACAAACTCAACGGCATCTTTGCCTTTGCCATTTGGGATGAACGAGAGCAGGCCCTATTCATGGCGCGGGATCGGCTCGGAGTGAAACCCCTGTTTTACGCCCGCCGGGGAAGCAGCTTTTTATTTGCATCCGAATTAAAAGCCCTGCTCGCCCATCCCTTGGTGGAGCCGGTGGTCGACAGTGAAGGCCTGGCAGAGGTGTTTGCCATTGGACCTGCGCGTACACCCGGACACGGGATATTTAAAGATGTGTTTGAACTACGCCCTGGCCATCTGCTGTGGGCTACCCGCCGTGGAGAACGCGTACACGCCTACTGGAAACTGAAAGCTGTCGAACACACGGATGACCTTGACACCACTGTTCAAACGGTGCGCGACCTGTTCATGGACACGGTACGCCGGCAGTTGGTCTCTGACGTCCCGGTGTGCACCTTTTTGTCAGGCGGGATTGACTCAAGCGCTGTCACCGCCATCGCTGCTCTCGCCTACCAAGAGTGGGGCCGTCCTCCTCTGCATACGTTTGCCATCGAGTTAGAAGACATGGAAAAGCATTTTCGTGCCAACGCTTTTCAAAAGAGTATCGACGCGCCCTGGGCGAAACGTGTGGCTGACCACTTAGGTACCATCCACCACCCGTTGGTTTTTAGCATGCAAGAGATGATTGAACACCTGCTCACCCCTTTGCGCTGGCGAGACGTTCCAGGCATGGCTGACATCGACACGTCGCTTTACCTGTTTTGCCGGGAGATAAAACGGACACATACCGTCGCTTTAACCGGCGAAGCGGCCGATGAGGTGTTTGGCGGCTATCCATGGTTCCACCGTCAAGATGCGCTTGCTGCAGACACGTTTCCTTGGTCTTTGCGGTTGGCTGAGCGGGTCAAGGTGATGTCTCCTGAACTAC
>JAILZF010000044.1 GCA_023512635.1 Alicyclobacillus sp. | reverse complement strand
GTTTTTTAACACCTTCGCCTTGCCCACGTACAGGACTTGTCCGCCCTCGTCTTTCATCAGATAAACCCCCGGCTTGGCTGGTAACAACGCCAGTTTGGCGCGTAAGGTGTCGTTCATTCATACCCCCCTCCCCGGCCGGTCACTCCATCCAGTGACCTTAAACCCACTGCTCCACCACCAATTCGCTTCCACTCGGCCCCGCTTGTACCCAGGCCACCCGTTGCCCCGTGACGGCAAACCACAACACCGTACCTTGGAGGGTTACCTGCATACCCGGGTTTTCCCCCGCTGGGACCAGCGGACCTGCTTGCACGCGCAACCCCTGCTGCCCATCCCACACACCTGTCTGTGTAGAACACCACCAGAGCCGGCCGTTGCTCCCTGCTACCGCCTGATACGACACCCCAGCCGTGTGAGGCCCAGCGTAGTGCGTCCACTGGCCGTCCCAAGACAGTGAAGCCCAAGTGGTTTCTGAGTCTTTGTCCACGGCACCCGCAAACCCTTGACAAACCAGAGAATCAGCCACCACCTGCGGCTGCTTGAACCAACCGGCGGCAGCCGGCAAGCGTACAGGGTCAGACAACAACCGCCAAGGGGTCGAACCTGTGAACGTGTACACCTGAACCGGCACTGTCGCGGCAGTTGCCGAGGCGGTCCCCGCACTGCCAGAGGGCGGGCCTTGCACGACGAGTTTGTTGTCACCGATGGCCACTCGCGGCACATCCGCACGCGGGACGGGTGGGAACCCTTTGGCCAATCCTGAGGCCCCTGAGGCCAGATGCAAAGCATAGACCTGGACGGCTGCGCTGTCCCCTGCCTGCCAAGTCACCACCGCCAATACCCAAGGCTCGCTGCAGAACAGCGACCACTGTGCGATATGCCAAACACTGTTAGCTGCCGAAGGCGACCCGTGATTGGCAAGCGTTCCCGTGGCCGGTTCGGTTAATGGCGGTACCAACCCAATCGTACCTGCAGGCTGGAGTGCGTCAGCCCAAGCTGTGCCGCGTGTGCTGTAGGGGCAGCGCTGGACCGTAATTTCCGGCCAGGCGTCAGAATGCTGTAGCAGTGACCCGATATACAGGGCTGTCTCACCCAGGGCCACACTGCTGAGGCGGTTGAGCTGTCCCGGGTCAAAGCGATACTGTGCCAGTAACACGGTCGGCAAACCGGTCCAAGGCGCTGTCAACCCTGCGCTGGCCACCGATGGCGAAGCGGACACCGTAGTTACAGGCGCTGATGAAGATTGGGCCGCGCGCACCGCTCCCCACGCCGTGGTGGCTACGCCAAAGGCGGCCGCCGCAGCCAAGGCGTACGTCCACCCTGCCGGACCACGGTGCTGACGTTCGGCCCACTCCCAAGCGGCTGCTGCCCGTACCGCCTGTTCCGTCCGTACCCACAACCACTCGGGAGGTGCCTGTGCGGCTACCTCTGACCATATCTGACGTCGTAGCCGGTTCGCTGTCTCTAGCCAAGCCGGCCACTCTGTCGCCACCCGGGGAGTGCTTTCCACTCCACGGTTTGCGCACACGCCTTCCGGTTTGCCGGCTGCAGCCAGGCTGGCCTGTAGCTGTGCCACTGCCGCCTGCATGTGCTTCCGTACCACCGGTACAGGCAGCAGCAGTACGCGTGAGAGCGTCACCCAGACATCCTCATCTGAACGAACTGTCGCTGGCTCCATAACCCATGGTGCCTGGCCACCCCCTTTGTGGTCTGTCTCCACCGCGGACCTGGCCAAGCTGTTCGGATGACTGGTGGTTTCAACGTCCTTCGGTACGGGGGAGGTCTCCTCTTCTTTGCGCAGTGTTTGTGACCCTGACCCGCCAAAGACAAAGGTTAACCACACCAAGCGCTGTGGGACAGGTAAAGCCCGCACCGCTTGGATCAAAGGGCTGACCGGTGGCTCAGGCTGGCAGTCACACACCGCGCAGGGCGTAACCTGCGTTTCCGCCAGCTCTCCAGCTGCCACGTCTAACCCGCTGTTGGCGGCTTCCTCGGGTGGCGCGCCGGCGTCTTCGGGTGTCAACAACACACACGCTTCACCTGCTAACGCAGCAGCCATCCATGCTTCCCCCGGAAAATGGCGCAGCCTATCCGTGCGTTGATACCACTGGACAAATGTGCGCGTGAACGCGGCGCAAGCCAATTCATGGTCAGCACACGCCGTGCTCACCAGTCGCCACACCAGCGTTCCCCAGCGTTCCAAATACGTGAGCGTGTTGACCCACGCAGGTTCACGTCGCTTGCTCAATCGATACCACCGACTCCCCTCCGCACCGGGTCCACCGCGTGCGCTTCGCCCCCATTGTACCACCGCCCCCGCACGCAGACAGCAAACGCCGCGAGGTCTGCAGTCCCGCGGCGCAGTACATAACAAAACAGCCTGCCACACTGGCAGGCTCCGTGGTGACCCTAAGGGGATTCGAACCCCTATTACCGCCGTGAGAGGGCGGCGTCCTAACCGTTAGACGATAGGGCCGCTGGCTGCCGAACTAGGACTCGAACCTAGACTAACTGATCCAGAGTCAGTCGTGCTACCATTACACCATTCGGCATTGTGGCAGCGGTTTGCCCGCTGACAGTTATGCATTATACATACGTCCCCGGCAGGTGTCAACCCGCCGGGGTCAAGAAACCTTCCCATCATTCAGGGCGTCCCGGTGAGCCCCTTGTCAGGGGCAAAAGAATGGCATGTGACTCCCTAGGTTAAACGGAAAGTTGGGTTTGTATCCAATCTGCCGCCGCCGCCAACCGGCGTCTACATTCCTCCCGGCCCAACAGACTCATGACGTCAAACAGCCCTGGCCCAACCGTGACCCCCGTCAGAGCCAGCCGCGTTGGATGAATGAGCTCGCCGCTTTTAATGCCCCACTCGGCAATCAGTTGGCGATAGCAAGCTTCGGCCGTCACAGCAGAAAAAGGTACCACCCCGGCCAGCGCGTCCGCGGCCGCCTGCAACCGCTCTGCCACAACGACGGAGGTGAAGTGTTTGCGTACGCCTTTTTCATCGTACGTTGACGGAGGTGTAAAGTAACACGCCATCCCCGCCAGCAACTCGGGCAGGGTCCGGGATCGCTCCTGCAGAGCTTGGGCAACGCGGATCAACCAGGCGAGGCGCTCCCGTGACGGGTCGGGGTCTATCCAACCGCGATGGCGCAGGTCGGGCCACAACCGCTGCACCAGTCCCTCTCCCGGCAATGCCCGCAGGTAATGGGCGTTGATCCACTCTAATTTTTTGAGGTCGTAAACCGCTGCGTGTTTGGCCACTTTCGTAAGGTCAAACAGCTGGACTGCTTCTTCCCGGCTGACCAACTCGCGCTCTTCCCCCGGAGAAAACCCTAGGAGCAACAAATAATTGATCAAGGCCTCCGGCAAGATCCCCGCATCCCTGTACTCCTGAACACTGGTGGCTCCGTGCCGCTTGCTAAGCTTGCTCCGGTCGGGCGCAAGAATCATCGGCACGTGGGCGAATTGCGGCAATGGCGCTGACAACGCGCGAAAGACAGCTATATGGCGGGGGGTGTTGGACAAGTGTTCTTCCGCGCGAATGATGTGCGTGATACCCATAGCAGCGTCGTCTACACAGCTCGCAAAGTGATAGGTAGGCATCCCGTCGCTTTTCCAGACGATAAAATCGTCCATCTCTGCGTTGTCAAATGCGACTTCCCCACGGATGATGTCGTGCACCACGGTGGTCCCGCTGCGCTCTGTCCGTAAACGAAACGCGGGCCGCTCCCCTGCTGACATCCGCCGTTCCGCCTCAGCCCGCGGCAAATCCCGACACCGTCCTGGATATCGCGGCGCTTCCCCTTTTGCTTGAGCGGCCGCCCGGTCGGCTGCTAGCAGTTCCGGTGAACAAAAGCACGGATAGACCTTGTCTTCCTGCCACAGCCGCTGCAGGGCTTGTTGGTACAAGGGCAGTCGCTGCGACTGGCGATATGGGGCATGCGGTCCCCCAACCTCCGGCCCCTCATCCCAATCCAACCCTAGCCAGCGAAAACCATCGAGAATGCCCTGTAGAGAAGCCTCGCTCGAGCGCGCCTGATCTGTGTCATCAATCCGCAAGATAAACGATCCGCCGTGTTGGCGGGCAAACAACCAGTTAAAGAAAGCGGTCCGAGCCCCGCCAATATGCAAGGCGCCTGTCGGACTTGGGGCAAAACGCACGCGGACAGGAGTGTGTGAAGGATCCATGCGTTTTTTCTCGCTCCTTTGTAGGGGATAGTCCCAGCAACCGTGTCGCATTCTACGTTCAGCCGGCATATCTGCCGCCGGTTGAAGGAAGGAGGTTGCGGGTGTGGCCAATTCCACCAACTCTGACCAACCGCAAAACCGGACACTACAACCCGCAGTTCGCCGTGCCTCTGGGGCGTACAACCCTGGACCAGTGACGGGGGAAGACGCCCCCAACGCTGAACTGGCTGTGGTACAAGCCCAACGCAATGACCTGCAATTGGAGGAGTTCCCAGAAGGCCCCTATGGAGCCGCCAGCCCCAGCGAATCCCTTGGAAAATCTCAGGCATGGGAACCCGGTCAGGCGTCGGTTTCTGCTTTTCGGGATGCCAATCCGGTGTTCTCAGACCGCAAGCTCGCGGAACACGAACCACCGGCACAAGCACCGCGCGGGTCCATCGAGGGACAAAACTAAACCCGCTGCCCGGGCGACATTGTACCACGAACCGTTGTCCGCCAACCGTGCCAACCCCCTGGGTGGCATGGTATACTGCACCTGGTATGGGCGGTACGCGCCAATCACGGGTGAGCCGGCCGCTCTGCGCGTAAACCGCGCAGCAAAGGAGGCGCAACGGTTTGCATCAGTACTGGTTTTGGCTCGGTCCGTTTCCGGTGCGAGCTTACAGCACGGTATTCGCTGCCGCGTTTTTGCTCGGTTTAGGAACCGCTTTGTATTTTGCCCGCGCCGACGGACGGCGTGACCTTGTTCCCCATATTTGGAACGTGGCGCCTTGGCTGCTGATTGGCGGCCTGATTGGCGCCCGTTTCTGGCAGGTATTCTTTTTTGAGTGGCCGTACTACGCGCAACACCCGGCAGAGATTCCTAAGATCTGGCACGGTGGTTTGTCCATCCAAGGTGGTGTGACAGGTGCCTTCCTCGTAGGCTGTTGGTATGTATGGAAACACCGGGTCGATTTCTGGGCGTTTGCCGATGTGGCAGCCCCCGCCTTGTTGCTTGGGCAAAGCATTGGCCGCGACGCCAACCTGTTAAACGGTGACGCGTTTGGGGATCCGACACACGGCAATTTCGGCCTGCTCTATCCCCCTGGAACGCTGGCGCGTGCCACGTACGGAGACCAGCCGCTGTGGCCGGCCGAAGTCTGGGAGGGCCAAGCGGACGTCCTCTTGTTTGCCTTGCTCCTGGTGCTCAAACAACGGCGCTGGCCCAAGGGTTTTTTGTTCAGCTACTACCTCACCGCGTACAACCTGGTCCGCTTTGGCCTGGAAATCCTGCGCGGCGACTCTCCCCGCTACTTATTCCATTGGGATGCCGCCCAGTGGACCGCCGCCCCGCTGGTTTTGATTGGACTCGGCTTAGCGGTTTACGTGTTTTGGAGAGATCAGCAGCCAAGCCACCCGGGTACGCCGGCCAACCGCGAAAGCGCGGAGGACCCCAGCGGATCGAATTAACCGCTGGGTCCTCCCTCCTCTTGTTATGACCGTTCCCGGGCTAGGACAAACCTCTTGCTTTCACTCGTCCCTTCAACGGTTCGCCAACACCTCACGCAAAGCTGCTATGCACGCCTCGTTTTCCTCGTCGGTCCCGAACGTGACACGGATGTACTCGGAAAGGCCAAATCCGGCGCGCACCATGACCCCGCGCGCCATCAAGGCCTGCGTTGTAGCCGCTGCATCCCCCGTTTTCAACAGTACAAAGTTGGCCTCAGAGGGCACAGCCCAAATCCCGAGATCAACCGCCGCCTGCTCGTAATACGTGCGGCTGGCCTGGGCGTGCGCCTGCGAACGGCGGCGGTGCTCCTCGTCTTGCAGGGCGGCTGCCGCAGCGCGCTGAGCCACCCGGTTGACGTTAAACGGCTCGCGCACGCGGTTCACATAGCTCCACACCTGGGGATGCGCCAATCCATAACCTACGCGCAAACCAGCCAGCCCGTACAGTTTGGAAAACGTGTGCAGCGCCACCACCCGCGGGTCTGCCAGCAATACAGCGTCTTCTACCACCCGCTCGGGGTGCAGGGAGTAGTCATGATAGGCCAAATCCAGCACCACCAAGACCTGTTCCGGCAGACGCTCCAACAACCAAGCGAGCTCCGACCGCCGCAGGATGGTGGCGGTGGGATTGTTTGGCGTGCAAAGGTAGACCAACTTGGTGCGCTCGTTGACCGCTGCACGTATAGCCTCCACGTCATACGTAAAATCGTCCCGCAACGGCACCTTGCGCACCGTGGCGCGCATAATCGCAGCGCCAAAAGCGTATTGGGAAAACGAAGGCGAAGGCATCACCACCTCGTCTCCCGGATCGAGAAACGTTTCTGACAACAACTTGATAATATCATCCGAGCCGTTGCCCGCCAGGACAGCGTCCACAGCCACCCCGTGGAACTGCGCAATGGCTTGGCGCAGCAACTCGCTCGCCCCATCCGGGTAGTGGTGCAGCATGGCCAGTTCATTGCGGATGGCCGCCAACGCCAAGGGCGAAGGGCCTAAGGCGTTCTCGTTTGCGTTTAACTTCACCACATGTGTCAACCCATAGCGGTGTTTTAATTCGTCGTCCGTCAGACCCGGCTGGTACGGTTCAATTTGGTCGATTCCGGGGCGCACCCGGTTGGCGATGTGCAGCAAGCAGCTCCCTCCTCAGTGCATGGCTGGTTCAAGCTTAATGCAGGGACCCGCCCTTGACAACCACACCTGCGCCCGACTGGCCGCAGCAACGAAAGGGGATTCGCCCTTGGTACCGATGCCGCAACTCGCCGATGTGGAACAGGCACGCGCTGCCCTGCGCGGAGTGGTCCGTGAAACCCCTTTGATTCCGGCGCAAACGTTTTCACAATTGGCAGGTGTACCTCTTTACCTAAAGTTAGAAAACCTGCAGAAGACCGGGTCATTCAAACTCCGGGGCGCATACAACAAACTGCGCCTGTTGCCCGAGCATGACCAAGCCCGCGGAGTCATTGCTGCGTCAGCTGGAAATCACGCCCAAGGAGTGGCCTACGCAGCATCGCAACTGGGGTTACGCAGTACCATCGTCATGCCGGAAAACGCCAGCCTCGCCAAAATCGCCGCCACCCAAGGCTACGGTGCCGAGGTGGTGCTGCACGGCACATCGTTCGAGGCCGCCAGCAGCTACGCCTGGACCCTGCAACAGAGTCGGGGCAGCACGCGCGTACACGCCTTTGACGATCCGCTGGTGATCGCGGGCCAAGGCACGGTGGGCTTAGAGATTCTCGACCAGTTGCCAAGCGTTCGCACCATCGTGGTGCCGGCGGGCGGCGGCGGGCTGGCTTGCGGGATTGCACTGGCGGTGAAAGCGAAAAGGCCAGATGTCCGAGTCTTCGCCGTCCAGGCGGCAGCCGCCCCTGGACTGCTGCGCTCGCTGGCTGCAGGCGAGTTGACGCCCGCCCCCCTGCAGCCAACCTTGGCGGACGGGATTGCCGTCAGCCAGCCCGGGCAACTCACCCTGGCCTTGGCTCAACAATGGTTGGACGGGGTGGTCACCGTTGAAGAAGAGGAGTTGGCACGGACGCTCGTCTGGCTGTTGGAGCGCAGCAAACTCGTGGCAGAAGGCGCTGGGGCGGCCGCTTTGGCAGCGTGTATATACCACAAAGTACCGCATTCCCCAGGAGACTGGGTTGCGGTCATCTCGGGAGGAAACATTGACGTCACGGTGCTGTCCCGCGTGATTGAACACGGCCTGGCCGAGTCGGGCCGCTACCTGCGCCTGGAGATGCGACTGGCCGACAAGCCAGGTGCATTGCGCGACCTGCTGAACGTGATTGCCGAGCAAGCCGCTAACGTCCTCTCCATCCAGCACCACCGAGTCGGCACCGGGATTGCCCTCGGCCAAACCGAGGTGGAAGTAGACCTAGAAACCCGCGACGACCAACACGCCGCCAGCCTGCTGGCGGCTCTGCAGGCGCGCGGGTTGCACCCTGTGCGCCGCTAACGGGCTGTCGCCAGCCACTGCACCGCGTGGGTCAGACGAGCGTTGGCAGGGTGTAGAAGCCAACCGCCATCACCAGGTACGCACCGAGCGCCAATGCACCCTCCAGCCAGTTAGACTCGCCGTCCATCATCAAAACCACCACCAACAACACAGCAGCGCTCATCGAAGCCAGCTCCGGCCAAGAGAACAACAGCGGCATGGGCCGGCCCAGCAACAGGCTGGCGACAAACAGCAGCGGCGCGACAAACATGGCGACCTGCAAAGTGCTGCCCACCGCAATTTCCAGCGACAGGTCCATGCGGTTTTTGACCGCCATCCACACCGCCGAGGCGTGTTCTGCCGCGTTGCCGACGATGGCCACCACAATCACGCCCATAAACACCTCACTCCAACCGAGCGAATGCGCCAGGTGTTCCAGGCTACTGACCAACCACTCGCTGACCACGCCCACACACACCGTCGAGGCAATCAATACCGCCACGGCCGGGCCTAACTGCCATGCCTCTTGTTCGTCCTCCTGCGCATACTGGTGCAGCGACTCGAACAGCTCACGGTGGGTAAACAAAGAAAAGTACAGCCCTGCCAAGTATAGGATAAGCGAAACCGCCGCCACCACCCCAGACAAGGCCAGGCTGGCTGTTGCTTCCCCGGTGGCAAAGATGGCGGGCACGACAAACGACACGCCTACGCTGAGCATCAACATCGATGCGTTGCTGCGGGCGGCCCGGATGTTAAAGCGCTGCACAGGGTGGCGCACCCCACCAGCAAAAAAACTTACCCCCAGGACAAACAGCAAGTTACTGAGGATGGAACCGGTGATAGACGCCTTGACCAGCGCGGACAACCCGTGCGATAAGCCAATGACACCGATAATCAGCTCCACAGCATTGCCAAACGTGGCCGACAACAGCCCGCCCACACGCGGTCCGGCGTGTGCAGCAATGGCTTCGGTAGAACGGCCCATCAAGCCTGCCAGCGGCACAATGGCTAACGCGGACGCCACAAACACCCAGACGGCTGCCGCCCCCGCCCATTCCGCCACCGCACTGACCACCAGCAAACCGGCCGCCACCCACCAAACCGCATGGCGCAAACCGACATTCCCTCCTGTTGCTGCCGCTTCTGCAGCGAGCTTATAATAGTCGGGTAATATGAACCGCTGAAGGAGGCTCATGCATGCCCAACGATGCCCTGATTGTCGAAGCGTTTATCGAAATTCCGCGCGGCAGCCAAAACAAATACGAGTTCGATAAAGAGGCTGGCGTGTTCAAGCTGGACCGTGTGTTGTTTTCCCCCATGCACTATCCGACCGAGTACGGCTACATACGCAACACCTTGGCCGAAGACGGCGACCCGCTGGATGTGATGGTGTTGGCCACGTATCCGACGTTCCCCGGCTGCGTCATTGAAACCCGCGTGATCGGTGTGTTGCTTATGGCGGACGACAAAGGGCAAGATGAAAAACTGCTGGGCGTGGCCGTCACCGACCCGCGCTTTGCGCACGTACAATCCCTCGAGGATGTACCGCCGCATATCCTGAAGGAAATTGCTCACTTCTTCCAGGTATACAAAGACCTAGAGGGCAAGCAGACGCGTATTGATGGTTGGAAAGGACGTGCCGACGCCGAACGGATTCTGCAAGAGTCACTGGCCCGTTATCAGGGCTGAATCAACGCAGGGAGCAACGGCCGGCAAGCGGGTTCCAGCCAAGATGGCTGAACCAACCTCTTGCCGGCTGGCTTCGACCGACTACAAAAAAAGCGCATAGCCACGCGCACGCAGTACGCGAGAAGCCCAAGCGGACAACATCACCCCCGTGCAGCTCACCCCGTACAACACCCATTCTGCGGCTATCATATGCGGACCCGCATGAATCCACAGGTATACAGAGAACAACGCATACAACAGCAAGGAAACCCACCAACGGCGCATCAACATGTTCACCGTCATACCCACCCCAAACAGGGTCACAAAGGCCAATACGCTCAACATGAACCAATACGCAAACAAAGACACCGCCCCCTCCCGCCACGGTTGCCATCCGCCCCGCTACCGCTTGTCCCAGCCACAGGCGGCAGGAACTGTCGCCATTATAGCGAACTTGATCCCCGCTTGTCAGGTACCCCCAGGCCTCCGCGGCGAATCCATCCTTTTTAGTAACGCTTCCATTCATCAGGGTCTTCTACAGGTGGATTTTTCCAATGACGCCAGGCGCGCACCGCATAGCGCACCCCTAGGACCAGCAGACACACCACCACAACGCCCGCACCCGCCCAGTGTGCCCAAGGCCAATGCCACCGCCGTGCCAACAGGTCTGCCAGTTCCCAACCCCCGATGGCCAATGCGGCAAACATCCAATCTGGATAGCCGTACCTCACAACACCCCTCCTCCCACCCGGCTTGGGTTCATTCACAGCGGCAGCCTGCGGCCTGCCACTGCGTCCCCCGAATGCCGTTCAAGCCACTGCTACCATTATAAGTGCCAACAAAGACAAAGGAATGAAAAAACGGGCGATGCCGAGGCGTGGCAGCACCCGTTCAGAACCTCATCCCTCGACAGGGCTCTTTCCTGCTAGGACATGATGGGGACATCACCACTTCTCAGATACGGCTTTGGCCTGTGTCAAAAGCAACAGATAATCTCTGCCGCCCGCCTTTGAATCGGTGCCCGACATGTTAAAACAACCAAACGGGTGTACGC
>JAILZF010000043.1 GCA_023512635.1 Alicyclobacillus sp. | reverse complement strand
GCCCGTACCATGCCAAAAACGCAGCAAAGCCGCACAGCAAGGCATGCGTCATGGCGGGGGGCATGTGAAACCCTGTGTCATCGACCACCGCTGGGTGAATGGACCGCCACCACGTGACCGACAAGTGGATGATGGGCACATCGACAAACGCCAGGATGGCCAACACCGCGCTGACGCGCGCTCGCCGCTGCGCACCGCTAATGGTACCGCGCAATAACAGGTAAGCCGCGTACAAGAACCAGAGGATAAGCGTTGTGGTCAAGCGCGGGTCCCAAGTCCACCAGGTGTTCCACACCGGTTTGGCCCACAGCGAACCCGAGGCCAAGGTCAACGTGGTGTAGACGAGGCCCACCTCAATCGAACACGCAGACAGCGCATCCCAGCGCAAATTGCGCCGCCACAGGTAGATGGCAGCGGCCACACAGGCGACGGTAAACGCAAACAGGGCCACCCAGGCACAGGCCACGTGAAAGTACATGATGCGGACCAGTTGACCCATGACGCGTTCGGGCGGCGAGGCCAGCAACGCCAAGTAAAGAAATACCCAACCTAGCAGGGCCACGACCGCGGTGGCCGCATACCATAGCCTGCTGCGTTTCATGTTACACCTCCAGCAATGACTCGTAGGTCAGCCAGGGCAACACCGCCAGCGCCCCCAGGTAACAGGCCACCACGTCTGGCCACACGCTGATACTGGCGAGTTGCGGCTGGAGCGCGTGTTGCGTTAAGCGAATGAGCGCAATAAACAACGGGAGTGCCAACGGAAACAACAACAGCGGCGCCAAGACCTCGCGCGCCGCACTATGCTGGGTCAAGGCTGAAACCCAGGCTGCCGTTCCGGTCAATCCGGCCGCCCCAGCCGCCAGCGTGGCGACAAACGCTGCGGGTTTTTGCGGCCAGGGTTGGTTTAATACGATCAGTGCCGCTCCCACCAACACGGCGGTGGAAAGCAACACAAACACGGTGCTGCTCAACCAGCGAGCGTAAAACAGCACGCTGCGGTCGAGCGGGGCAACCAGCAAAGCAATGGCAGCCCCCCACTCCTGCTCCTTGACGTCGTAGCGGTTGACACCCACCGTGGCAGCGTAAAACACGTTCATCCAGATCAATCCTGCCACCCAATTGACCGGCAGGTGCGGCGCCGCATCCAGTGCCACCCCGCTCACCAACAGCAGCAGCACCCCAAAACACACGCTGCTCGCCAAAAACCGCCAACGCCTGAATTCGCTTGCTAGATCTTTCCAGACCAACCACAGCAGGGCTTGGCCTAACCGCCTCATCGCTGGCCGCCTCCGATGGCAGGAGGTTGGGCGAGAGACCTGGCCGGCGGCGCTGGGGACCCCTCTGCGGGGCCCTGCAAGCCTGCGTGGCCTCCCCACTCTGCCGCTGGCAAAGGCAGCAACCTGCCATAGCGCAGGGTCCAGACATAGTCAGGCGGCAACCCGGGAAGCGGTTGGTGAGTGACCACAAACAGCGCCGTCCCTTGCGCTCGCGCCTGCGCCAACTGGGCGCTAGCCCAGGCCCGTGCAGACCCGTCCAGGCCGTCAAACGGCTCGTCCAGCAAAAGGACGCACGGTTGGTGTAGCAAGGCACGGCACAATGCCAACCGTTGGCGCATGCCTTTGGAGTAAGTGCGCAGCCGCTGGTGTGCAGCCGCTGCCAGCCCAGCGGCCTCCAGCCACTGCCGGGCGGCGCGGCGCGGCTGTGCCACGCCGTAGAGCGAAGCCCAGAGAGAGAGGTTTTCAAACCCTGTCAAATCCGCGTACAGCATGGGCTCTTGTAGCACCAGACCGAGCGCGCGCCGAGCGGATGCGTCCAACGGCTGCCCTTGCCACAGCACGCGCCCGCGCGAAGGCCGAGTCACACCGGCCATCAAGAGCAGCAGCGTGGTTTTCCCGCTGCCGTTGGGGGCCACCAGCCAATGCGTGCGTCCAGGGGCTACGGTCAAGGAGATGTCTTCAAGAACTGGCAGCAGGTCGTACGCCTTGCTTACCTGGTCTAGCTGCAACACCCGCGTCACCCGCCTTGCTGCCGCTGCTGGCGCAGAGCCAGCAGCTGTCGTTTTATCTCTTCGCGGCGGGCGAGAAACAGCGGTTCAGCGAGAACACCGTGTGCGCGTTGTTGCTCGACAGTCAACCAAGCCTCCCACAGGGCGTCTTCCGCTCGCTCTGGGCGCAGGGTCTGGGGACGCTTGCTGCGGCCCCCTGTCCGCATGCCTACCAGGCCAATGACCAACACCAGGACCACCAGCCCCAGATTGGTGAGGGCCTCAGCGTTGTTGGTGCGCATATTGGTCCCTGTCCCCAACACGGGAAGGTTGGCGATGGATTCCGTCTGAGTGGACACATCCGGCAGGCGGGCGGTACTGCCGCCAGCCGCTGCAGCAGGTGCCGTAGCGGCTGGCCCGCGGCTCGCCGACGGTGCAGTCGGCAGCGCTTGTAGCTGCATTTGCCATAAGCTGTGCGCCGGAATGCCTAAGCGGGTAAACGCCCGGAAGGTGGTCCCAGCAATATCGACAGACTGGGTGCTGGTCAGCAACCCTGGCGCCGACAAAGAAAAACCAGTTTCCGGTACGTACACGACAGCCTGGTCGGCCGCAACGGGAAAGGGCCATGACAACGTCTCAGCCTGTCCCGGCCATGGCAACATAAACGTGATCGTGACTTGCACCCGGCCGTGTCCTGGTACTGCGTCCGGCCAATTGAGCTCCGGACTGTTGACCGGTTGCTCGCCACCGTTTCCCCATTGCACGGTCACCTGTTCCGCACCCGCCGGCAAAGGCCAGTGCAAGTCCGACGACGTATCAGCCGGGTTCTCCAACGCCAACGTTTCCATGACGTGCAAACGATGAGCCGCCGGCGCCGGAACCAGGTAGATTTGTACACTTGGCGCCTGAAGTTCAGCAGCGGCAGCCAACGCTTGCGGCATACGCACCGCAGCCAAGCCTAGGCAAACCTCTAAGCAAACGCGTCCTCCCAGACGCCAAGCCATCCGCGTACGCCATCGGGATGGCCTGGTCATAGGGCGGTTGGACAAACCAGTCGAGTGCGGCATGGTCGGCTCGCATTCCCCTAATGTGGATTGACCAGGCGGGTTCATGCCTGAAGTTCCTCCTTCTCGAGGCACCGTAGCTTGCTAACATTCCTTCCGCTGCCCGGATAGGACTGGACTACTGGCTGGGGCAGACAAAGTCAGGTCAGACAAGAGCTCCTGTTCCAAACGTGCACGCAAGGCCTGTTCATCAGCCTCGGCGGCCGCCAGGGTGTTGACAAGCGCTGCCCGTGCCGCCCT
Organism: Alicyclobacillus sp.; assembly: GCA_023512635.1. GTDB lineage: Bacteria > Bacillota > Bacilli > Alicyclobacillales > Alicyclobacillaceae > JAILZF01. The sequence continues at coordinate 7,847 of JAILZF010000043.1, read as the reverse complement.
GTAGTCTGAATCTGTAACCTTGCCTGCTCGCCAATCGTACTCCAGCTCAGCCCACTGCCGGTACAGCTCTGTCCGCTGGCTATTCCATGCTGTGGAGAGGGGAGCCCGCACCGCTCGCACTCGCTCAGGCCACAGGCTGACCAAGGTACCCAATATAAACAGGTATCCACCCCACCAGATCCACTGCACCAAGGGGTTCACATGCAAGTCGAACACAGCAGCATCTCCTTGGTTAGGTGCTGTACCCAGCAGCACCGCATAGAGGTCTTGCAGCGGGCGTGAATACAAGGCAACTTGTGTGGTCGGTTGCTGGCCATTCTGGTAAAACTCCGCACCCGGCTGTAAGACCCCAAGGTTACGACCTTGACGGGCCACCACGAGATTGGCGTATAACTCCCTGCCCTGGCTGTCGTTGCGTACACCCATGCCGGCAAAGGATACGCTGTACGGACCCAGGGCAGCCGTTTGTCCTGGGCGCAATTGCACCTGAACATCTTCATGGTAGGCGCCAGAGCCCACAATGCCGACGGCCATCACCGCGACTCCGAGGTGCACCATGTAACCGCCGAATCGCCGGCGATGCAGTGTCAACAACCGGAGCAGGCTACGCCCCAACGGATCGCCTGTCAGCTGTGTACGCGCGCGTACGGCGTGGGCAAATTCGCGGAACACCGACAGCGCGGCAAACAGCGCTGCCCACAACGCCAGCGCTGCCAACATGGAACGGTGCGGGTACGCGTGCTGCATAACCACCGTTCCACCTGTTGCTAGGACGGCCGAGAGCCATAGGGGTCCCGCTACTGCCGTCCAGACTGCACGCCCGCGTGCCCGCCGCCAGGCAAGCAACGGCCCTATCCCCATCAAAGCAAGGATGGTCACCGCAAGCGGCAGGGTGACCGTATTATAAAACGGGGCGCCTACCATCAGTTTGCGGCCACCCACCGCCTCAGACACCAAGGGGAAGACCGTCCCCCAGAGGACGGCAAACGCACAAGCTAAAAACAAAACATTGTTGAGCAGAAACGCCGATTCTTTCGAGGCCAAGGCATCCAGGGAACGGTGCGTACGCAACTGGGGCCAACGCCAAATGATCAAAATGGCAGCCAACACGGTGCTGATTCCTAACAGGGTTAAGAACGCAACGCCGAGTGGGCCGTTGGCAAACGCATGGATGCTCCAGAGCACACCGCTGCGGGTTAGAAACGTCCCCAGCAAAGTGAGATCAAACGTTACAGCAATTAAGATCATGTTCCACGCTTTTAGCAAGCCGCGCTTTTCCTGAACAATGGCTGAGTGCAAAAACGCTGTGGCGGTGAGCCAAGGCAGCAACGCGGCATTCTCCACAGGGTCCCAAGCCCAGTATCCGCCCCAACCCAACTCTTCGTAGGACCAGTGGGCACCGTACAGGATCCCGATACTCAAAAACAACCACGAGATAAGCGTCCAGCGGCGTGTGACTTGGAGCCATACGGCGTCCGTCCGGCCAAGCCAAAGTGCCGCAACCGCATAGGCAAACGGTACGGCAAAACCGACGTAACCTAAGTACACGTTCACCGGATGGACCGTCATGCCTGGGTTCTGCAGCAGAGGGTTTAAGCCACTGGGGGGCATGGGCGTAGGCAGGCGCAGGAATGGGTTGGCTTGGGTATTGAGCAGGGTGGCGTAAAAAAGGACCAATGCTGTCAAGACGACAGACACTCGGGGTTGCATGCGTGAGCTGTCGATGTGCTGCGTGTACGCAACAACTGTCCCGTAGAGCGTTAACACCAGCGCCCATAACAGCAGGGAACCGGCATTCCCGCCCCAGAACGCAGCAATACGGTACACCCACGGCAATCCCGGCCCCGTATACTCAGCCACATACGCATAGGTGTCGTTCTCGGTCAGCAGCAGACCAATCAAAGCTGCAGATGCGATAGCACTGCACATCAACAACAACGCCATCGCAGCCCGGCTGACGCGGCGCCAGCCAGACCGGCCAGTACGGATGGCCGCGATGTGAACGAAAACAGCGACACAAGCCACCGCCCACAATCCACGCAGCGCAGCTTGTCCAAGGATGCCCATGACCACGGCCCGACGTCCTCCCTGCTTTACTTTGCCTGTTGGCCAGCCGAATCCGCGACAGCAGGGGATGTAGCCCCTGGCTGGGCCGTTGCGCCAGCCGATGGCGTTTGCGCCTCATACTTCGACGGGCATTTAACGAGCAGCTTGTCCGCAACAAAATCGCCTTGTGCCGTTAATCGGCCCGTAACCACCACCGGCCAGTCCCCTGTAAAGTCGTCCGGTCGGTCGCCGTGGTACACCACGGGCAACGGTTTGCTTTGCGCGTTGTCGCGTACGGCAAAACGCAGCTCTTGGCTGGCTGGGTTCCATCGTACTGAAGCGCCTACAATCGTGCCACTGACGGTCACTTCCTCGCCAATCGCCTGTGGCCCTTGTTGATAAAGTTCATGAACGGTAAGGTAGTAGGTAGCCGCCTTGCTGACCGCGGTGTGGATGAGCCAAGCGAGGCACGCCACCACCAAGACCAGGGCACAGATCAGCTTGGCTCGCGCCGAACGCAATACCACACCAGACGCCTCCTCTTCCCGAGTAACTGTTCACAACCTACAAGCCTGTCCAGGCGCACGGTCATAACCGTTCCGTACCGGCTCGATGGATGAGACAGGATTTAGACGAAGTCACGCAACCGCTGTTCTACCGCAGCGAGCTCATCCCGCCCGGCCTTTCCTTCCTCCCCAGCTGCGTCCGCGGTGTCTAACGGCCACGCCCCCTGGGCGGGCTCTGTCCTACGCCATGGCTGCCGGAAGCGGCGCCGCGCGTACAGCGTGGCTCCCGTCAACAGGCCCAAGCCTGCTGCTGCGGGCATCCCCCACGCCAACCAGCCCACGCCTTGGCGGGGGGGAGCAGCGTACGCACCTGGTCCGTACTCGGCAATCATCTGCTGGACAATGTCTGCTGGCTTTTTCCCAGCTAGTAGCATCTGTTGAATCTCGTACCGCATGTGTTGAGCGGCCGGGTCAGTCGAGACGGCGGCTGTGAGCGTGTCTTGTTCGCCGGGTATGCGCAGGTGATTGGCAATCGCCAACACTTCTTGTTGTAAGGTCGATCCGGCCGCCAAAGGCTCTGTCCGCTCACCGCGAATCACCAAAACAATCCATAACAAGACCGCCACGGCCACCGCAACAAGTCCGAGACTTCCTCTGTTTGCATGCCGGGTAGCCATGCCGGCCTCACACCCCTTCTCCTGACACATGCGCCGCTGCCCCAGTCGTCTCCCGAATCCTTCCTAGTATACATCAGACGTCCTATATGAGCCAGAAACCACCGATTGGGTTGTGTGACAGAACACCGAATCAGCCGGCGGCGACGTCCCTCAAACGAGCGGTCGTCCTTTGCTGCCTCCTCCTTTGACAGAGCTTTTGCTTCCGGATTGAAAGTGTTCTAGTAAATCACTGCCAAAATCCGTCTGATTCCGCGCCTTGCGAGCGGCACTGCGCTGGGCAATGGAGATCAACTCACTTAGCAAGTCGCGGTAACTCATCCCCTGCGGCTCCCACAGATAAAACGCCAACGAACCGGGGATGGTGTTGATCTCATTGATGAACACGTCGAATTGCGGGGTGAGCAAGAAATCCACGCGTACCACCCCGCGCGCCTGAACCGCATGAAACGCCTCCACTGCCAGCGCTTGGACACGTGCCGCCACCTCCTCCGGCAAGCGCGCCGGGAGTTCACGAGCCAGTCCTCCCGATTTATTAAAATTCCCGCGGATGTACTTGTCATCGTAGGTTAAGAACTGCTCCCAAGTCAGCGGCCGCTCACAGACCGAAGCACGCGCAGACAGCTCGTCACCTAACACAGAGACGTTGATCTCGATGGCATCCGCCACCCCTTCTTCAACCAAAATGCGGGTATCGTAGTGTTGTGCAACTTCAATCGACGCCCGCAGCTGTTCGCGGTTCTGCGCCTTGGAGATCCCGACGGACGACCCAAGGTTGCTCGGCTTCACAAACAAGGGGTAACGAAGCTGGGCTTCCAACCGGTCCAAAACCTGCTCCGGTTGCTCCAGCCACGCTTCCCGGGTAAACCATTGGTAAGCGACCACCGGCAAGCCACAGCCGCGGAAGACGGATTTCATTACAATCTTATCCATCCCCACCGCCGAACCGACCACACCGGCGCTGCTGTAAGGAACTCCAACCAGCTCAAGAAACCCTTGTACGCTGCCGTCTTCGCCGTACGTTCCGTGGAGAGCGAGCAGCGCCGCAGAGACGCGGACTTGCTCAAGGGCCTTCGCTTTTGCCTTGCCAAACCAACCGCGCCGCTCGTTGCCTGACGGTGGTTCCAAGGTCAGCGGCGCGCCAGGAACTGGGTCCCAATGTACCCGATATGCGTTGGCCAGCGTCATGTCCAACCGCTCCCGGCGGAACGACACCAGACTTATCATCTCGGGGTGAGAATACCACACCCCATCTTTTGCAATATAAATGGGCAGGGGACGAAATCGATCCCGGTCAAGGTTTTCCATTGCTTGGATGGCGGTCACTACCGACACCTCATGTTCGACAGAGCGACCGCCAAAGATCACCGCCACAGTTTCCACGCTTACCTCCTCCTTGCAGCCGGCGTCCCGGCGAGTGTACTGCGAGCAGGTTGCACCCTGTCGTTGCCCTTCAGCCGAACTTCATAGCCCGACAGATAGACGGTCATTGCGTGGCCATTAACCCCGCTCCAGGTGGTCCGGCAGGTCGTTTTCAAACAATACGACATCTCCCGGCCGCAACTGACTGAGGTAACGCTGTTGAGCTTCAGCTAAACTTGCCGCCACCATCACGTGGTCTTCCGGAAACCCCGCCGCTCGAAGCCCTGCCAACATGGCATCCGCATTCAGACGCCCCACCAACACCACGCGGTCGCACACCGCGGCCATGCGCTCTCCCCATGCCCGATGCACAGCAGCACTTTCCGCACCCAGTTCCACCATACCGGGCGTTACAATCCATTTGCGCCGGCCGTGAAACCCCGCCAACACCTCCAGAGCTGCTGCGGCGCCTTCTGGATTCGAGTTGAAGGCATCATCGATAATCAATACACCTGTCCCGGGATCGATAAGTTGCAAGCGGTGCTCCACGGGTTGGATACGGGCAATGCCCTGTGCAATCTCTTCGAGGCTGAGCCCCATGCGCCGGGCGAGCAGAGCTGCACCAACGATATTTAAAACGTTGTGCTTGCCAAGCAGCTTGGTTTGACAGCGGATTTCCCCATCGCCCGTGAAAACCAGAGTGAACGTCGTCCCCTGTTCGCTGACGGTCAAGTCACGGGCATACGCTGCCAAGTGCGGTTCCCCGGACAGTCCGTAAAACAGGACATCCCGCTGCAACGTCTGCGCTTCAGCCCGGCACCAGGGGTTGTCCCCGTTGACCACCACGGGCCCTCCAGGGGCGGTTCCACGGGCTAGATCAAACTTGGTGTGGGCAATGTTTTCAAGGGACCCGAGTGTCTCCAAGTGCGCGGGTCCAACCGCCGTGATGATGGCACAGTCGGGTTGCACCAGATTGGCCAATTCTCGGATATCCCCGCGGTGGCGAGCGCCCATTTCAGCAATAAACACCTGGTGATGAGCCTGCAGTTGCTCATTGACCACCTTGCAGATGCCCATGGGAGTGTTGTAACTGGCAGGGGTGGCCAGGACGTCGTACTTGGTACTCAAGATGGACGCCAGGATAAATTTGCTGCTCGTCTTACCGTAGCTGCCCGTAATCCCCACCACGCGCAAGGCGGTGAGCGAACGCAACTGCGCCAGACGGGTCTGTGCCTGCCGTTTAAACCCCTGTTGAATGGCCATTTCCAGAGGGCGCGTCAACGTCATCGCCAATGCCAGAACCCACACCACAGCCGCTGCCGGGACACCTGTCAACGCTGGCACCGTACTCGTCAACGCAGCGATCATCAAAGCACTGACCAGCCACATGGCAGCGGCCAGGCGTTGCGCCCGCGCTGTCCACACCAACCGAACTTTCATGTGCGGCAGGCCTTGACGCCACTGCAGCCAACTGATCAAACCGCACAACGCGCTGGCAGCCACCGCTACGACTGACACAACCGGCATTCCAGCCCAGCAGCCGATGGCTGTAGCCAATGCCGCCAACCAGGCCACCCCGTCGGGCCAGCGGATGGTGCGCCACAGATGATGGCGTATGTACCCCGTAACCTGATAGCTCTCGCGCTGAGCCAAGTAAACCAATGGTGCGGTGCGCGTCCACACATACAGCCAACACAGAAGCCCTAAGACCACCCGGAGGGTATCCGGCATCGTCAAGTCCCCCCCAGATAAAAGTGCTTTACAATCCTATTAAAAGTCGCGAGTTGATCAAGGTAGCTAAAGTGGCCCGCTCCTGGCAGCACGACCAGGCCGGCATCGGGAATCAACCGTTCCATCACGCGGCCGTCGCGTACTGGCGTAGCCGTGTCGTGCTCTCCCCATATCAGCAGCGTTGGGCTTTGGATGCGCGGCAACAAATCGTCTAAGTACTGGTTGACCACGCGGACCATGACGCGCCGCATCGGGCCGGCTTCCTGAAAGTCTTTAGAGCCAAAGCGGCGGTACAAACGCTCCAACCGCTCCTCGTTGCGTGGCCCAAACAGCCCCCAGCGGTACAGGGTCTTGCAGCATTTAAATGCGTAAACTTTACAGTAATACGATAGTGGGCGTTGCGGCTTGACGCCAGCTGCGTCCACCAGGGTCAACTTGCCCACCATGTCCGGGTCATGAGCCGCCAGCCAGATGGCTACGCGCCCGCCAAAGGAATGGGCGATGATGTGTGTCCGCTCTATCCCGAGGCGTCGCAAAAACTGGCGGACCAACGCTGCGTACTCTCCTACTCCCCATGTCTCTGGCGGCAGTGAACTCTCACCAAATCCCGGAAAATCAATGGCGAGCACGCGAAACCACGGTTGGAACGCTTGGTACACCGGCAAGAAGCTCTGTGCACTACCGCCCCAGCCGTGCAAAAACAACAAGGGTTCGCCCGCGCCATCTTCGTCATAGGCGACGGTGATGCCGTCGATGTCGATCCGGTGACGCAAACCATTTGCCTCCCCTTCGCCTCGTTGCCCACGGGCGGGCTGCCGATAGTTTACCACAGACCGGCAACAGCCGTCTGCCGCAGGACGCGCTGGAGCAGACCTGCAGGGTGCTGCTTCGCTGTTAACCTATGCACAGCTCTAGGCTCTGGGCACACACGGGGCCCGTACCCGTGGTATAATGACTTGTTCAAAGGTCACAAGGAGCGTGAGATCTCCCATGCCGGCTGTGCCGCTCAGCCCAGACCCTGCGCAAGTCCTCTGCTCACCGCAAAGGTGTCACCCTCATCCGCGCGTACACCAGCAGACGCAAACACGGCTGCTTCACGTATATGAGCGTCTGCTGTCGCACTTTGGCGATCGCGGTTGGTGGCCCGCTGAAACGGCCGAAGAGGTGGTAATAGGGGCAATTTTGGTACAAAACGTCGCGTGGAGTAACGTGGTACGGGCTTTGGACCAGTTGCGTCAGCGCGATTGGTTAAATTTTCATGCCCTCGCCGCCGCGCCGTTTGAGGAACTGGCCGCGTGCGTGGTGTCTACGCGATTTTACCGAATGAAAGCCAAGAAACTTAAACACCTGGCGGAGTATCTTGTGGCGCACTACGAGGGTCAATTGGAGCGGTTATTTGCCCAGCCAGCCGAGGCGTTGCGTTCAGAATTGCTGGCCTTATACGGCGTCGGTCCGGAGACGGCGGACGACATTGTGTTATACGCTGCCGGATTACCTACTTTTGTCATTGACGCCTATACTCGACGCA
>JAILZF010000042.1 GCA_023512635.1 Alicyclobacillus sp. | reverse complement strand
GTCAAGATGTCTTTGATTTCGCCGCCTTCTCCGTTAAAACCGACGATGTTCAAGCGGTACGCGGCTTCCGCATAGGCGCGGTACGCCACCTCACCTTGCGAACCGAACGACATCGAGCTGATGACAATCGGGTACGCGTGGCCGTCAATCGTTGTATCCACAGACTCCGCCCCGGCTGTCTCACCGTTCGTCCGCAATTGCAGCAGGTGCTTCAAGTTGACCGGATGCTCTTTTTCCAGCTCCGCCAGCTTTTGCTCGAATTCTTCGTATGACGCGAGGCCCATGGCCACCTGGCCGGCCGCCTTCCAGACGCGCGGATAAAGGGTGAACACACGGTTCTTGGCCACTTGCCGCTGGTCACCCGCCTGATACGCCTTGCTCCGCTTGTCTGCCTCCTGCTCCAGTTCAGCAAAGCCGTAACCGGCCTGCTCACTGCCGCAGAAGTTCGGAACGCCAAGGACCTCTGCAATCTCGGGAGCCAATCCGATGCCGCTAAACAGCCGTTCATAGCCGCGCACTTCGTGGATGCCGATGGTCGAGATGACCTTCTCAATCCCTTTGCACAGCGCCACGTACAGGTTTTCCAGGCCGGCGATGCTGCCTTTTTCTGCGGCAAACTCCCACATCAAGTAGGGGTTGACCGCGTCCGCTCCCAGACCCACCGCCACCATCACGTCGTGCAAGTTGCGGAGACCGCCGCTGCGCAGGATTAAGCTGGTACGCCGGCGCAAGTGCTCACCGCCGCGTTTAGAGGCAGGCCGCAACAATGCTTTGTGCACAGCTGCCACCGCCAAAAACGGATCGACCCAACCACCGCGCGCAAACTGTAGGCGGTCATCCAGCACGACCGCGTGTGCACCAGCCTGGACCGCCGCCAACGCCTCCTGACGGAACCGCTCCAGCGCCGCCTCGATGCTCTCGCCCGGCTCACGGTGAATCAGGATTTCGACCGTCCCGTACGGCTCCGTATGCAAAGCCGCCAACGCGTCCTCGTAGCACAGCGTACCGTGGCGATGGGCCAAAGCCTGGATGTCCTCCCGGCTGATCTCCAGGTCAGCAGGGAGTTCCTCCAAAAGCAACGGTGACTGCGTCTCGACGCGTGGCGCATGCGCATACGCCCCGTCGAACGACGGACGCTTACCAATGACTGTCCGTGTACTGAAGTGCTCGATTTCGCGCTCGCGGTCAATGGCCGGGTTGGTCACCACCGCCACCGTTTCCTGCAAGAAATCAGACAGCTGGCGAACCCCGTTATCGAGCGCGGCCAGCGGGCCATCCCAGCCGAGCGAGCGGATGGGCTCGGCGCCGGTCTGTACCTCAAAGTCGAGCAGCTTCATGTCGTCGTCGCGCCAACCGTACGCCGCCGCCCGCACCAAGCGCGGCTTGTCATCGCGGACCGGGTGCGCCGCTTCGACGGTCGGATAAGGTCCGGTGAAACGCAACGACTCGTGCTCGCCCTTGAACTCAAAGCGGGCGCGGGCGCGCTCCAGTACTAAGCGCTGCAACTCGGTGTACGGGTGCACCCGAACCGAACCCTGGCCTAGGGTCACCCCCACCTTTTCCCCTGGTGCCAGCGGTTTCGGGTCAGCGGTCCACTCACTAGCCGGGATGACGCCCTGTTCTGAGCTGAAGCAGTAACCGTCGCCCGTCTCCACCAACCACATCGGACGTAAACCCAGAGCGTCCACGCTGAAGACCGCCTCGTTGCCCGCACGCATCATGACTGCCGCCGGGCCTTGGGCGTAAGGTCCCCACAGCGCACGGTAGAACATGTATAAATCCGCGAGATCATCAGACATTTGCTTGATCTCGTTGATGATGGGCGGGAACAACAGCTCCGCTGTCTCAAACAGCGACCAGCCGCGCTCTTTGGTAAAGTGCTCCACCGCACCGTTGACCATCTGTGAATCGCTGTAACCCGCGTCGAGCGGAATGCCAATCATCTGCGCTTCGGCATAAAAGCGCGTGATGGTGTTGATCTCGCCGTTGTGGCCGAGTGCCGAGAACGGTTGTACACGCGAAAACGCCGTAGCCGTGTTGGTCGAGTAGCGGGTATGAGCAAGCGCGAAGGCTGTGGTAAAAAACGGATCGCGCATGTCATCGTAGTACGCCCACAGCACGTCGCCACCACCGACAACTTTGTACACCACGGTTGAGCGACTGATGGACACCACGTGCACACCGCGGTCGGTTTCCAAATCCACAGAAAGGCGGTACAGCGGACCGTCTGCTGTTTCGGCAGTCAAGCCGCCAATTTGTACAAATACCGGATTTTCCCGGCGGGCCGAGGGCCCGAGCGCGTCTTCACACGTATGGCCGGTGCGTACCACCAGCAACGTGCAGCCGGCGGCTTCCAGTTTTTGTTGGACGCGTGTGAGCCGTTCCTCCGCTTGATCCCGCTGCAAAAACAAATGCGCGACGAAAAAGCGGGGGTCTTCAACGAGGCTGCTGTCTGCCCCCGCTTCTGACAACCACCGCCGCCACAGCAGCGCAGGAATGTCCAGCAGCAGGCCGCAGCCATCGCCTTCCCCGTGGACGTAGCCGGCACGGTGCCACAACGCGCGCAGCGCCTGGACGCCCATGAACACCGGTTTTCGGCTCGGCACACCAGTCTTTTCAATCCAGGCGAAGATGCCGCAAGCGTCGTGCTCGCGGTTGATCTGCGTCGTGAGCGCGTTCAGGTTCAACTACGTCACTTCCTTTCCAGGGTATTTGTCAGGGCGGCGCTTGCGGCCACCGACAACCTCCACTCATTCTTTCTCTGCGATTCTTTATAGGATATGATGAAGAGGCTGTTTGAACAAGTGCGGAGCGCTGCGTATTTTTGACGATTTAGCTCAGCACCTCTGCAAGCAACCCCTGTGAGCACCTTCTGACGCAGTCAGAGGATGTCACAATGCAGCCTACACCGGCAAGCGTCAAGAAACGACAAGTACGAGAAAGAATATACGACATATTGAATATAAATACAATGACGTGTTATAACAGATTCGTCAACGCCGAATCGTTTTTGGGCACTGAAAGGGGGGCCCCACCGTGGTGATTCGCAAAGCCACTGTTCAAGACGTCGAGTTCATGCAGCCGCTCATCCAACATTTTGCGGACCAAGGGCTGCTTCTGCCCCGCAGTGCCAAATCCCTGTATGAACACATTTTGAACTTTACCGTCGCTGAGGTCGACGGCAAAGTTGTGGGGACCGTCGGTTTGCACGTCCTGTGGAAGGACTTGGCCGAGGTTCGCTCCTTAGCAGTCGATCCCGCTTATCAAGGGATGGGAATCGGCCGCAAGCTGGTCGAGCATGTCATCGCAGAGGCGGAACAGCTCGGGGTTGCTCAGGTGTTGTCGCTCACCTATCAGACTGAGTTCTTTCGTAAACTCCACTTTCACCTGGTCGAGCGCGATACCCTACCACATAAGGTCTGGAAAGATTGTGTGTATTGCCGGAAATTTGACCGGTGTGATGAAATAGCTATGATATATTATACACATGCACGCACCCCCGTGCACGTCAACGCCTGAACTTTCCGTGTCCAACCAAACTTTAACTCCCACAGAGCCCGCAGCTGCGTGAGCGCCCGCCGCGGGCCTGATTTGTCTGTACTGGCCCGCCCGAGCTGCGTGAACGCCCGCCGCGGGCCTGATACGCCCCCAGCCCATGCTGGGGCCGCCAATCCGCCACTCCTCAACGCCCACCGCTCACCCGCAGCGCCTGCAAACGGTCTAGCAACTCGTCCACATGCTCGCGCTCGAGGATTAACGGCGGTACAAAGCGCACACGCTGATCCCCGACGGCAGTGACCAACACGCCTGCTGCCGCAGCCGCGCGTACAAACGCCTGTGCGTCCGGTACCGTGATTCCCCACATCAGCCCACGGCCGCTGACTTCGCTGCCCAGTTCCTGCAAGCGCTCACCCAGGTACTGGCCTACCGCCTTGACTCGCGCCAAAAACCCATCCGCCGCCAGTTCGTCTAAGACGCAAAGCGCCGCCGCACACGCCAGTGGATTCCCGCCAAAGGTCGATCCGTGGCTGCCTGCGCCCATCACACCGGCCACTTGCTCGCGCACCAGGACCGCTCCAATCGGCACTCCACCTGCCAAGCCCTTGGCCAGCGTTACAATATCTGGCTGCAAGCCTGCCTGCTCAAACGCAAACATCGTACCCGTCCGGCCTACACCCGTCTGCACCTCGTCCACCACCAGCAGCGTGCCCGTCTCGCGGCAGCGCTGTTGAATGGCCTGCAGTACGTCAAGCGGTACCGGGTGTACGCCGCCCTCGCCTTGAATCACCTCGACAAAACAAGCGGCCGTCCGCTCGCTGATGGCCCCCGGCACCTCTGCCAGCGTGGCCGGTGTATGACAATCCGGGACGAGCGGCGTAAACCCCTCATGGTATTTCGGTTTCGGCGTGATGGACAGCGCCCCCATGGTGCGGCCATGAAACGCCCCTGGCAGAGAAATCACTTCAGTCCGCCGGTCCGCCTGTTGGGCAAAGTAGCGGCGTGCAATCTTCAGCGCCGCCTCGTTCGCCTCGGCCCCAGAGTTGCAGAAAAACGCCTTGTCCAGCCCAGACAGACCCGCCAATCGCTCTGCCAGCTGGTTTTGCCAAGGGTTTTGATACAAATTCGAACAGTGAATCAAGGTCGCCGCCTGCTCCGTCAAGACAGCCGCCAGGCGCGGATGGGCGTGGCCGAGCGAACACACCGCGATACCTGCTGTGAAGTCCAAATACTTTTGACCTTGTTCATCCCACAGATAGACACCGGCACCGCGCACCATCGTCAGTGCACGCGCACCATAGTTCCCCAGCACGTGCTGATCTCCCACCGGTTTCTCTCTCCCCTCCACCGCTCCTCAGTCCCCGTCCGATCCCGTTGGACCCCCGGGCCCATCCCTGGTCTGTTCACCCGTCACGCGCCCCTCCACCACTCCTTGACTAACCACGCGACCTGCTGTGCCTCGTTTGCCGGGTCAGTCTCCCAGGGCATCTGCCAATACACACGTACCGAGCGCAAACGACCCGTCCAGCGGCCCGGACAGGGCGGCAGCCACCGCATCCGGGTTACGGCCGTCGACCACGAAGGCCGCCTGCACCCCCTGTCGGAGCGCCGACAGGACAGACTCCACTTTGGGGATCATCCCAGCATGAAATCGGCCTTCCGCCTGCAATGCCTGTAAGCGCCGGACTGGCACCGTGTACAGCTGCCGGCGCGCCGCGAAGTCCTCGTAGATGCCCGGAACATCGGTGCAAAACACCATCCGCACCGCCCCTACGGCCCCGGCCACACTGGCGGCCGCTAGGTCCGCGTTGATGTTATACAGGTTCCCGTCCGCATCTACGCCCACCGGGGCCACCACCGGCAACTGGCCTTGCCCAAGACATTGGAGCAGGCGCGCCCCGTCTACTGCCGCGACCTCACCCGTCCGCTGCATTCCTGGTTTCGGCCGGGCGATGACCACCCGGTCTTGGCTTGTCAAGCCGACGGCCGGCAAACCGGCCGCCCGCAGGTCTGCCACGATGTCCGGATTGACCCCGCGGCACAACACCTCGTCGACCACGGCCACCGCGGCTGCGGTTGTCAATCGCTGCCCCTCGACAAACGGCAGTTCTATTCCGCGCGCTTGCAACGCCTGGGTGATGCGCGGTCCGCCGCCGTGCACCACCAGCAAGCGTTGGCCTGCCTGCCACCTGTCTGCCAACACGGGCGCCAGGCGTGCGCCCCCGGCCGCCTCCAGGGACCCCCCGACCTTCATCACGGCTGTCTCCACGCCGTTCCTCCCTTTCTCGTCAGCCTGTTTACGGGTACAGCGCCAGCGCAGACAACGCCGTCGTCTCCGGCCAACCGTACATGACATTGAAATTTTGCACCGCCTGCCCGGCTGCTCCTTTGACCAGGTTGTCCAGAGCGCTAAACACCTGCAGTACACCTGTCCGCTCGTCCAGCGCCAGGCCAAGGGCCACCTTATTCGATCCGCGCACGTGTTTGAGCTGTGGTATGTCTCCGGGTCCGTACAGATCCACAAACGGTTCCTTGGCGTACTGGGCGGCAAACCGCGCCCGCACCTCGTCCAGACCAACCGGTTGCGGCAACGGTACGTAGGACACTGCGTAAATGCCACGCACGGCCGGCAATAGCTGCGTCGTCAAGAGCAGGCGGACCGGCGTATACACCGCCAACCCTTGTTCTATCTCTGGCGTGTGCTGGTGCCGTCCTACTTTGTACGGATAGAAGTTCTCGTACAGCTCCCCCAGGTGCGCACTCTGGGTTGGCGTGCGGCCAGCACCCGAGACGCCCGACTGGGCGTCCACCACCACCCCGCGCTCCGGCAGCCAACCGGCTGCGGCCAAAGGCAACAAAGCGAGCAACACCGCCGTGGCGTAACAGCCCGGGTTGGCCACCAGCTGCGCCGTCGGCAACGCGTGCCGGTTCCATTCCGTCAGACCGTAGACCGCCTGCGCTTGAACAGCGGGATCGACCGGGTCATGAGCGTACCACTGGCGGTAGACGTCTGCCGGCAGGCGCAAGTCGCCCGACAAGTCAATCGTGCGCAGGCCGCGCCCGGCCAGTTCAGCCGCCACCTTGCCGCTGACTCCCGAAGGCAGGGCGACAAACGCCGCCTCACAGCGCTCGGCGACCACGTCCGCATGGTAAGGCTCCAAGGCCATGCCCAGCCCGCGCAGGTGCGGGTACACCTGCGCTACATCCGGAGCGGTCTGTGAATGCGCTCCAAGATACGTCAATTCTACCCCGGGGTGGTGGTGCAGCAAACGAACCAGTTCGGCGCCCCCGTAACCAGAGGCGCCGATGACGCCAACGCGCACACGGCGCGTCTCCTGAGGATTCATGTATAAACATCTCCATCATCGCATTTTTATTCAGTATAGCGAATAGGAACGAAAAAAGTATAGTCCAGGTGGTCCATGGCCTGCAATTCCGCAGGTGTCCGTGCCGTGCGGCGTTTGTCCCAGCATCCCTTGGGGTATCTCAACCAGGAGGGATGCTGCATGTACGGTGTGTTTGGGGCGTTTACCCGCTGGGCCGTGGTGTTTTTGGTGATCTTTGTGTTGTTCTTCCTGTTGGTCCCCCCCTACACCGCTGCGGTCGCCACAGGGCCTGCGGTGACGGTCACCAAGTTCCACGGGTACAACATGATGGGCGGCACGCACACCCTGCACGACTACGACAGCCCCAGCAGCCCTTAATCCGCTTGCCTGTAGCCCGGGGCGGCGGCAGGCGCGCGCTCGCCAGCTTGCCGCTTCCCGCCCGTCGGGGTACTCTTAGGGCAGGAGATGATGCGTATGTTCACCAACCCATCCGGCCCTGAACTGGGCGACATCTTGCGCCGGTCGAAGACCATTGCGGTGGTAGGGCTTTCGGACAACCCGGATCGGGACAGTTACCGCGTGGCCCAACAACTGCAACGCCATGGGTACAAAATCATTCCCGTCAACCCGCACCTGCAGGAAGTGTTAGGCGAACGCGCCGTGGCACGCCTGACTGACATTCACGAACCGGTTGACATTGTCAATGTCTTTCGCCGCAGCGACGCCCTCAAAGGTGTGGTGGAAGAGGCTTTGCAAATCGACGCCCCGGTGATCTGGGCACAAGAAGGGGTCTATGACGAGGCGGCGGCTGAACTTGCCCAGGCAAACGGCCGGACCATGGTGATGGACCGCTGCATCGCTGTGATGTACAGCTTGTACGCGCACTCCGCACGGCCCCGCCCAGACCAGGTATAAAAACACGTCTGCCTGCCGTTGCTGCCGCCGTCGCGCAAACCCGTCGTGCAAACCTTTGAGGGGCTACATATCCGCGCGCAGACAGTGAACACTACCGTCGAGGCGGCTCTGACCGCCAGCCTGCTGCAAAGGAGGAATCGACGGCGTGCAGCGACCACAACCGATGCCAGCGCAGAAGCAGCCTGTCATGCCCCCCGTCGCGCGCGGAACGCAAGCACAAGCCCAACCTGTCCTGAACACCCCGCCGCGGGTGATTACAACCAAGGACTGCTCCTACTTAAAGGACCAGTTGTCGTGGCTGCTGGCGGCAGCTAAAAAGTGTGCACACTTCGCGCAAGAGTGCACCGATCCGGATGTCGCCAACGCCATCCACCGCATCGGCCAGATGCACCAGCGCCAGTACCAACGACTGCTCAGCCATTTACAGGTCAACAACAGCGCGGCGTTGGCACAACTGCCGCCCATGCCACAAGGCCCGCAATAAGACCGCTGGGCCATACGGTCGCGCTGGAAGGAGAAAGGAGGTCACAGTCTTTCATGCAAATCGGCAACCCCAAACCCCCAGGTGAACCCCAGGTGAAAGGTCCGCAGATGAACGACCGGGATCGCCTCCAAGACATTTTGGCGACGGAAAAATACCTTACAGACAGCTTCAACATCGCCACGCGCGAGGCGAGCCACGACGCCTTGTTCAAGGATGTCCTGACTGTTTTGACGGAGACCCACCAGGCCTGCCGCGATGTCTACAACCTCATGTTCCAAAAGGGTTGGTACAAGGTCGAAGCAGAACAACAGCCGAAAATCAACCAGACATATCAGCAGTTCCAAGGCTACACCTCGCAGTTCCCGTACACAGGAACCGTACAGTAGCCTGAACGGACAAGGGACCAGCAGATCTTCTCGGGGGCTGCCCAAGCTGCACCTCGCCGGCGCATCCTGTGCGGGTGGCGCGGGCAGCGGTGAATGGCTGAAGAACAGCGAAAAGCCTGCCCTGCTCACACGCAGGACAGGCTTCTTGACTACTCTGGTGCGCCTAGAGGGAATCGAACCCCCGCACCCGGTTCCGGAGACCGGTGCTCTATCCGCTGAGCTATAGGCGCGAGTCACGACATCTAATATACCACAGCCGGTGCTGGTGCACAAGACCTGCTCTGCCCAGCACCGCGCTGTCTCGCCAGGGTTACGTCCGTACCGCAGCCGGGCGAACGCCCAGCACTTCCATGATAGCCCCCGCCTTGTGGCCGGTCTCCAGCCACTCTTGCCGCGGCTGGCTGTCTGCCACCAAGCCAGCGCCGGCCTGCACGTAGTACTGCCCGTTCCATTCAATAACCGTACGAATGATGATGGCCGTGTTGGCATTGGCCGCAAAGTCGACCATGCCAATCAGACCACCGTACGGCCCGCGCGCGTAGTGCTCCAGCTCGTCGATGATTTCCATCGCCCGGATTTTCGGCGCCCCCGTGAGGGTGCCCGCCGGGAAGGTGGCCAGCAATGCGTGAAAGACACTAACATCTGGCCGCAGTTTTCCTGACACTTCCGAGACCAGATGGAACAGGTGTGAGTACGGCTCCACCGTCAACAACTTATCAACGCGGACTGAACCGGTGGTACACACCCGCCCCAGGTCGTTGCGGCACAAGTCGACGAGCATAATATGCTCCGCCCGCTCTTTTTCATCCTGCAGCAAGGCCTGACGCAACGCCTCGTCCTCCGCCGCCGTCCGCCCCCGGCCTTTGGAGGTTCCGGCTATCGGCTTCATTTGCGCCACGCCATCAACCGCGCGGAATTGCACCTCCGGACTGGCGCCAAACAAGCGCAGGTCCGGGTACGTGGCGACAAACATATACGGTGACGGGTTGAGTCGGCGCAAGCGGTCGTACGCCACGGCGTAAGGCACCTGCCGAGCTACGCGCACGCGCTTGGAGAGGACCACCTGAAAGATATCGCCGGCGCGGATGTACTCCTGGGCGCGTACCACCGCGGCCTCAAACGCCGCCTGCGAGACGTCATCCACAGCGGTGACATTCACCTCAGCCGGTTCCGCAGCCAGCTGCGGCGGACGGGGGTGGGTCATGTACTGCTCCGTGAGCGCCCACACCTTGGACACTGCCGCCTCCCACGCCTGCAACCGTTCCAGCGGGAGGATGTGCTGCAGCATGTCAAGCGCAGAATATCCGCGCACTTGACCGTCTGCCCAGTGCAGGGTCAGGGCGTGCCACTGCAGGCGCACATCAGGTAACCCTCGGTCATCCACGGTCGTCCGCGGCAGGTTTTCTAAATAGTGGACAGCGTCGTACCCAATGTAGCCGAGAAAACCGGCTGCAAACGGTGGTTCCGGCGCTGTTTGCAACTGCCGCAACACAACGCGTACAGCCTCTAGGAAGGCCATCGGGTCTGCCACCGTCGTCGCCCAGGGAGGGCCTGTGAGGACGCTGCGGGCAAACCCATCCGCTGCTGTCGCCGGAACCAGGGTGAACCCGACCGCTTGCAACTGACTGGACAAATACGTCTGCAGAGCCGGCTCGGCAAAAACCAGCACGCGGTGGTCCTTGACCGCCAGCTCTAATACAGGCAAGGCTGCCAACAGACTCATTTGGTATGCCGGATGGGCGTCGTCTTGCGCCGCGTCGAGCAAGAACACCTGCCCCTCACCCAAGGCCTCCGTCAGGTGCAGGTACAGGTAAAAAGGATCCCCTGCGGCTTCCCGCACGTACGCCGCAGTCATCGCACACCCTCCTGCAGGGCCAGATTCGGCACCCCTGCGGCCAGCGATGATGGCTCGATGGACGCAATCAAACCGGATGCATCAAGGCCCAAGAAGTTGGCTAACAACACTTTGCCCCACGGTGTCAGAATCGACTCAGGGTGGAACTGTACCCCCACCGCCCCTGTGGGCCGGTGGCGCAAACCCATAATCAAACCGTCGCACTCTGCCGTCACCGTGAACGCGTCAGGCAAGGAGTCTGCCGCCACAACCAGCGAGTGGTAACGAGTAGCCGAAAAAGGATTAGGAATCCCTTGAAACAGTGCATCATCCGTGTGATAAATCCACGAGGTTTTGCCATGCATCAATACGGGCGCGCGGACGACGCGCCCGCCGAACGCTTGACCCAGCGCCTGATGGCCCAGGCATACCCCCAACACAGGAATACGCCCGGCAAAATAGCGAATGGCGTCCAGCGAAACCCCCGCTTCGTTGGGCGTACACGGCCCCGGTGAAACAATCAACGCCTCGGGGCGGACAGCCTGCAGCTCAGCCAGTGTGGCTGTGTTGCGCAGCACATGGACCTCTGCCCCGAGTTCTGCGCAGTATTGCACCAGGTTATACGTGAAGGAATCGAAGTTGTCGAGGATGAGAAGCACGCGCACCATCCTTTCAGCTCGCGCTGGAGCTGAACCAAAGGGTGCGGATTCACGAAAGAAGCCACAGCATCGCTGTGGCCAGGATAGACGGAATCCGGGTTGGAAGGTATCCATAGATCCCTCTGGCTCGACTCAGCTCAGCTAATCTGTACTCAGCTCACCTGCCAACAGCTTACCCGCCAGGGAAGGCGCCGTCAATC